>CACITD010000026.1 GCA_902589475.1 uncultured Alphaproteobacteria bacterium | reverse complement strand
ATGCCAGGATGTCATCGATAATTACAATAAACATTATGCTGGACATCTAGAAATCAATAATGTCAGTTATCAAGAACAGCTGATCAATGATGCTGATTTCATAGTAGTGGCTGGGAGTCGGCTCGACGGCATAACGAGCCGAGAAGAAACAATAATAAATGATAATGCTTGGGCGCATATTTATAATGACGAAGCGGTTCTTGAACGTTTTGATGCTAGATTCAAGTTAAAAGCTAGCGTTTCATCTGCCCTTTACTGTTTAACAGAAAAGCTAAATGAACCAAGACAAGATAACTTGGCATGGAGAGACCAAGCACATAAGTCGTTCAATAATTTTTCAGCCCCAGGTTCTTATCCTGTCTCCGGAAATGTTGACATGTCATTGATTGCTGACCAAGCACGTAAACTTCTCCCGGATAATGCCATTATTATTACAGACGGAGGTAGCTACGCACGATGGATACATCGATTTTTTAAGTTTAGGGCGCCTCTTACACAAGGGGGATCCGCAAGCGGGGCTATGGGAGCAGCTGTACCAGGATCAATCGGAGCATTCCTCGCAACTAATGATAAAAGACCCGTAATAGCTTTTTGCGGTGATGGTGGTTTCATGATGACTGGTCAAGAACTATCAACTGCGGTTCGGGAAAACATTCCAGTAAAAATTATTGTTTGTGATAATAATGTGCATGGATCAATTATCAAAGGTCAGGTGGACAAATATGGAGCTTCTAACGCCTTCGCCACCGTCATGGGAAGCCCAGATTTCATCAAACTTGCAGAAGGGTATGGTGCGGCTGCATGGAAAGTCGAGAATACCGAAACTTGGTCTAATGCTTTAACACAGGCACTGGAGCATGATGGACCAGCTCTGATACATATAAAGTTTGATCCGAAAGATATAGCACCATATGGCAATGAAAAGGATGCCGTTTAGGCACAATGCCGCCCACTACCAATCGCTTGTAAAATTTTATTCGGGTTAATCTCCCCCCTCAGCATCGGCTAAGAAGAAGCTCTATTTAGTTAAAAATTCAAGTATGCAATCGGTTTGAACTGGTACATTAAGCGCAGGAGCGTGGCCACAACCTTTGCACTCAACTAACTCAGTTTTAGGCCCTCTTGTCGTCATAGCTTCTGCCATTTCTGTTGAAAGTAAGTCGGAGTACTCTCCTCTTAACAAGAGTGTATCCGATGTTATTGCGTCGTAATAATCCCAAATAAGCCAGTCATTTTTGTGAAGGACAAACTGATTAACAATTTTTGGATCGTAGTGTGTCGTAATATTCCCATTAGCTACTCTACGAGCGGAATATTCTGTAAATTTTCGCCACTCATCACCTGGAATATAACCAAAGGGAGCATAAATGACCCGTAAATAGCGTTCGAGTTCTGTTATTGTTTTAAATTCCGGAGGCGACCCAACATATTTCACTATTCTATCCATTGCTTCTTGCGGCATCTCGGGACCAATGTCATTTATTACTAGATGACTTATACGATCCCTAAAAATTGAGCCTGCTAGCCAGATACCAAAAGCACCCCCCATCGAAGTACCTATCCATGCAAGCTTGGAAATACCCAATTTATCACAAAAATCATTCACTATTTGCCCATAAACATCGAAACAATAATCCGCGTCACCATTCGTCGACCAGCTACTTAGCCCTCTACCAATTGTGTCTGGAGCAATGACGCGAAATTTACTGGACAATTCCCGCGCCAACACATCAAAGTCATGCCCTACTCGAGCTAACCCGTGCCAGGCTATAACAGGCGGCAAACTCGGCGACCCCCATTCCAAATAATGAATTTCCCATCCAGCACACTCTACGTATTTAGAAATTGGAGATAGATCGCTCATTGAATTACCCTCATTATTCTATTAAAAATCAAGACATGAAAATAGGTGGTTACTATACGTAACACAAAGATACACGTGTGCTGGGATTTAAAACGGATATCAACCCATAATTTTTCGGGTAGTTTAATTTTGCTAGGTTCAAACAAATGTCGCTTGGATTGAATTTAATTGATGCGAAGGTTTCTTTTGGCACTAGTACAATACTGGATCATATAACTTTATCCATACCAACAGGCGAAGCAACAGCAATTATTGGACCTGCCGCATCGGGCAAATCGGTCCTGTTCAAATATATTCTGGATCTTCTAGACGGACAGGAACCGAAATTAGAATTTTTTAATATCCTCAAAGAAAAAGTAGAACCGCAACCAGGTGAAATAGGGGTCATGTTTCAAGAGAACGCGCTGTTCGATAGTATGACAGCCCGCGAAAACATTTCCTTTCAGATCGTCAACACTTTGTCATATTCAAAGTTAAAAGCTCTAGGGGTAGCAAATAAACTATTAAGCGACATGGGACTTTCAGCTACAACTGGTAACAAGTACCCAAGTGAATTATCAGGTGGAATGCAAAAACGTGTAGCTCTTGCAAGGGCTCTTTCGAGCAAACCAAAACTTTTAATGCTTGACGAACCTACGGCCGGTCTTGACCCGGTTTTGACAGTCGATATTTGTCATTTAATTAAATCCAAAACTCAATCGGAAGATATAACACTTTTAGCTATTACAAGCGACATTCAAGTAGCATTAACCTACTTCGAAAATCTCGTATTACTTGAAGATGGTGGGGTAGTATGGACTGGGAAAGTGAGTTCAATCAAAATGCACGAAGACAAACCAATTAATAGATTTATAAGGGGCGAATAGTGGAAAACGATTTTTCGTCTGCCAGGTAGGCGTCTCATCGAAAACTAAGACCAGCATCTAACTCAGTATTTTTAAAAAGCAAAAAATTTTTTGAGGGCTAGTCTGCCACCAAAATTTTGGCGGAAATAAAAGCTTTGGTGTATTTGCAATACTTAATCGGTTAGGCAGCCTGTGCCGAACTTCTGCCATTAGCAAATTTATTGACAGCATTTAAAAGGGATTCGACCAGAAACTCCTTACCCGAAACAATCCTTGGATGTGGAGCCCCAATACCAATTGCTAATGGCCTCGTGGATGGACCGTTTTTAAGAAGTGTAGCTACCACCCCAGCACCTGGTGTCGCTAAATTAGCGGTGATCAAGAAACCTTTTTCCCTGACGTCATTTACTCGCTCCATCACTTCTGATTCCAATACTCCTTCCTCTGGACGCTCGGCTTCCGTATTAACGCGGCGGATCATTCTACCGATCTCATTATCGTCTTTTTGACTGGCTAACACCAAGCCAATAGCAGTTCTAAACATTGGCCTCAACATCCCTGGCCTTAGTTGAAATCGCAAACGCTGATATGAATTAACAACATGTATATATTGAGCTTCGACACCGTTCAGAACTCCAAGAATAACGGTATCCCCAGTCGTAGAGTTCAGATCCTGCAACATTGTCAAAAGATTATCCTGGTTTTGAGGCCCCCCCATCAACCAATTACCAAGGAGGCCTACCCTCACGCTTGGAGTATAGGCTCGCGACCTGACATCATAATCAACGAAGCCTTGAGATAAAAGACTTTTCATAAGAGCCGACATACTGGATTGTGGAACACCCATCAACCTAACCAATTCTGATATTGTAAGAGGGCGCTTGACGTCCTCGAAACATTCAAAAATAGCCATTACTCGAGCAGCAGATTTGACAAAACCATTAGACATTGAATTACCACTTTACTGTTCACAATTGCTGATATATTAGACAACCTGAGATATATCAGTCCATCACAAGTGTGATTACTATTTATCATATTGATGAATTTGTTGATAAACTTTCATTCCATATTGGAACCGATTCGTTATAGACGACCTACGATACGTTGCTCAAAGTTACCTCATTAAATAAATCAGCAACATTTTCCAAAGTTTCAAGTTTAAGACATTTGTCTAGGACGGACTGCGAAGCTTCGTCTCCCAAAATTGGTGTGACAAGTGAGTTAAACTTTCTAATGAGTCTCATTTCTTGTTTATCCAAGTTAACTTCTGGGACACCCGCGTCGGAAAATTGATGAACGGTTCCTTTGTCTTTTAGATGAACGACAACTTCTGACTGCATTCTTGAATTGAAGGGCTTATCAATTATGGTCACTCTATCCCGTAATTGCATCAAGTCAGGGCGCTTTGCTATATCGTCGCTGTAACTGTGAAGACTACCCGTGTCCACCTCAGCTAATGTCATTGCAGCAGTGTGACGCATGCTAAATTTTACCTCCAGACCCGTTTGAGGCTCAGCGATGTTACACACTGAGAAATGCGTCTTAGGGACAAACTGCTCAATTCGTTCCACCTGATCAACTTTTAGATTGTGGTCCTCTTTCAATTTTTTTAGGGCATCAATTCCTGCATGAGTTAAATAACAAGCTGCATGATACTTGAACAGGTTTTCCTCAACTGCAAAGCTCTGATCAATACTCGGCCTAACCGGCCTAGCTTTAAAACTCTCTGCTTGAGTTGCTGCAAAACCTTGAGCGCATTCTATCGCATCGGACCTGCTTGTAAATCCTTGCTGGGCAAGACGGGCTGAAAACAAGCCGTTAGCAGCGGCTTTTCCAGCATGAAGAGGTTTGCACATTGTCCCAAACATAGACTTCAAGCCTGCCGCTTGAGTACTTGCTATTCCTAAAGCCGTCACAGTCTCATCAACACTAAGATTTAATAATCGAGCTGAAGCTGCCGCAGCTCCAAACGTTCCATAGGTTGCAGTTCCGTGCCAACCTTTATCATAGTGATCAAATCCACTCATTTCAGCTAATAATGTCTCCACCTCATAACCGGCCACAAATGCCGTGATGAAATCCATGCCGGTAAAGTCAGTCTCGTCAGCTAGTGCCATTAGAGCTGGGACGACAGGGACTGTCGGGTGCCCATTCATCCGCTCGTTTACGTCATCATAATCTAGTGCGTGCGAGGCAGCACCATTCACGAGCGCAGCTTGAGAAGCCGTAAGCCCTACATTATGGCCTATGACCCTAGCTTTTCCGAAAGATTTCTCTAATTCGGCAACAGCTATAATTTTTTTCGTGAGATCTTCATCAGAACCTGCAACCGTAACGGCAACCCAATCTAGAATACAGTGCTTGGCCCATCTTATAGCAGAGCGCGACAAATGAGTTGCTTTTAAATTCGCGGCCATCTGTCCAAGATCGTATGTAGGTTTTAGACTTTCTCTATCTTCCATTTAAAAGGCCCACTTCAAAGTATTTTATCGCTTCGAATTTTTAGAATATACATGTTAAACCTCACCTACAGGAATAATTTTAGATCTGAGAGGTAATTTCTAAATCAACAAACCCTGATAATTTAGCAAAGAGTTGTTCCCTTGATGCAACTTAATTAAAAGACCCAGGGCTTATTTTTGATTTAGATTAACTCGCTCTCTGTGCCAAGCATAAAGCCCACTCCCAACGATTATGCATGCCCCACCGATAGTGATTAGATCTGGGACATCACCAAAGATTACAAACCCTAAAAACGTGGCCCAAACTAATACAACGTAAAAGAATGGCTGAAGCATACTAGCCTCAGCCATAGATAAGGCCTTGATAACACTGATGTGACCACATAGACCAAGCACGCTAGCTACAATAAGCCACCCCCATTCCTCCATCGAGGGTTCTTTCCATTCCAATGGCAGGAAAATAGTCAGTACTGCAAGGCCAACTGTCCCGGTATAAAAAGCAGATGTCCCAACACTATCAAACGCAGCTGCCATCCTCGTCAAAACGAGATAAACAGCGAAGCCTAATGCGCCTGTGAGAGGCAATAGTAATATTGGTTGCCATTCGCCAAAGCCAGGTCTCAGGATTACCAAAACACCCAAAAATCCAATGATAACAGCAATCCAACGCCGGGGGCCAACATGTTCTTTAAGTATTGGAACTGCAAGGGCGAGAACTATAAGTGGAACTGAGGCCGCCATTACGTGCGCGTCTGCTAGCGGCATATAGCTAAACGCATAAGTGAAAAGGATTATTTCAAAGACTAATGCCAAACCCCGTCCTGCCTGAAGAACTGGAATTGAAGTTTTTAGGCCACTTAGCCCCGAATAGCGAACCGCCAGTAAAAACCCAAATATAGCAAAAAATAAATATCGTACCCAAAGTATCTCTACAACGGGCAGCGTCAAAGTTAAATGTTTTGAAACCGCGTCCATAGAGCCAAAAAACAACATGCCAACGACTTGCCAAAAAATACCTTTAGTATTGGTGCTACTTTGGTTACCTGAAGGCATAGTCATTCATAGCCAAAAGATTTTCGCATTTACTCAAACCGTTTTTTTTAAGTGAACACTTGATATATCGGTTGAGAATTGTATGTCTAAATTATTGTTATATATCAATATTATACCCAAATAATTTTGCTTGGATTGCAACCTGATGATCAAACATAGGCCTACCATAGTGAATATTACAACCAACCTTTTTTGCGGCTTTTAATATTCTTGTCTCTTCAGGGTTCATAATTATTTCAGCCACGATTTGCGAAGAGATTAGAAGCTCTGGATCAAAGGGTAGATTGTCACTTTCATTCAATCCCAGTGACGTTGTATTAATTACGATATCAAAACCCCTCGGATCCGGGGGCGCACAATCTATTTCTATATTAGGATATGCATTAATCACCGAGTTCGCTAATTCTTTAGCTGTCGACTCTGTTCTATTTGCAATACTCAAATGAGATACACCAGAGTCTGCAAGAGAGAAGGCTATCGCTCTTGCCGCTCCTCCTGCGCCTACCATCAAAACCTTCTGCTGAGCCACCTGATATCCTGCCGCCAACAAACCAGAAACAAACCCGCTTCCATCACAATTATCGGCAATTAATCGTCTATTTTTGTCGAAGGCCGCATAGTTTACTGCTCCTACAAGTTTACCTTGGTGGCCAATTTCATCACAAAACTCCATTATTGGGACCTTATGAGGTAAAGTGATCGACATTCCACCAAAGTTTGGCATCATTTTCAAACCCTTGATAAAATCCGATAAACCACTTGCAGGAACGTGCAAGGGAACCATAACTGCATCAATGCCATGTTTCTCGAAAAGAGGATTAAATACGGAGGGCGCGCGCACATGAGTTATTGGGTCAGAAATACACCCAAAGACTTTAGTTGAACCTGATATATTTAATGTTGCTTGCATTTCTCCTTCTTGCTCCAAGAACCTTAAGTCACGTTTTCTATTGATGCACCCTCTCTAACACTTTTGGCCTCAACCGCCAAACACGGTTTTATTCACACGGTTCGCGTTTATGAAATCCCAGTCATAGACAACACCTAATCCAGGTCCATCAGGGACTGGCACACAACCATCACCATCAACACAATCAAGCTGATCTGAGTAACCACATGCATAAACCGGAGGAACAGCATTCGGACAATCCGGACCAACCAAAGCCACTTCATAAAAATTTGAGTTCCGCATTGCGCTCATTATATGCCTATGAGCTGGACCACATGCATGAACCTCTACATCGATGCCAAAAGCTTCACCTAAATGCGCTATTTTCAGCCCCCCCGTGATGCCCATGTCATATTCGGGATCCATGCGGAGAAAGTCCGTACCGCCAGCAATCAGAAAGTCGGCCTTTGGCTCTACTCCTCTAATGTGTTCAGTTTGAAGAATTGGTGTTTTTATCATTTCCCGTAGACGTTTATGCGCAAATGCAGAGACTCCAGAATCCCTAAAAGGGTCCTCGTACCAAAAGTACCCACCTTCATCACATGCCCTCCCAACATAAAGTGCGTCGGCAAATGTTTTTAGTTCACACGCTGGATCGAGCATTAAAGTCATTTTGTGACCTACCATTTTGGCTACATGCAAAACATTTTCAGCCTCCTCAGCCGCATCAGCCTCATTCCAACCATGTATCTTAAATGCACGGTATCCCAAGTCGAAACAATGCTCTGCAAAGTCGGCAAAAGCTTCTTTAGAATCAAGACCACCATTTCTATCGCCGTGGTATGTACTAGCATAAGCTGGTAATTTTTTTCGATATCCTCCCAGCAAGACACTCACGGAACAATCCAGCTGTTTGCCTGCCCAGTCCCAGAGTGCGATATCTATTGGCCCCTGTCCCATATGATCAAATTGCCTTAGTTCACGCTTCATATCGTCGTATATACCTTCTCGTTCTTCCGCGTGACGTCCTATAAGTTTCGGAGCCAAGGTCTTTGCTTGAGCGCAGGTAGATGGTGTACTGCACCAGTGCGTAACATATTCGCCTCGGCAACCATCTTCGGTAATGATGACTAGCGCAAATTTTTCTATTCGGGAGACCGCGCCTTTCATATAACCTATCGCACCAACAGAGTCTGCCCCCGTCAGATTCCCTAAATTTGGGACATCAAAGCCAAATTCGTGTATCTCCACCTGCGTAATTTTAGTCATTATTCATACCCCGCGGGTGGCACAAAGCCACCTATTTCTCTTTCAATTAACTTGGCGAACTCTATCGTCTTTAGATCGTTCAAATACGGTCCAATAATTTGAACACCAACGGGCAGACCAGACCTAGTCAACCCAGCCGGGGCTGCTGTGGCAGGCAAATAAACTACGCCTGGAAGCCCAGCCCAAAAAAGCTGGTCGACTGTTGGTTCATTTCCATTATTGATAGGAATTTTTCGGTCAGCTCGGTCACCCACTTGATCATGGGGGAAAGCTGCAGAGGCAGCCACGGGTGTTATCAAAAGATCGTAGTCTTCAAAGAAGACATCCCATTCACGGCGAAGCAATTCTCTTTCTTCATTCCAAGCCAACCAATCCTTGTGTGTCATAGTAACAGCTCGATCCACGACTGTTTTGTAGCTAAGGTCATCGGGGTCGGCCGACAGAGCCCTGTCTGCAGATTTAGCTAATTCCTCATCACTTAATCGACTTCCAGTCGCTGCCCGCAGCAGCATAAGATAAACTAGATGCGATCTTTTTGTATCTTTTATTGGGCTCAACTTTTCCACGACTTTGCATCCGAGTTTAGCCAATTTATCAACCATGCCCTGAATGCAATCCGTTAACTCGGTATCTTGCTTACAGTTCTGGTCCTCCAGAAGCACTCCCACTTTAAAATCATTCAATTTTGTTTTCGTGCAATCTGGAAGGGTTAGGTGCTTTCCGCTTGATGTTCGCCCTGTAGCACCAGCCATAGCTAACGTCGCGACACGAAGATCCTCGGCGCCGCGAGCCAACGGACCGATAACAGATATATCAGGTGGCACGTGACTACCAGGGAAAGCGCAGCCCACGGTTGGCAAAATACCCATGCTCGGCTTATGTCCAAATACGCCACAATAATGGGCTGGATTTCGAATAGAGGCACCAATATCGCTGCCCGCATCCAATCCTGTCATACCAGCTGCCAGAGCAGCAGCGGACCCACCTGACGAACCTCCAGGTGTCCGATTTAGATCCCACGGATTATTTGTGGTGCCATAAATTTCATTAAAACTCTGCCAATCGGAGAGCATGAGTGGGACATTTGTTTTACCAAAAAAATTAACACCAATCGCTTTCATGCGTTTAATTGAAAGCGCATCTTCTTTGGCTATATTATTTTTGAGATCCGGCACGCCCCAAGTGGAGGGTTGACCAGCAATATTAAAGTTCTCTTTCACAGTCATTGGAACACCATGTAGTGCACCCCAGGACTCTCCTTTAGCCAGAGCTTCGTCTGCCTCTTTAGCTCTCGCTCTTGCTGCCTCCTTATCCAAGTAAATGATAGCGTTCAGACTTGGATTGAACTTTTCGGTTCTTGCTAAAAATAAATCGAGCATTTCTAAACAACTTATTTTCTTACTCTTTATTTTTTCGGAAAGCTGGACTGCTGTCAGGAAATGTAAATCCGCCATAAATCTCTTCCTATTTAAATTAAGGTTTGAACTAATTCGACCGTTTTGCACGTGAAAGCGAGTTTAAATATCCGAAACGGATTTCCGGACTTAACCAAAAAAGTGCAATACATATAAGCGCTGATATCACCGATATACAAAACATTAAATTATATCCATCAGTGAAATCATATATAAGGCCCCCACACCAAGCGCTTAGCCCAGCACCCAGTCCTTGCCCCATCATGATCATTCCATAAATAGCTCCAAGGCCTTTTCCAGAAAATAACTTTGCTAAGAGAGTAGCGATAATTGGTCCACGCGCGCCCATACTCAAGCCATAAGGAATTACCCAAAAGAGCACTAACCCTTCATAAGGAAAAAATTGTAAAGCGGCCAGTCCAAGGACACCACTTATCGTAAGTAAATAACTAATTGTTGCTACTAAACTGTTCCCAAACTTATCCGCAGCTACCCCTGTCAAAAACATACCAGCAAAGGACAACATTCCTGCAAGTCCAAAAGCACCTGCAGCCTCTAATTCACCAAACCCGAGTTCCACAAGATAGGCAACCGACTGAACGCTAACACCAAAAATTGCAAATGCCGTGAGAAAGTAAATTGCAAACATTATCCAAAAAACTGGCAACCTTAGTGCGGAGCCAAGAGTGTGCCCACCTTCAGCCCGCCCTGTATTTGTCCGTCTTGGATTGTTCGGTGCACCCCGCTCGATTACTTTCCAGGGAATGAAAATGATAATTGGTATTAAACACAAAAACACTAGTCCAAATTGTTGATATGTCAGCCGCCATCCGTAGCCTTCAATCAATATCTGTGCTATCGGGGCTAAGATTAATATTCCAAAACCATAACCTGCATAAACGAAGGCTATTGCAGTCCCAAGTTGCTTATCAAACCACCTACTTACAAGACTCTGAGCTGGAACTTGCCAAATCAGGGATGCACCTAAACCAGTTAAAAGTCCAAGCGCTAAATAAAAATGCCATAGGGAAGTTAAGTTTCCCGCAGCCCAATAACCCGCCCCAAGACAGAGAACCCCAAAAACATAAATAAAGCGACTGCCGAAACGATCAAAAAGATATCCAGACAATGGCGAGAAAACCCCCATGGCGCCGATATAAACAGCGTAGATAGAGGCAATATTAGATCTGTCCCAACCTAGATCTTGGCTTAAAGGAAGAAGGAAGATAGCATATGTATCCCCCATTCCGCGCCCGACAGCAGCCATAATAAGGCAAAATAGCACAAGGGCCGTTCCTATGAAAAGTGATCGCCCCATAACATCAAGATCTATCGAACATTCGGGTGAATACAAACATTGAATAAGCCAATATTTTTAAAAAAAGCCACCAATTACATTCGGAAAATACCAAATTTCGTATCTTCTATTGGTTTATTCAAAGATGCAGAGATTGATAAACCAAGAACCCTTCTCGTATCAGCCGGGTCTATTATGCCGTCATCCCAAAGTCGGGCTGTGGCGTAGTAAGGATGGCCTTCCTTCTCATATTGCTGACGAATAGGAATTTTGAATTGCTCTTCTTCGTCAGCAGTCCATTTTTCTCCACGTGCTTCCATTCCGTCACGCTTCACGGTGGCCAATACGCTTGCAGCTTGCTCACCTCCCATAACCGATATTCGGCTGTTGGGCCATGTATATAACATTCTCGGCGAATAGGCTCTTCCACACATACCATAATTACCAGCTCCAAACGAGCCACCAACAATCACTGTAAACTTTGGGACGCGAGCGCAGGCGACAGCAGTCACAAGTTTCGCACCATCTTTAGCGATACCTCCTCGCTCATATTTTTCTCCAACCATAAAGCCCGTAATATTTTGTAGAAAAATCAGTGGTATTTTTCTTTGGCAGCATAACTCAATAAAATGCGCCCCCTTAAGCGAGGATTCGGAAAATAAGATACCATTATTAGCCAAGATTCCGACCGGTTGGCCGTAAATTTTTGCAAAACCACATACCAAAGTCGCCCCATAGAGAGATTTGAATTCGCTGAAATCGCTCCCATCAACGATACGTGCCATAATCTCTCTAATATCATAAGTCGTTTTGGGATCTTTAGGAACAACTCCATATATTTCCTCTGGATCATAGAGTGGTTCAACCCAGGAAGGACGATCTTTTTTTATTTTTTTAAAGTTGAGCGTGCTTATAATTTGCCTAGCGATCTCCAATGCATGCCGATCATCGTTAGCATAATGATCTGTGACTCCGGAGACCCGACTATGAACATCAGCACCGCCTAAATCTTCTGCGGTTACAACCTCGCCAGTTGCAGCTTTAACCAAGGGAGGACCTCCCAAGAATATCGTCCCCTGCCCTTTTACTATTACCGCCTCGTCACACATAGCGGGGACATAAGCTCCTCCTGCAGTGCAACTGCCCATAACAACAGCTATTTGAGGAATACCCAAAGCTGACATATTCGCCTGGTTAAAGAAACACCTTCCAAAATGTTCTTTATCAGGAAAAATAGCGTCTTGATGCGGTAAGTTAGCTCCGCCGGAGTCGACTAAATAGACAACAGGCAAATGGTTCTCCTGTGCTATTTCCTGAGCTCTAAGATGTTTTTTGACAGTAATAGGATAATACGTGCCTCCCTTTACCGTCGCATCGTTACAAATGATGACGACCTCACAACCAGACACTCTTCCGATTCCCGTCAGTATACCTGCCGACGGTGCTTCATTTTCATACATGTCATGGGCTGCTAGCTGTGAGAATTCTAAAAAGGGTGAACCTGGGTCTAATAATCCACTAATGCGATCATGGGGTAAGAGCTTGCCCCTATCTATGTGCCGCTTTTGAGAACGTTCGCCTCCACCTAGCTTAACTCTGGCCACATGCGTCCTCAAATCATCAATTAAACTCTGCATGTTTTCGGAATTTGCAATAAAATCTGCTGACGAAGTGTTCAAAGAACTTTTAAATTCTGTCATGTAAGACCTCTGTTCAAAATTACTAATACATCATCACCAAGGAATTTGGTGGCCATCATAAGACAAGAAGCGCCCATTGTCGTCGCATGTCAGCGCAACTATCTGATTTTTCATACCTTCAATACTCTTATGCGGCGTGACAGGAGCTGCTTGTCCACCCATATCGGTTTGCACGTGTCCAGGGTGAAACAGCACAGCTATCAAACCTTGTTCTCCTAATTCTGCAGAGAGGCATTTGACAGCCATATTGAGTGCTGCTTTTGAGGACCTGTACACATAAGCGTTTGGAACTGCTTCTGCGATACTACCCATCCGCGAAGTTATGAATATCATTTGTTTTTTTTCACTATTCATTACGTTATCTCTGAAAGCTTCTGCGACCCGCATAGGTCCAAAGACATTTGTATCCATCGTTTCAGCCCAAATATCGTAATTGAGCCTACCAAACCCATCCCTTTGTCCAATAACACCCGCATTGTTAATCAAAATATCAATATTTTCACCACGCAACTTATCAGCAAGATTTGAAACGCTTTTGTCGTCAGTAACGTCCAATGAATGGATATCGATATCACCAATTGTATGCAGCTCATTGGCATTTTTGGGATTTCTACATGTGGCAATTACTCTATATTCCTCGTTGTAAAACTGGCGGGCGAATTCCAATCCAAGTCCTCGACTAGCGCCTGTAATCATAATCGTTGTCATGCTGTTCTCCCTAATTTTACGAAAAGATTTATGCCTAATTATCTCTACGGCATGCAAAATTTTAGACTGAGGGTGTTTGTTGATTGCTAGATTTTTGCGGTAACTTCAAATTCTACTCGCATTGCTTCTTCTGCTAGATCACATATAATCGTGGTATTTGCAGGCATGGCCGCCTCACAATTAGCCTTAATTATCGGTTTAATTTCCTCGAATTCACTCCTCGAGGCGACATAAACCCGTATTCGCAGCATGTTCTCTAGGCTGCTCCCCGCTTTTTTAAGGGCAGCTTCTATAATTGAAAATGCGATTATTGCCTGGTCTTTTACATTCGCTGGGTAACATTTCTTTCTAGCGTCGTAACCGGTGGTTCCAGAGATATATATGATATCTTCATCTACTACCGCACGAGAATATCCTACCATAGCCTCGAAAGGCGAACCCGTGGTAATTCTTTTACCTTTCATTTTTACTCCTCAAGAATTAATTGGCACTTTTTTATCAGCAATTTTTTAATTTGATAACGTTTAAGGGCGCCTAAATTTTTGCCTTAAATCAGCGACGATTTCTTTACGAAAACATGCATCTACATGATCATTTACTAATCCCATTGACTGCATAAAAGAATAACAGATGGTTGGGCCTACAAAAGTCCAACCTCTTTGTTTTAAAGCTTTCGACATTGCCTCAGACTCCTTCGAAAAAGAAGGGATAGACGTTTCTCTCACTCTTCTTTTGGATAATGTTGGATTATCTTTGGGTTCAAATGACCAAAAAAAGGCAGCTAAAGAGCCAAACTCATTTTGCAATTCTTTAGCTCTTTTCGAGTTGTTTATAACACTCTCTATTTTGCCGCGGTGCCTCACCACAGCAGCGTTTTTCAATATTTTTTCAGTGTGGTCTTCGTTGTAATTATTTACTGCGTTAAGGTCAAAGTCATCAAATGCCTTCCGAAAGTTATCTCGCTTTCTTAATATTGTTATCCAACTTAACCCGGCCTGGAACCCTTCCAGACTTATTTTCTCAAATAGAACTCTATCATCCTTTTGCGGCACGCCCCATTCAGTGTCATGATAGTGTTCATATTTAGCATCTCCTAGACACCAGGAACATTTCTCTTGATACCTTGTCCCCGTCGTAATATTCGACATAAAAAATGCTCATTTCTATTAGAACAAAAGCTACTTGCTAGCTTTTCGTTATAAAGTTTAGGAAGTCTCTTTAAATAACTCTCTACCGATTAACATTCTTCGAATTTCAGAAGTGCCGGCACCTATCTCATATAATTTTGCGTCCCTTAACAGTCGACCAGTTGGGTAATCATTTATATATCCATTTCCGCCCAGACATTGTATTGCCTCCGATGCCATCCAGCTGGCACGCTCCGCAGCATATAATATTGCGCCTGCCGCATCCTTTCTGGTTACCTCACCGCGGTCGCAAGCTTTGGCAACACTGTAAACATAGGATTTTGAAGCATTCATCGTAACGTACATATCTGCCAATTTGCCCTGCATTAGTTGGAATTCCCCAATGGGCTGACCAAATTGTTTTCGATCATGGACATATGGTAGAACCACGTCCATACAAGCCTGCATAATACCTATTGGGCCCGCCGCCAATACAGCTCGTTCATAATCTAGCCCACTCATAAGAACCTTAACGCCACCATTCAATGAGCCCAAAATATTAGCTTCCGGGACTTCACAATCACTAAATATTAGTTCACAAGTGTTTGAACCGCGCATTCCCATTTTATCTAATTTTGATGACGTGGAAAAACCTTTCATTCCCTTCTCAATTATAAAGGCTGTAATGCCGTGCTTACCGGCACCGGGGTCGGTTTTGGCATAAACAACGAGAGTATCCGCGTTTGGGCCATTTGTTATCCACATTTTAGAGCCGTTCAAGATAAAACGATCTCCGTTTTTTGTGGCAATTGTTTTCATACCAACCACATCTGAGCCAGCGCCCGTCTCACTCATAGCTAGGGCACCAACTTTTTCTCCTGAGATTAACTCTGGCAGAAACTTTTTCTTCTGCTCCTCGTTACCATTTAGACGTAGCTGGTTTACGCAAAGATTAGAATGAGCTGAGTAACTCAATCCAACAGCAGCTGATGCCCGACTTATTTCTTCCAAGGCGACAACATGCTCCAAGTAACCCATACCGGCGCCGCCATATTCCTCTTCAACAGTGATACCCAAGACACCTATATCCCCAAGCTTAGTCCATAAATCTTTTGGAAAATCGTTGTTTTGTTCTATCAAATTAGCCCGTGGCGCAATTTCATCGTCAGAAAAGGATCTAACCGTGTCCCTTAGAAGGTCTACAGTTTCTCCAAGGTCAAAATTAAAACCTGGAATTTCATTTGGTATCACTTTGATATACTCCCTGCAGCATTGTTACTTGTACAATGGATGCGTTATCAATCTTTAATCATGTTTAAACTAAAATTATCTCAACTAAAATGCTAGACTGAAACAAATTGCTCTTAGAGCCTAGCTACTCTTCAAAAGGAAGCATAATGAGAATTCTGATAGCAGGTTTCAACTTAGAATCAGTCACATTTCTTCCCAATCCAACTACACTCGACGAATTTGAAAGAGTAGCAAAACGGGGAGAGGATCTCCTTTCATCTTTCGAAAATACAAACACTGTGCCCGGCGGCTTCATAAAAGCGTGCAAAAACGAGGGCGTTGAGTTGGTTCCACTGGTCTATTCAGAGGTAGGCGCAGCTGCGTCTGCAACAGATGAAGCCTTTGACCACTTTGTTGATGAGATTGCCCGCGGAATTAGAGCGGAACTTTACAATCTCGATGCAGTGCTCTTAGGCCTTCATGGTGCGTTAGTTACGAAAAATGGCAGAACAGATTTGGATTTTGTTAGTGAGATTCGCAAACAAATAGGTAATGATTTGCCCCTTGGAGTAGCTTTTGACCTTCACGGAAACCTCGACCCCAAATTTATAGATTATGCAGAAGTTTTGAGTGCTTACAGGGAGAGTCCTCACATAGACATGGGAGACACCGGCGAACGTGTGGGGAAGATTATGATTGCAAAACTAAGAGGCGAATTTGATCCAAAAACTGTAATACAGAAAGTCCCAATAACCTTGCCCTCAATTTTTACAGCGACAAAGGTTGCCCCACTTTGTGAAGTTATGGCTGAAGCCAGAAAACAGGAGGAGCTCTATGCTAATATTTTAGACTGCTCAGTAGTAATGGGGTTTGCATATGCCGACGTACCCCAGATTGGCATATCGTTAATAGTAACGAGCAAAAATGATCATGATACCTCAAACAAGGTGATTGAACACATGTCAAAATTGATTTGGGATTTGAGAGAAAGTTTATACCCGAAGGATAGCGTATTTAATATCGGAAACGGTTTAAGAAAAGCTTTGGAAATCAAAAAAAACGAACAAAAGCCCGCCGTTATTCTTGAGCATGCAGATAGAATGAACGACTCTACTTACGTTTTGCATGAGCTGATTAAAACCAGCAATGAGAGGGTCGCTGTGCCATATTTCTGGGATCCACAAGCGGCAAAAACAGCTCATGCAGCAGGTGTTGGGTCAAATATTTTACTAGAGGTTGGGGGAAAGAGCTCTTCGAAAGCCGGACAACCTCTTGTAATAGAGGTTGAGGTAATTTGGACCGGAAAACCAAAGTTCCAAATGGGCGGATTAATGGGAAAAGGTCGGCCAGTCGATCTTGGGGTCACAGCAATTGTAAAAGTAAAAAATATCTTCATTTGGCTTATCTCAGTAAATATCAGTGCGATTAATCTCGACCCATTTGAACAATTTGGCATGGACCATTTGGACTTTGATTTAGTCCTTCTCAGGTCAAAAACCCACTTCAGAGCCGTCTGGGAAAAAGAATCTTGCGGAATAGTAATTATTGATACCCCCGATTGGGGACCAGCGTTATTAAATACACTATCATATCAGCATGCTAGAAAGGGTGTCTTTCCAATAACGTAAGATAGTTCTAAAAACTCCCCTTAAGTTATTTATTTTTTAACATCATCAAATCTATTTATTTTAACAAGGCCTGGAAAAACTTTTATCCATACTCCAACGACTGCAAACGTAGCTATACCACCTAACAAAACTGCAGGTACTGTTCCAAAGCCAGACGCCATTAAACCGGCTCTGAAATCTCCTAACTCATTTGAAGCATTTATAGAGATCGAATTCACCGCGCTCACTCTTCCTCGCATCTCATCTGGTGTAGCTAACTGAACGAGTGTCAGTCTAATGTAGACACTGACCATATCTGAAGCCCCATAAATTGCTAACGCGGCTAATGAAATCCAAAAAACTGTCGAAAGACTAAAAATGACAATGGATCCACCAAAAAGAGCTAGAGTAATGAACATGGTGGCACCCACATAGCGCGGATGGGCTATTTGCGCTAAAGCCAGTCCCATGCAGAGAGCACCAATTCCTGGCATAGCTCTCATCAGCCCCAAACCATCGGGGCCAACAGCTAAAATATCGCTCGCATAAATTGGAAGCAACCCCATAACACCTCCCAATAACACCGCGACGAGATCTATGGAGACCGCGCCCAAAACAATTTTGTTTTGCCAAACATATGAAAATCCACTTAGCATCCGGGTCAGTGTCATTCGATCCGCGGACTTGTGCTTCAACTGACCGCTCATAACACTGGAGGCACAAACGGCCAATAAAAACGAAAATCCAGCCACGTAATATGCCCAGTCCTCAGATAAAGCTAACAGCACACCACCTAGCGCTGGGCCTATTAATTGTGCAGCCTTATTAACCGAGGAAGAATAAGCCACAGCATTTGGAAAAACATCTGAAGCTACTATGTTGGGCAGGATTGCTTGGGATGCGGTGTGAAAAAATGTCCTGGCAATTCCATGGATGACCAATATAAGCAAGATTGTTTTTATGCTACCCCAATTGCTTAATAAGACACCAAGCAAAAGAAAAACCACTACTAAATGAATGACATTCGATACCACTATGGTCATTCTTCGGTCATATTTGTCCGATACATACCCGGCGACCAAGAACAAAGCCAATGAAGGCGCAAACTGAGCTAGTCCTATGTATCCAAGATCCAAAGGATCACGTGTTAATTGATAGACGTACCAACCGACAGCAACGGTTACGATCTGAACGCCTATTACATTACAAGATCGCATTAATAGAAAAAGGACAAAATTGCGATTATAAAGTAGTTGTTGAAACTTCTTATCAGAGTCGGTCATCATAGGATCAAAATAAAATTTGGATTACTTAAGTTTGTTCAGATTTTTAATTTTAGAAAAAATGTCATCATCATTCAGATAGTAGTTATTGGACTATTGAGCGGAACAACAAGTTAACCGACAATGCACGACTAGGAAAGAGAGGGCAGAATGGTCGAAGTCATTCCTATTCAAAATGCGGCCCACGGCGCCAATCTTTGCGGAATTGATCTAAACAAAACTATCACTCCGAGTTTAATGAAAAGTCTCACAGACGCGTTATACGAACATCGGGTCATTATTATAAAGGATCAGAAACTAACAAAGGCTAGATATTTAGAATTTGGGCGGTTATGGGGGACACCAATTCCACACGTTCTAGATCATATGAGAATGCCTGGATATCCAGAGCTACTGGCCGTTGGAAATACAGAAGAAAAAGATAATTCTTCGGATATCAGAAACGGAGCAGCATTATGGCATACCGATCAATCCTACGAAAGACAACCAGCGAGCGCCACCATGCTATATTCAATTTTAGTTCCTTCAATTGGTGGTCAAACAAAATTAGCGGATATGTCAGCCGCTTACGACGCACTCGACGATAAAACTAAGGAAAAAATAGACTCACTTGAGGTCGCGCATTTATACGGCGCCGGGAAACTACTTGATGATGAATTCAAAGCAAACCCATTAAAAACAAGAGACCAAGTAAATCGCATCCCTAGTTGCTACCACCCTCTCGTACTTAGGCATCCCGTAACAGGACGGAAATCACTTTATGCGACAGGACAATCGTCTTTTGCGATAAGGGGAATGGAAGAAACTGAAGCTAGAGAATTACTTTGGAAGCTGAAACTGCATGCTATTCAAGATAGATTTGTTTATAGTCATAGTTACGAAGTTGGTGACCTCGCGATTTTTGATACACTATCGACGATGCATTCTGCTGTGCCAATAGAAAAGGCAAACGCGAATGACGCAAGGACTAAACGGTTACTTTGGAGAATAAGTGTTCGCGGCCTACCTCTCATATACAAAAATCCTGGAAAGGTATCTAAAACAAATGCTAGTAATTGAACCGACGGGCTCAGCGTGTGGCGCACTGGTAAAGGGCATTGACCTAAATAAACCTACCACCCCAACGTTAATGGAAAAATTGGTCTGGGCTTTATACCAACACAGATGCCTGGTGATAAAAAATCAAGAACTTACAAAGGAAAGCTACTATCAGTTTGCATCTCAATGGGGTGAACTTATCCAACATGTATTAGATTATTTAAGAATGCCGGATTACCCCGAAATGATGGCTATAGGCAACACAGAAGAGAAAGATAAAGATGACGCCGTAAGAAACGGAGCTGCGGTTTGGCACACTGACGGATCATATATAGAAGATCCAACGACAGTGACAATGTTATATGCTATCCAGGTACCAAAAAACGGCGGTGAGACTTTAGTGGCCGATATGGTTGCAGCTTATGAAGCTTTGGATCCAAATCTAAAAAGCAATCTAGAGAAATTAACTGCCAAACATTATTATGGCAGAGCGCAGTTCGATCCAGACGAGCATAGGCCTGTCCCGATTAGAACCAAGGAACAAGCCACCACCAATGCAGTTTGCGAAAAACCCCTTATCCTAACGCATCCTATTTCAGGTCATAAAGCCCTTTATGCTGTAGCTCACTCGCCGTTCGAAATTATTGGAAAAACCAAAGAAGAGACGCTTTCGCTCCTTTCAATGCTTAAAACCCATGCCACCAAAAGCCAGTTTGTGTATTCACACCGTTACGAGGTGGGCGATATTCTTTTGTTTGATAATTTATCCACGATGCACAGGGCAAAAGAGCAAACCGATGCAGCAGATACGCCTGATTCGGATAATGCAAGGCTTCTATGGCGATTAAGCGCGAAGGGAACACCCAAAGTGATAACAAAATCATAGCATCGAAAAAAGTGCATAAAAATGACAGCACTCGCGCTTTGATATTTTTTCTCTATTTTTTTCAATAGGTTACGCCCCCCTGATCTAAGAATACAACTTAGTAAGGTGTTCAATTAAATACGCAAGTGTTCAAAAGCCTGCACTAATATTTAATCTTCCTTTTTTTTAATCGGTGATTAGAACTAAAATAACAACGTGCAGAGAATGCAAAGCTCATGGATTGATTAAATGGATACGACTGAGGCTAATATAGAGGAAACTAATTTTGCAAAAGCGTTGAGTGAACGTTACCTCGCGTATGCATTATCGACGATAATGTCAAGATCGCTACCTGATGTGAGGGACGGGCTTAAACCTGTTCATCGGAGATTGCTTTACGCCATGCGACAACTCCGTTTATCTCCGCAAGAAGCTTTCAAAAAGTCGGCCCGGGTTGTCGGCGACGTAATGGGAAAGTTTCATCCTCATGGAGATGCTGCAATATACGATGCAATGGTTAGGTTAGCACAAGATTTCTCTCAACGTTATCCATTAGTCGATGGTCAAGGAAATTTTGGTAATATTGACGGTGATAATGCCGCAGCAATGCGTTATACCGAAGCTCGGATGACCACTGTTGCTGAGCGTTTATTGCAGGGCATAGATGAAGAAACAGTCGATTTTCGTGAAACATATGATGGTGAAGGCAAAGAACCGCTCGTTTTACCTGCAGCATTCCCAAACTTACTCGCTAATGGCGCGCATGGGATTGCTGTTGGGATGGCAACATCCATTCCGCCTCATAATATCTGTGAAATATGTGATGCATTGTTGCATCTGATAAAACACCCAAATGTATCCTTTGAAAAACTATTTGAATATATACCTGGCCCAGACTTTCCTACTGGCGGGTGGTTGGTAGAAAATAAAGAAAATATCATCGAGGCGTATAGAACCGGCAGAGGAAGTTTTCGTATAAGGGCACATTGGCACAAGGAAGAGTTAAAAAATGGGACCTACCAGATTGTTGTTAACGAGATACCTTATCAGGTCCAAAAATCAAAGCTTGTCGAAAAACTGGCTGAGCTACTTGAAAGTAAAAAATTGAACATTCTTAACGACGTTCGTGACGAAAGTGCAGAAGATATTCGTCTAGTTTTAGAACCTAAGAGTAGAAACATAGATCCAGAGATTTTGATGGAGACTTTATTTAAGCAGTGCGACTTGGAAGTGAAAGTGAACCTAAATCTTAATGTTCTAGATAAAGATCAGGTCCCTGGCGTTATGTCCTTAAGAGATGCACTGCAGGCCTTTTTAGACCACAGGCACGAGGTTTTAATTCGCAAAACAAATTTTAGACTGAATAAAATAATTGATCGACTAGATGTATTAAATGCCTACCTAATAGCATTTTTAAATCTGGATGAAGTGATACGAATAATTAGAGAAGAAGACCAGCCCAAGGAACAGCTCATAGAGAGTTTCAAGCTATCGGACAGACAGGCCGAGGCAATTCTTAACATGCGATTACGCGCACTCCGAAAATTGGAGGAGTTTCAACTTCGTAAGGAATTCGATGATTTAACAGAAGAAAAAGCTGACAAAGAAAAACTTTTAGAAGATAAAAAGAGGCTCTTAAAAACGTTGGCTGTTGAAGTCAGGGACCTGAAAAAAGAATTCGAAGCGCTCCCCGCATTAGGAAAGCGACGAACGAAATTGGGCGCAGCGCCCTCAGATATTGATATTCCTCTAGAAGCAACAATAGAAAAAGAACCAATCACTGTAATATGTTCTCAAAAGGGATGGGTTAGAGCTGTGAGGGGTCATTCCGCGGACACTAAGGAACTGAAATTCAAAGATGGCGATAATCTTGCATTTGCACAGCCAGGAGAAACTACCGACAAAATTTTATTCCTCGGCAGCAATGGAAGATTTTATACTATTTTAGCAGATAAGTTACCGCGAGGCAGAGGCCACGGCGAGCCGATACGACTAATGATCGATTTGCCGAACGATGAAGACGTCATCGCGATGATGATTTACAGACCCAAAGAGAGGGTGCTGCTAGCCTCTGATGATGGACGCGGTTTTATAACTATAACCGACGATTTGGTTGCACAGACAAGGAACGGGCGACAAGTCATGAATGTCTCTCGGGATAGTAAAGCATTTATTTGTGTCAAAGTTGCTGGAGACAGTGTCGCGGTTGTCGGCACAAACCGAAAATTATTAATCTTCCCAATTGAAGAACTACCACAAATGTCTAAAGGAAAAGGTGTAATTTTACAAAAATACAAAGATGGGAAGCTCGCTGACGCAAAAACTTTTGAATACGCAAATGGACTAAGTTGGCATCTAAAAGGTGGTAGACAGAGAATAGAAACAGAGTTACTTGCCTGGAAAGGTAAGCGAGCTAGCGCAGGAAGAATGCCACCAACTGGTTTTCCAAAACCGCCAAAATTTACTTAACGCAAGGAAAGTTCTTAATTAATTTAGTTCTCTCCAGCGTATTCAAGCTGCATGGCATTTCCATCATCTGGTGTATATTGGCTGCAGCTACCCTCAAAAAAAGCTCCCGGTTCAATGGAAAGCTTATCCTGGATCAAGTCCGCTATCACCTTCGCTCCCTTCAACAATACAACATGGCGCGACCGTATTTGCCCGGTAACAGTACCTGCGATGGTTACTTCATCGGCTTCAATTGTCCCTCTAACGACACCTGTGCCGCTTATAGTGAGTGATCCGCTTTTAACATCGCCGTCAATAGTCCCATCGATTTGAACATCGCCCGAACTCTCTAAATTTCCGTTTACAACAAGATCCGAGCTAAGCAATGATGGAGGAACGGTTTTGGAAACATTTACCGAGTTTCCGCTGATATTTTTTTTACTATTGAACATTTCGTGTAGCCCTTAAAAATTTTCTGGGATTCATGAATTTTTTATGGCGTCTAATTTCATAATGAACGTGGGGTCCTGTACTTCTACCTGAATTGCCAAGAAGTCCGATAACTTGCCCCAAAGTAACTTTTTGGCCAACCTTGACTCGGTAACGATATAGATGCGCATAACGCGTCACTAAACCGAATTCATGGCGTATGTCTATCGTTCTACCGTATTTCCCGTGACGTCCAACTGTTATAACCTTGCCGGGCGCTGTAGCATAAACGTTTGATTTGTACTTGGCTACAAAGTCGACGCCCCGATGCATTGCCCAACGACCATTGAAGGGGTCCTTTCTTCGACCATAGTGACTGGATACGTATCCCTTTTTAATTGGAGAGGCAAGTGGTAGCTTAATTATAACGTCACGCAATTTTTCGAAACGATCAAGATTAACATCTAATCCCGATTCCAAAATTTCTCGCTCATTCATATCGCGCATATCCGGATGATATGGAATGAATGGACCACCGATCCCCATAATCATATTTTTTGGCAAAGGAGCCAGTTTCTCTACATCGAGGCCAGTTCTATTCAGAACTTTTTCAAGTCGGTGGATATTTTTCAAAGCTCGCGTAGATATTGTTTTCAACTGCGTTTTATGTTGCAGTTGTTCCTCCTCAAGGCTTGCTTCAAGTCTTGCAACCTGTGATCTTAAGTCATTATTTATACCCTCGAGTTGTCCTTTTTCAACCATAAGATTACGCAAATTCATTCCTTGCAACCGAATATGTTTACTTAGTTCCTCTTCCTTAATTCTAGCGCTTTCTAACCTATTATTCAGATTCCACAATTGATCGCCCATAGCTGCTCGCTCGGCAACCATCTCCGCTTTCTCTGCTTCAATGGTCTCGAGGTTCCCACGTAAATTGCCAATATGGCTTTCAAGCGCATTGTTTTTACCCGTCATTCTTCTTAATTCTTGGCCTATTACTTCAAATTGTTTCCCTAAAATTATTTTATCCTGCTCCCATTTTCGAATGGGGGCCCCTTTTGTTTGCTGCGTGGCCTTATCGACGTTTGCAACTTTTACTGAATTGTTTTCTTTGTAGAAATGACCCAGGAGCTGGGTTTGTGTCTCATTGAGTTCCTTGGTTATGCCATCTATGGACTTAGTGTACTCCGCAACTTGGTCTAGCAATTGCCGATAGGAATTTTGCGCGCTCCAGATGGCTTGGTTTTTTGATGAAATTTGAGAGCTCAAATTTATGTAGTCAAAAGAAGAGTAAGCCATCCAAATTAGTGAGAGGACGGC
Organism: uncultured Alphaproteobacteria bacterium; assembly: GCA_902589475.1. Taxonomy (GTDB): domain Bacteria; phylum Pseudomonadota; class Alphaproteobacteria; order Thalassobaculales; family Thalassobaculaceae. The sequence continues at coordinate 11,481 of CACITD010000026.1, read as the reverse complement.
AACGCCTAATCCAGAAATTGACATCCACGGGCTTATTGCGAAGTATCGCACTTTGCCATCTGACCGTAATATAATCTCTCGCCGCCTAAAAGCATACGCTAAGTGCTGCAGCAACTTTTTAGAAGCAAGGTTTCCTAGTTCTACCATAATGAGCCTCTCTTGACGGGATAGTACCTTAAAATACCCGTGATACACAAGAAAAGACCTACATCAAAAACCCTTCGCTTTGTGAAATTTCGTATTGGAATTGAAGCGGAAGTAATACTATTAATAATCTTACAATTAGACTATACCGATATGCAGACTAAGTAATGAGTACGAAATAGTTTATAAACAAAGTAAAAACCAAAATTAATTGACACAAATCTATGGCTAAATATTCAATCTTCAATATCATAAAGAATGCCTTCAATGAAGATAAAAACTGGGCACGTGCATGGAGGGACCCAGAACCTAAGAAATCTTATGATGTGATCATAATCGGAGCTGGCGGGCACGGTCTTGCAAGTGCTTTCTACCTTGCTAAAAACCATGGAATAAGAAATATAGCGGTTCTAGAGAAAGGTTATTTAGGAGGAGGAAACACCGGTCGGAATACCACTATCGTCAGAAGCAATTACATGCTGGATGAAAACGCGCATTTTTATGAAAAATCACTGCAACTGTGGGAGCAATTGAGCTCAGAACTTAACTATAATGTGATGTTTAGCCAACGCGGCGTTTTGAATTTAGCACATACTGACAGTCAGATAGATGCAATAACCCGCCGCGGTAATACGATGCGCCTCAACGGAATAGACGCTGAGCTACTTGATGAAAAACAAATTAGGAAGTTGATGCCCTATCTGGACTTTTCCAATGATGTCCGTTTTCCTATAAAGGGAGGCCTGCTCCAAAGACGTGGTGGAACCGCACGGCACGATGCGGTGGCCTGGGGCTTGGCAAGGGCAGCAGACAGCCTCGGAGTGGATATTATTCAGAATTGCGAGGTCATTGGTTTTGAAGAAACCGGCAATAAAATAACAATTGTAAAAACATCACGGGGCAACTTTAACTGTGGCAAAGTTGGTTTCGCCGTAGCAGGTAACACAGGCCATTTAGCCTCATTAATCAACCTCAAACTCCCAATAGAAAGCCATGTATTACAGGCTTTTGTATCGGAACCATTAAAACCTATGATTGACCACGTCGTAACTTTTGGGGCTGGCCACTTCTACATTAGTCAATCTGATAAGGGTGGTTTAGTTTTTGGTGGTGATATAGACATGTACAACTCATACGCTCAAAAAGGAAACTTACCTTTAATCGAAGAAGTCGTTACTGCCGGGCTAGCTATGATACCGAGTCTATCTCGTCTCAGAATTACCCGCCATTGGGGGGGAGTAATGGACATGTCTATGGACGGCAGCCCAATAATTGGCAAATCACCAATTGATAATCTTTACCTGAATTGTGGGTGGTGTTATGGCGGATTTAAAGCTACCCCAGGGTCAGGCTGGGTGTTTGCTCACACAATTGCCAATGATGAGCCCCACAGTCTAAATAAAGGTCTCAATCTGGAGCGATTTAAAAAAGGGAGGATGGTTGACGAGCGCGGAGCTGGACCATTTCCCAATAGACATTAGGAAGTTAAGATAATGCTAATAATTAACTGCCCGCTTTGCGGGCCTAGAGATCATGCAGAATTTACATATGTTGGTGATGCAACAAAAAATCGGCCGGAAAACAGTGATAACTCCAATGATAACGCCTGGTATGACTTCGTCTATTTAAGAGATAACCCTAAGGGGCTACATCAAGAGCTCTGGCAGCATAGCTTTGGCTGTAGATGTTTTGTGAAGGTTTTGAGGAATACACTAACACATGAAATAATAGCGACTGGCATGCCAAAGGATAACCTGATTTTAAAAGAAAAAGGACTTGAACTCAGTGTTTAGGTTTCAAAGTAGACAACAGCAAAGACTTGATGATGGCGGGCAAATAAACCGCTTGGCACCAATAAATTTTACCTTTGATGGGAAAAAATTTATTGGGTTTGAAGGAGATACACTCGCTTCCGCTCTTTTAGCAAATGGCGTGCGGTTAGTCGGCAGAAGTTTCAAATACCATAGACCGCGGGGTATTTATTCAGCAGGGATTGAAGAACCGAATGCTTTAGTTGCACTGAGATCTGGTGACCGCCACGAACCTAACACTCGCGCGACAGCCATTGAATTATTCCCCGGTCTCGAAGCTAAGAGCCAAAACAGATGGCCAAACTTACTATTGGATTATTTACAAATTAATAATCTGCTCTCGCCCTTCCTCTCAGCGGGTTTTTATTACAAAACTTTTATGGGTCTACCAGGATGGCACTTTTATGAATATTTTATCCGTAAAGCCGCTGGAATGGGGGATGGTACAAAATTTAAAGATCCCGACAAATACGATAAGAAACATGTGCATTGCGACATTTTAATTGTTGGTGGAGGGCCAACTGGGATTAGTGCAGCTGTCACGGCCGGGCGCGCTGGGGCTAGAGTAATCTTAGTTGACAATCATCCAAAACTTGGCGGACAGTTAAATGGTGAGCGATATTTTTTGGATAAAAAACCAGCTCATCATTGGGTCGAAAAATGCGTTGAAGAGTTGGATGGATTGGAAAATGTTACAATCGCCACAAGAACATCCGCTTTTGGCTACTATGATAGCGATGTTGTAAATGCTATAGAAAGTGTTTCAGACCATCTTCCCGAACCGCTGGATTATCAGTGCCGCCAGCGGCTTTGGCAAATTCGTGCAAAAAAAGTAATATTAGCTACCGGAGCGACTGAAAGGCCTATAGTCTTTAGTAACAACGATAGACCTGGTGTAATGCTTGCCTCTGCTGCTAGACGATATGTAAATCAGTATGCAGTAAAGCCCGGTAAAAAAGCCGTGATTTTCACAAATAACGATGATGGATATAAAACAGCCTTCGATCTTGTAAGATCTGGGGTAGAAGTAGTGGCGGTAGTAGATAGTAGAAAAAATATCCCCGAACATTTTGAAAAAGAACTTAACGAAAAAGATATTGAAGTTATTGCCAGTTCAGTAGTCATCGACACTTATGGGTATTTTGGATTAAATAGCGTTAAAATAGGAACATTATCTCACGACGGTAAAACGATAGAAAGTAACTCCTATATTGTATCCGCGGATTTATTAGCGGTATCTGGCGGTTGGAGTCCTAATGTTCACCTTTATTGTCACTCTGGCGGCAAACCAGTTTACAATGACTCTATAGAGGCGTTCGTACCAGGAGAACTAAGTCAAAATGGTCATTCGGCAGGTGCCTCAAGAGGTAGTTTTAGCCTGACCGATTGCCTGCAAGAAGGCCATAACATTGCTAACACAATGGCAAAAGCTTTAAATTTGGAAGTGGCAGAGCAGATTATTCCAGAGACGGATGAGAATACCATCGTTCCCATTGAGGCCCTTTGGCGCGTTCCAGGAAAAGGGAAAAAATTTGTAGACATGCAAGATGATGTTACAGAAAGTGACATCACATTAGCCCACAGAGAGGGATACGTCAGCGTAGAGCACTTAAAAAGATATACGACTCTGGGTATGGGAACCGACCAGGGCAAAACGAGCAACCTCAATGGCCAAGCCATAATGGCTCAAGAGAAGTCCGAACCAATTGAAAAAATTGGCACGACAACATTTCGTCCTCCGTATACGCCGATCGCCTTGGGCCCGCTAGCTGGTCGTGATATAGGGCTATCTTACAAACACACGAGACGTTCTGCGATGCATAACTGGCATAAGCAGAACGGGGCAATATTTGTTGAAGCTGGACAATGGCTGCGCCCTCAATATTATCTGAATGAAATGGAGCAGCCCTCAAAAGAAAACATGGACAAGGCGATAAGCCGTGAAGTGCAAACAGTTAGGACCTCGGTCGGACTTGTAGATGTATCTACCCTGGGGAAGATTGATATACAGGGCAAAGATTCTGCAGAGTTCTTGAATAGAGTTTACACGAACGGCTGGACAAAACTTCCGATAGGTAAAGCAAGATATGGCATAATGCTAAGAGAAGATGGATTAGTTTTTGATGATGGAACAACGTCCCGATTAGACGAATGTCACTATTTCATGACAACCACCACGTCAAACGCTGCAGCTGTTTTAAGCCATATGGAATATTATTTACACGTTCAATGGCCAGAGTTAGACGTAAAAGTTACGTCGGTTACTGAACAATGGGCCGCAATGGCACTAGCTGGCCCCAAAAGTCGTAACGTATTATCGAAACTGTTACCAACCATTGATGTCGATAATGAAAGCTTTCCGTTTATGGGGGTCCGTGAAGTTGACATTGAGGGCGTGCCTGCGCGTATTTTTCGTATCAGTTTTTCCGGAGAGCTCTCCTATGAAATCAATGTGCCTGCCGATTTTGGCGAACTTATCTGGCAACGTATATTAGAGGTTGGTCAGGCATACAGTATCAGGCCGTATGGCACTGAAGCTATGGGAATAATGCGAATTGAAAAAGGACATGTGGCAGGCCCCGAACTTGATGGACGCATGACCGCAGCTGACTTAGGGTTGCAAAAATTATTAAGTACAAAAAAAGATTTTATTGGTTCTAAAATGATGGATCGCGAGGGACTAAAGGATAAGAACCGACCCAGATTGGTAGGACTGGTTCCAGTTGACAAAAAATCTCGCGTAAAGTCTGGCGCTATCCTCGTTAAAGATCCAACACTTGCTCCACCAGTCCCTAAACTTGGACACGTCTCATCCTCAGCATATTTGAGCCCAACACTTGGTCACCCTATTTCATTAGGCTTTGTCTCGGGTGATATTATTGAAACGACCAAAAAGATATGGGCGGTGAGCCCACTTCATAAGGAAAGTCACGAATTAGAAATTACAGATCCGGTTTTTTATGACAAGAAATCCGAGCGCTTACATGACTGAAGTAAATACTAGTAAAAACTCTCTGCGAAGACGGTCCGGCCTAGCGCATGTGATAAATTATGGCCAATTTGGAAATATTACTTTGAGTGGTCCAAGTTTATTTATATGCGAAAGACATCCGTTGACTATTTTACAACTGGACACAAACAAATCGAAGACGCTTACCGATTTATCAAATTTATTGAATGTTGAATTTCCACACACTACTAACACTTGCAAAGGCAATGATGAAAGACGAATTCTCTGGTTAGGGCCGAATAGGTGGTTGATTGTAGAGCCAGAGCATGGTTGCCTTCAGACTTTAATAAAGAATGAATTTAATTCGTCTGAAGTATTTCTCACTGATTTAAGCCACGGAAGAAGTACGGTTAGGCTAAGAGGAAGAAAAGCGCGAGATATTTTAATGAAAGGAAGTGGCGTTGATTGGCATTTAAATAGTTTTGTCACCGATAACTGCGCTCACACAAAGCTTTTTGACCTTGCCGCCACTGTGGATTGCAGAGATATAGATGTCTTCGACATTTATATCGCAAGAGGTTTTGCGGAAGACTTTTGGGAAATTCTTCAGGACGCTGCGGCAGAGTTTGGTTATCAAGTCGATTAGTAAAAACCGGACAGCTCCATCGATTCCCATCATACCTAATCTTGATTAGTCAAGATACCACTTAACTTGTCGTTTTCTCTCAACCTCGCATTTCTCTCGCTAGGTAACCCGTAACCGCCCCCACCACCAGTTCTCACTACCAATCGATCCCCCTTCTGTAATATGAATTGTTGTTTTGATTCCAACTGGATTACTTGTCCGCCTCTTTCTACGAAGGTTTCGGCCTGCGCACCAGCTCCGCCACCTAGAACACCTTCTGGGGCAATTCGAAAACGGTCTCCATAAGTAGCAAAAGTTACATTGTCCGATAGAATTTTATATGTCTTTTGAAAACCCATCCCGCCACGGAATTTACCATTTCCACCCGAAGAAGATCGCAGACTATAGTCTTCCACCCTGAAAAAAGGGTAATCAGACTCCATGGACTCGATCGGTATATTAGAACAATTAGAAAGCATTGAATCAACAGCATCACAGCCATCATAATTTGGCCCAGCACCGAAGCCACCACCAAAAATTTCCAAATAGATGTTGTAGCCGTCAGCCAATTTATGGCTCAGACAGCAAACTGATGTAGTATCAAACCCAGGTGCTATAACCCGTTCGGGCACAGCCTCACCCAACGCTTTCATAACGGCATTTACTACCCTATAACTTGGAAGCAATCGAGCCCTAACTGGTGCACGCGGCCGGGGATTTAGAATTGATCCGTAGGGTATTTTAACGTTAATCGCCCTCTCTGCACCCTCGTTAAAAGGTATGTCTGGATCCGTTAATACTGATTTTACACAGGCTATCGCAGATGAGACTGAGGAGGCAAATGGACTATTCATATTCGACTTTACCTGTTCCGCCGTCCCCTTAAAGTCAATGTTTAAAGTATCTCCTTTGATACTAAGTTGTACCTTTATAGGAACTGGTACATTATTTATACCATCATCATCTAGATGTGCTTCCCCATAGTATTCACCATCTGGTGCCTTGGAAATTGCGGTTCTTATTCTTCTCTCAGAGTAGTCGAGCATTTCGTTCATCGCGACCGAAATTATCTCGCTCGAAAATTTTCGACACAAGTCACGTAAGCGTTCGGCACCAACTGCATTTGCCGCAAATTGCGCATTAAGATCACCAATAGTGGCCTCCGGCATCCGTACATTCGCTCTTACTAACCGTTCAAAGGGTCCTCCCATCCAATCTTTCTCTACTGTGTACTTGCTGGGTGGAAAAGTTATCCCTTCTTCATGAACATCCCCAGCATTTGGATTTAATCCTGGCGCCCCACCACCTAAATCAATATGGTGAACTACCGTCGCAGTCACTCCTATCAATTCTTTTTCGAGGAACACCGGCGTAAAAAGAAATATATCGGGAAGATGCTGGCCGCCAGAATATGGGTCATTATTAATTAAAAAATCACCTTCACACAATGTATCTAAAGGGTGGTACTCAAGACACGCCTTAAAAGTATGCGTTATCGAACCCAGTTGTATTGGTATCAGTTCTGCCTGGGCAACGACACGCCCAAATTTATCTAAAATAGCCGCTGAGCAATCCTGTGCTTCTCTAACTACCGGAGAGTGAGCAGAACGTATTAACTTCACTCCCATTTCATCTGCAGCAGCTATTAAAGCTCTGGTTATTACTGCTTGATCTACTGGACTTACAATCATTATTCAGAACCCCTGTTAAGGACAATATTATAAAAGTCGTCCAGTCTTACTTGCCATCCAAACGGAACGTAAACAGTCGAATTCTCATCTCGAACAAGTACTGGCCCAGAAACAGTACGCCCAGTTAAATCCGTGCGAGAGAGAGTGGTTGTCTCAGAAAGAATTCCTCTTTCTACAATATCGACCTTACTTATATTTGGATCAATATTTATGTCTTCATTGTAGTGCTGAACCGCGAACTCAGGTGTTTTTTCGCCGGCTCCAACACGTATAGAGATTATTTCGACGGGATCACCTTCCGGCTTTGAAAATTCGAAAATTTTATGGTGTGCCTCTGTAAAACGCTTTTGTAGAAGCGTTAAAGAAATATTACGAACATCTGTTTCTGTAAGCTTTACTGGTACCTCGAATGCTTGACCAACATATCTCATTTCAAGCGAAGTCTCTATTTTCTTATTAGCTTGTATGCCTAGCTTCATCAGGTATTCTTTTGCTTCTGTCGTCAAAGAACTGATATTACTTTTGATGCTATTTAGATTTTTTTCATTTAGAAGAAGTCGTTTAGTTTGACTACGGTAATGAACATAATCTGACAACAGGAGACCCGAAGCAGATAAGACGCCCGCATTTGGTGGAACTACGACTGTATCGATATTTAAATCCTCTGCAACCCTTGCCGCATGCAGTGGCCCGGCTCCGCCATACGGAACGAGAGCAAATTCCCTTGGGTCGCTTCCTCGTTCCGTTGAAACTTGTTGAATAGCCCGCACAATATTTGCTTCCGCAACTCGAATAATACTGTCTGCCATTTCGGCTAACTCAACATTAAATTTTTTAGCAATTTCTCCTATTACATGAGATGCTGCAGGTAAATCAACTGACATCTTCCCACCTAAAAAACTATCAGCTTGAAGCGTTCCTCTGACCAGATGAGCATCGGTAACAGTTGGTAACTTTCCGCCACGGCCGTAACAGGCTGGACCAGGTGTTGCTCCCGCAGATTGCGGTCCAACCCTCAACAACCCACCGTCATCAACCCATGCTATAGAACCTCCTCCAGCGCCAACCGTTACGATATCAACAACTGGCGTCTTGACTGGCAAACCATCAATCATAGTCATTGGCGTTAATTCCGCTTGGTCATTGCTAACAAGTGCTACATCAGTGCTCGTGCCCCCCATATCTAAAGTTATTATGTCTGTGTACGGCGTGCTCCCCTTTCCGCGGATTGCTCCTACAACACCCGCAGCGGGTCCAGAAAAGAGTGCTGTTATAGCATTTTTTGTTATAGCGGCGGCAGGCATTCGCCCCCCATTTGATTGCATGATGCTAAATTTTCCCTGAAAGCCTCTTCTCGCTAGTTCCTCAGAAAATCTGTTGATGTAGCCGGCCACAACCGGTTGTACATAGGCAGCTAATGTGGTGGTAGATGCTCTTTCATATTCTCTAAATTCGCGCGCCACATCACAGGAACAAGTTATTGGCATTTCCGGGTAAAGAGCCGATATTATATCGGACAAGGCACGCTCGTGTATGGGATTAAGATATGAGTGTAGAAAACAAATCGCTACCGAATCAAATTTTTCTTGTTCGAGAATATCTCTTACTAAATTCGAGGTAACTTCAATATCTAAATCAGTTACAATTTTTCCATCAGCCGCAATTCGCTCATTTATCTCGTAAGTATGATGTCGTGGGACCACCGGGCTTGGCTTCTGGTATTGTAGATCATAAATCGCTCTACGATCATGTCGTTGAATTAACAATAGGTCTTTTGTTCCTTGGGTAACAAAAAAACAAACTCTTCCTCCTTTACGTTCCAATACAGCATTGGTGGCAACCGTCGAGCCATGAATTAGTTCACTTATTTCATCCAACTTCAAACCGGCCGCTTGTATAGCTAACATCGCCCCCTCATCTGGACTAGCAGGAGTGCTAGGCACCTTTGCGGTTTTGATGTTTTTGCCATCGGACATCACCAGGTCCGTGAAAGTACCACCCACTTCTATTCCCACACGCATAACTTAAAATTCCATTCCTTTTGCTATGAACTTATAAAAAACGGCCCCATCGTAAACGTCTATATTAATTCTGAGTATCAATATATGATTGGGATCTCCTCTGGCGCTCTGTAAGTTAGCAACTCTGCCGGTCCGGCGCGCACCACAACGTTTTCTTCTAGAACCATTATTTTTTTTTCATCAAAGGTCAAACTTGGCTCTAACGTTATAACCATCCCCTCTTCCAGTTTGGTTTTGTCGCCAGGCATATGCGAAGGCCATTCGGTCAACTGCATACCTAATCCGTGACCTAATCTTCCAACCGAACCAGAGCCTTCATCCAGCCCTAAAACTTTAGCCATTTCTCGCCATAGTTCTTCAGCTGTCATTCCGGGCCTCACTATTCTCAAGCCTGCTTCAGTGGCTTCATACACTTTTCGGTAAGCCGATCGAGCTGTTTCACTCACTGACCCAAAAGCAAAATTTCTGTCAAAATCAGAGTAATAACCGTCAAAAACGGCACCAGTATCCATCATCAGTACATCGCCTTCGCATAGAACTCTATCAGATGGCATACCTATAACTTCTTCTGGTCCATTTGCTCCCGATCCACCGACAAGATAAGGAACTTCATCCGCACCATTAGTTAGAATATCTATTCTAAATTTCCGAAATATTTCCCTTTCTGTATCTCCCTGCTTTGCAAGTTTTTTAATATTTTGAAAGCTTTGGGAAACACAGTTACAAATAAAACGAGTTTTAGATATTTCGCTCTCTGACTTTATCATTCGTAATCTACTAACGATTGGCGATCCGTCGACAAATTCTAGACCCGGGACTAGCTGAATTAACTTTCTGAAATCCAAGAATGGCATTCTTATGTGGGTTTCTGCTCCCATGGGCAGACCTATGCGTCCAAACTTCCTATCGATGTCTGTTAAGACCGAAGATAATTCGGTAAGACCTTCATCGTTTGGTCTTGGTGAAGCCCAGGTTTCGATTTTATCGATCCATGTATCGGCCATTCTCTCAGCACCAATTTCAGGAATTACGGCAATCGGTTTTCCTTCCAAAGGAACCACAAGAAACCATGGCCTTGTAGGGCTTTGCCAGAATGGCGTTTGAAACCCTGAGAAATAGCGAACTTCCGGTTCGGTTGTAAGCAGCAGAGAATCAATTTCTCCCAGCCGCATCAAACGCTGAGCTTTCAATGTTCGTTGCTCAAATTCCTCTTTTTTGAAACCGTGAGCTAGCCCTTCGGATATCACGGAACAAGGTCATCAGAAAATTGCATTAAGAGAACAGCAGCTCCATCTGCTCCGCCTTCTACTTCAAGTTCTTCTTCATCGAAATTTCGATAAACACCTGACAGCTCTGATAATTCCTGACCGTTTGACAGAATACTACCTCTAAGAACGATACTATACTGCCCCCCTCCAGCAGTCGGTATCTCTAACTGTGCTAGGCCTTTTGGCGGTATGCTATAGAGGTACGCCCCGATGCCTTCCTCGTCTACTTGCATAACAGAAGACTGCCTGCATACTTTCAACTGCGATAACTCCGATAATTCTGGCACACCTATACCGGCTACCATTTTATGTTTTTTTGAACTTTTTTTGAGTAGATCTCGCGACTCGGGCATATACTTTGCCCCAGTATCCCATCTGGCCCTCAAAGTAAAATAGGTTACACCCTCCGGACCAGCTGTGATTGGTCCATAAGGTGTATGACCTTTAACGTAATGAAGCGAAAAAGGCGGCGTTGCCTTTTTACCCATATGCGCACTACCTCCAACGAAAAGTTGAAATTGCTCATGATTATGGAAGTGGGGGCGCGTTACAGAGTTTGGTGGCTGTTCAACCAGGAAACCTTGCGGGAGACCGTCATCATTTTTTTCATTACCCGGAACATACTGCCCGCGCTTAGGAGCACTGCCAACGTATGGACTTAAAAAATACTCTTGCCCAAGAACGTCTATTGCTTTTCTCTCCGACCTTGCTTTTTCAGCTGACGTTACAAACGGCATCATCGACTCCTATTCTCAAACAAAAGATCTCTCTTTCCATTTTGCCTTCTTCGAGGGTTGCAAATCAAGTGAATTACAATCAGACTCAGGATGAAGCGGGAATATTTTCAAAAAGAAAAAATGACATGCAATGACATCTTCAAACCAATATTTGCGATCTGATTTAAGGGTCATGGGGTTGGTCGGCGCAGCTCATGGGGCAAGTCATTTTTTCCATTTGGTATTGCCCCCTCT
>CACITD010000025.1 GCA_902589475.1 uncultured Alphaproteobacteria bacterium | reverse complement strand
ACAGTTGATAGCGGCTGAAGCAACTAATGGTCTGGATGATCCAGATTATATTGCAGCACTTAAAGAATGCAGGCGCCTCACCAGAGAAGAAGGTATCGACAAGGCTTTATTAGATCATTCATGCTGCGCGCTTGTTGTTCCCACAACTTCAACACCGTGGGCAATTGATTTTTTAAATGGGGATAATAGGATTGGGGGGAGTTCGTGTTTAGCGGCTGTTTCTGGATACCCCAGTGTCACAGTCCCGATGGGGTATGTGTCTGGTTTACCAGCTGGTTTATCTTTTATTGGTAGGGCTTGGGAGGATTACCTTATTATTGATTTGGCTTATGCTTTTGAACAAATCTCGATGGTACGTTGTCCGGCCGGCAACCCTGAAAGGTTTTTAAACTGAAGCCAAAGGTCCTTATTAAGCTGTTTTTTTACACTTAGAAAGAAAATGTGTGCAACTAAGGAGTTCTTGGTTCAAACTGCTATGCATTATAATATTCAATTTGGGAAGAAATATGTTAGCTGAAATAGTAGAAGAGCTCGCGCCAACTGGCGTATTACGAGCAGCGATTAATATGTCCAATTTTCTTTTGGTTACAGGTAAAACTGATGACGGAGATCCGGTGGGGGTTTCCCCTGATATGGCAGGTGAACTGGCAAAACGCTTAGGTGTAGGCCTAGAACTTATTAAATATAAGACACCAGGTGAGGTTGCAGACGATGCTGGAAAAGGAATTTGGGACATTGGTAATATAGGAGCCGAGCCGCAAAGGGCAGAAAAAATCGATTTTACAGCTGCATATTGTGAAATCCAGGCAACGTATATGGTACCGCCAGATTCAAAACTAACGAAACTGGAAGATGTCGATAAAGCTGGAATTAGAATAGCCGTATCAGCAAGAAGTGCATACGATCTGTGGTTAGAAAGAAATATAAAAAACGCTGAACTTATTCGGGTTGAAGGGATAGATGCCTCCTTTGATATATTTATGGAAAAACGACTAGAGGCACTTGCAGGTTTGAGACCGCGCTTGATTACTGATGTCGAGCGTGTTCCAGGAGCAAAAATTCTCGATGGCCAGTTTACAGCAGTGCAGCAAGCCATGGGGTGCACACGTGGAAAGGAAAAGGCTGCTTCATATCTAAAGGAGTTTGTTGAGGAAATGAAAGCATCGGGTTTTGTTGCCAAAGCGATTGAAAAGCATAACGTCGTTGGACGGCTCTCCGTTGCAGCGTTAGCTTGAAGCAGAAAAATAAAGTTAAAAGATATTAAAAATGACTGACATAACAAATCTTTCAACAGTAAATGTTGCGATATCAAACTATATCGCTGTCGTTACTATGAACAACCCTCCTGTCAACGCACAAAACCGTCAATTTCATGATGATTTGACATTGGCCTTCGACGTTTTAAGCGATAGAAATGATGTGAGGTCCATCGTCCTCACTGGTGCCGGAAAATGTTTCTCAGCCGGGGCTGATATTAAGGGACGTGCGTCACAAGAATCTGATCTAGGAGATCATTGGGTTCATAGTCGACGAGTACGAGAGTGTTTTTATTCTATTATGGAGTGCAGAAAACCCGTCATTGCAGCCATCAATGGGGCTGCTTTAGGAGCTGGTTTGGCTGTGGCGGCTTCCGCTGACATACTTATCGCTTCGGAAAGTGCTAGCGTTGGATTACCAGAAATAAATGTTGGTTTATTGGGTGGCGGTCGTCACGCAATGAGATTGTTTAGTCATTCAAAGACACGGCGACTTATGCTAACTGGACAACGCTTGTCAGGAGCGGAACTCTATAGACTTGGTGTTGTGGAGGAGTGTGTGCCGGATGATGATTTGATGAGGGCAGCTTTGAAAATTGCGGAAGAACTTGCATCGAAAAGTCCGGTGGCGATGTCGTTAGCAAAGGAAACATTGAATGCCATCGAAGAAATGGCGTTGCGCGATGGATATCGCTACGAACAAAATAAGACCGGCGAACTCTCCAAAACTGAAGACAGTCGGGAAGCTATGAAGGCATTTTCTGAGAAAAGAACTCCTATTTTCAAGGGGCGATAGAGTTAATACCACTTTTGTTTAAGTCAGACTTTACTTTTTTTCGCAAGCTTCGTTAGGTTGATATTGTCGGGAGTAGAATATGGGTATGATAGATCAGCTAAAGGCAAGGGAGGAACAAAAACGGCCAATACGTATTGGCATGATTGGTGGGGGAAAATTTGGGACAATGTTCATGGCGCAGGCTCAGCGTATTCCGGGCGTCCATATCTTGGGTGTGGTTGATCTTGATGTTGAGCAAGCTCGTTCTAATTTTATGTACGCCGGTTGGCCAAAAGAGAAGTTAAACGCCCCTAACCTGGACATAGCACTTAAGACAGAAGCCACAAACATAAGTGCTAACGTTCATGATTTAATAAATCATCCGGCTGTTGAGATTATTATAGAATGTACTGGTAATCCAATTGTGGCTATCGAGCATGCCTTACTATCATTTGCTGCTGGGAAACATGTTATTTCGGGTACGGTTGAGGCTGATGCTATCTGTGGTGCCGCATTAGTTTCCCGTGCGAAGGAAGCAGGCGTAATTTATTCCCAAGCTTATGGTGACCAGCCAGCAATGACATATGAATTGGTAGATTGGGCTCGTTCCTCAGGCTGGCATGTGGTCGCGGCAGGACGTGGTCATAAATGGAAGCCGGAGTATAGATTTTCAACACCAGATACAGTCTATGAAAGCTGGGGGACGACAGCGGAGCAGGCTAAGCGGGGTAGGCAAAATCCAAAAATGTATAACAGTTTTCATGATGGAACTAAGCCTGCAATTGAATGCGCGGCAATATGCAACGCGACAGGGCTTGATGCGCCTAGTGGAGGACTAACTTATCCCTCAGGATCTGTTGATGACATCCCAAATTTAATGAGGGGGCGAGATGCGGGAGGTGTTTTAGAATGTGAGGGTCAGGTCGAGGTTATCAATAGTATCGGTCTGGACGGTAAAGAATTATATCATAATATCCGCACAGGCGTTTGGGTTGCTGTGAAAGCCCTAACTGATTATCAAAAAAATTGTTTTGAAGAATATTTTGTTCATACTGATGACAGCGGACTCTATTTTTGTAAGTTCAACATGTATCATTTGATAGGACTTGAACTTGGGATTTCTGTTGCAAATGTGGGGCTCCGAGGCGAGTCTACTGGTGTCAGCCGGGAATTTAGGGCTGACGTAGTCGCTGTTGCCAAGAAAAATCTTAAAGTTGGTGAGGTATTAGATGGAGAAGGTGGCTACTGTGTTGCGGGTCAATTGAGACCAAGCAACATTTCCGTGCCAATGAGAGCACTGCCATTAGGCTTAACGGGTGAGGCGCGGATGATAAAAGATGTCGCTGAAGACACGATATTGACCTACGCTGATGTGCAGATTGATGAAAAACTCCCTGCTTTTAAGCTACGAAAAGAATGTGAAACAATGATTTGAGCTATCTATAAAAGGTAATACAAACAAGGGATTGATATGGAATTAAGTATAGAACAGATAAATGAATTTAATGAGAATGGCTTCCTTTTCGTAGAAAATCTTTTTTCAAAGGATGAAATATCTGAACTCAATAATAGATTGCCGGATATTATGAATGAGCGTAGTGAGAAAGTCTTGAGAGAGCGCAGTAGCGACTCAGTCCGGTCAGCGATAGCGCCGCATCTTTCCGATGAGCTTTTCCGCCGCTTAAGTCTTCATCCTCGTTTGGTAGAGCCCGCAAGAACATTATTGGGTGGCGAGGTATATCTTCACCAATTTAAAATCAATGCTAAGGAAGCCCATGATGGGGAAATATGGCATTGGCATCAGGATTATCGTACTTGGTATGAAGATGATGGCATGCCTGAACCTACAGTTTTGAATGCGACGGTTTTTCTCGACGACGTAAATGAATTTAATGGTCCAATGATGTTTGTACCAGGGTCGCATAAGGACGGCCGCATCGATTCTGACCAAACTTTTGAGCGAGTGCCAGAATATGGACGCCTATCAGCCGATGCGGTAGGAAGCCCCTACACGAATGAAACAATAAATGGGCTTATTGAAAAAAATGGTATTGTTGCACCCAAAGGCGTGGCTGGTTCAACCATTTTTTTTCATGGATGCACGATACACGGTTCCGCGCCGAATATGTCTCCTTGGGGAAGGGCAATGGTCTTTTCAAGTCTTAATCGTGTGGAAAATTTTATCAGAAAGCCGACAAGGCCAGATTTTCTTGCATTACAAGATTTCACTCCGTTGATATCTCTAGACGATAACTGTCTAACGACTCTTTGAAGCTACTTGTCTGAAGCAAACAGAATTTTTTGTTAACAAAAGTCTTTTATCTGTCGTTAACTAGCTTGGGGTATTCTTTGCGTCGCCGCTGTCTCACTATTTGCAAGTTGCTCCACCATCTACCACGACCTCGGAGCCAGTAACAAATGAAGATTCGTCTGATGCAAGAAACAAAATAACGTTTGCAACTTCTTCTGCGGTGCCGAAGCGGCCCATAGGTATCCTTTGATAAAGTCGCTCCTCTAATTGGTCAGGTGGAACTGCAGTGTGTCCCATCTCGGTATCTATTGGTCCGGGATGGACGGAGTTACAGCGTATCCCGTCTTTTGCATACGTGCTGGCTATAGATTTAGTCATAAGACGCAAAGCACCCTTGGATGCTCCGTAATGCACGGCAAAAGAACCGCGGAGACCGGCCGTCGAAGAGAGATTTACTATGGACGCATTCCCGCTTGCCTTGAGTGCCTCGAGTGCAAGCTTTATTCCGAGAAAAGGACCTTTTGTATTTACCGCTAGCGTCTTATCGAATTGTTCTTCGGTTGTTGCTTCAATTGATCTACGGTCGTAAATACCCGCATTGTTTACGAGAATGTCAATCTTACTGGTCTCCGTGACTATTTTATTTATAATAAGTTGCCAGGAGTCGTGGCTTGTCACATCCAAGGTTTCATGAACTATAGTTTCTGTTTTATCTGCAAGATCATCCGAAAAGTTGTTTGTCTTGTTCGTTACAATGTCGCCCGACCATACTCTTGCTCCTTCGCTGGCAAAACGCCTTACGACGGCAGCACCTATACCTTTATTCCCTCCGGTAACTAGCGCCACTTTTCCTTTCAGACGCATCGCGGTGACCGTTTCATGGCTCTACATGGGGGCGATTGTCAATTTTCATACCCAGAAAGTCAGCCTGTCGTTTTTCAAAATCCGCATGTGATTTTTGATAAGCTTGACCTCTGATGCCTCCTCTTACGGTTGACGGTTCTATGGAACGATAAAATGCTTTCCATGATTCTGGCATTTTTATAGAATCTGGAGGTGCGAGCCATAGTCTGAAGAGACAGCGTTTTTCTTCGGGCGCATCAAAGTCCTCATAATGGGTTCGCGAATGAAACATAGTGTAATTATTCAAAATTTGCATATCACCGGGCTCGAGATACATCGTATACATGAGTTCAGGGCGCATAATTATCCCGTCCAATACCTCCATCGTCTTTTTCTGTGACTCGGTGAGCTTTGGGACATTTTCCAGCTTTTGGGCAGACTGCACTCTGTTCCGGTTCCATTTACAGAAAAGGTGGTCTCCTTCGTGTTCAAAAAGGGGCTGGCCATAAAAAGGTTTTTCGTCGTCCGCTTGTTCATTCTGTCGGCTAAAGTAAAAATTCTTTGCCGCTGTGTCGGCTAGTTCTGGGTGCTCTTTAAGGAAGATGTTGTTGGCCGTTACACCACTGGATATCATACTTTGACCCCCAGATTTTGCCTTGTTAAAGCATATAAGTGTTGTAAGATCTGCACCATCCACATGGAAATCAAGCTTTGCGTTTGATGAATATCCTCTGCCGTTTGACGCACGATAGTTGGTTCCTACATCTCTAACAGCAGCGATATATTGACTGGCAAGGCCTTGTGGTCTGGCGACACCGGCGTTCAATCCAATTATCCAATTCATCAGTAAGAATTCATCCTCGCTAAGTGTTTCGCGTGGCAAACCTCTTACTAAAGACAAGCCCCTTCCATGATGGGCTTCTTGAAATGCTTTTTCGAGCGTTGCCCAAACACCACTTAAATCAAATTCAACTGCGGAATAATCAAAAAGTGGGCGGTTAGGTTCGTAGTTTTTCTTAATTGTGTCGCTTAGTTGCTGTTTCTGTTTATCAGTAATTTCGTATACCCAGCTGGTGTCTGTTTTAAGATCGTTAGTTTCCCAGTTGGCAGGACCTGTTTTTAATTTCATAACTTACTTGCCTTATTTAAAAATTACACTTTTTTCAGCGCGCGTTTGAACATCTCAGCCTCTTCAGGCTTCATTTTATAAACGTGGTCTGCATCTGGAAAGATGCCGGATCTTACCTCTTCCGCATAATCTGACATTGCTCGCATGGCTACTTCGCCTACATTACCATACCTTTTTGCAAATTTGGGTTTAAAGCTATCGAAAGAACCAATTAAATCTGCGCCATTAAGTAGTTGGCCGCAGCTTGCTCCACCGGCTCCTATTGAGAATGTAAATACGTTTACTGCCTGCTCGACAGCTTCTCCAACTTCAGGTGGTACCGCTTCAACCTCCATGCCAATCGCTCCAGCCTCTTCAATAGCCCTGGCATTATCTACGATCTTCAGAGCTTCGTCCGCCGTACGCCCTTGAAGTTTAAAGCCACCATAAGAATTTACAAAGTGGGGACACATTCCAACATGGCTCATGACTGGTACACCAGCGTCCGCAATCGCCTTGATTATTTTGAATTTTTCTCTCCCTCCTTGCATTTTGACTATTTCAGCACCTCCTTCCTTCATCATTCTCAGGGCGTTCTGTACGGCTATTTCGGGCGTGGCATAGGAACCAAATGGCATAGCAGTAATTGTAAGAGTATTGGGCGCGCCTCTTCGCACAGCTTTTGTATGTTCTATCATAGTGTCTACAGTCATTGGCAGCGTTGTCGAGTGGCCGTATAAGGTCATCCCCAAAGAGTCCCCAATTCCAATAAAATCTATCCCAGAGCGCTCTGCCCATTGCGCCATCAAAAAATCGGCAGCAGCGACCATCACAACGCGTTCGCCATTTTGTTTTTTCTTGATGAGGTCAGGTACAGTCAGTTTCGTCTTTGTCTCTGCCATTATTAGTCTCGCAATTATCCCGTCTTAATAAAATCATTTAGCTACTCTGCTGCAAGTAACTCATCCAAATCAATTTCTTTCTCCTCGGCTGTAGCTGCACCTATCCAAGCATGCTCAGACACGTCAAAAACAACGCCATCTGGCCCGCGGAATTTCGTTTCATAAAATTGTTCTGTTGAGTTTGGATCTTGTTTCAGAATGCATGGAGCTCCCATTTTATCGAGCTTCTGAAGCGTCTCATCCAAATCTTCAACTAGAACGCCAAAATGATGAATGCCTGTATAGTCGAGCCCTTTCCCTAATTGATCTACATTTTTGAATTTCAATACAGCAAGGTTAAGAGTTCCGTCACTCAAGTAAATTCCCCAGGCTAAGCCATTATCTGGATCGTCTGGATTACCAACCCGTCCAACTTCTTTGAAATCAAAAGCCTCTATATAAAAGGCTGCGGTTTTATCCGGATCATCGGTTGCTAAAGCTATATGTCTAAGTTTTGGCATGTCATCCCTCCAATTAGTGTATTTGTAGTTGGTTAGAACTAGTGGCCCGCAATCATTATTAACATTCATTGATCATTTATTGAGTTCGCGATATGCGAAAATATTAACGCTTAAGCGTTGCAAAATCTATTAACGAAGTGATTAAAATATAAGCATGGAATTTGGTCTTATGATCTAAGCAAAGTCATCGCAATATTATGGTGCAGCAATAGAAGAGCACTTGTAACGCCGTTAGGAGAATTAAAAGCATATGTCTTCGAAACCAACCGCCAATAAAAATAATGATACTGAACCATGGCAATGGGGAGATTCTACATGGCAAAATCTTGTAAAAAAAGTCCGTGCTGGAAAATCATTAAAACCAAAAAGGTGGAAAAATAATGCCCGAGTTGCTGTAGCGTTGTCGTTTGACTCAGATCATGAAACAACAACTCTTCGATGGGGGGATGGTTCTCCAGGTAAGTTATCACAGGGCGAATATGGTTCGCGTGCTGCAATGCCGAGGATAAGGGGTGTATTGCGCGAAAATAACGTATCGGCATCGTTTTTTGTGCCAGCAGTTGTGGCTAAACTACACCCAGATGAACAGCGCAATTTGGTAGCTGAGGGACATGAAATAGGTATCCACGGTTGGATACACGAGTTTAACAGTACGCTACGGGAAGCCGACGAACGAGAACTGATGTTGCGGGCTGCGGATGTTCTAGAGGAAATAACAGGGATTAGGCCCGTGGGTATGAGGACACCGAGTTGGGATTTCTCTCAAAGTACACTCTCCATATGCAAGGAGATGGGTTTACTTTACGATTCTTCTTTAATGGCAGATGATGAGCCATATGAATTATTAGAGGATGGTGAACCAACGGGTGTAATCGAATTGCCAGTTGAATGGATACGAGACGACGCGCCTTATTTGATGATGGACAGAGCGACAGGTTTACGTCCATACACAAGTCCTAATTCAGTGCTGGAGATATTTAAATCGGAGTTTGATGGTGCATTTAAAGAGGGCGGATTATTTCTGTTAACGCTTCACCCTCACATAAGCGGGCATCGCTCCCGTATTGTTATTTTGGAAGAGTTGATTGACTATATAAAATCGTTTCCGGATGTGTGGTTCGCTACGCACGCGGAAATAGCACAGTTTTGTAAAGAAGAGCTTTGACAAGATTGACGTAATCTATTTGGCTTTTAGGAAAATGAAAAAAACTATGAATTGGGAAAAATAAATAATGGGTTTCCGAGTTGGTGTGGATATAGGAGGTACCTTCACAGATTTCTGTGTCTTTGATGAAAGTACCGGTGCTTTAAGTACTTTGAAAGTTTTATCGCGGCCGGATAAGCCTGGTGCGGAGATAATGACCGGCTTAACGAAAATAGCAGAAGCTTATGATATTGAACCCTCGTCTGTATCTTACTTCACTCATGGCACGACTGTTGGGGTAAATACGGTCATACAAAGGAAAGGTGTAAATCTTTGTCTTTTTACGACCGAAAACTTTGAAGATGTTCTTGAAGTTGCAAGATTAAGAATGCCAGACCCGTATGATTTGTTTAGCGCGCGCCCAGAACCCCTTGTTACACGCGATAAAGTTTTTGGGATTAAAGAGAGAATATTGTCGGATGGCAGCATTGATACTCCACTTGAGTTAGAAAGTGTAAGGACTGCTCTTACACGCGTAAAAGAGGTAGGGGGTGACGCAATCGTTGTAGCGCTTATGCACGCGTATCGAAACCCTGAACATGAGCGATATGTAGCTGAAATAATAAGAAAAGAAGCACCTGAAATAAAAGTAATCTTAGCAAGTGATATTTGGCCAGTGGTAAGAGAATATGAGAGAACAATAACCGCTGTAGTTGCTGGCTATGTCCAGCCGCAGGTCGCTTATTACCTCTCCTCCCTACAGACAGTACTGAAGGAGGCAGGGGCCAATGTTGAGCCTATGATTACAAAATCAAATGGCGGAGTAATGACGGCTGAGAGGGGTAAGACTGACTGTGCTCAGATGTTACTTTCGGGTACTGCATCTGGCGTGATGGGTGCTTCAAGTATCGCAATTCAAACTAAGGTTCCGATGGCTATGAGCCTTGATATAGGCGGGACTAGCGCAGATGTTGCTATTATTAATTCGGGTGAGCCTCAATTTGGAACAGGTGAGTTAATTGGCGAGTTTCCAATTTACATTCCGAGCGTGTCAGTCTCTTCGATTGGCGAAGGCGGTGGTTCGATCGCGTGGATAGATGAACAAGGCGTTCTGAAAGTTGGCCCAGAGAGTGCCGGATCTACTCCTGGACCGGCATGCTATGGGAAAGGAGGTGTAAATCCAACAATAACAGATGCTTTGGTTGTGCTAGGGTATCTTGGTAAGTCCGAGCTTGGCTATAGCGCCGTTCAAATTGATTCGGGGCTAGCACACCAGGCGATATCTAAACTTTCTGGCAATTTATCTCTGACAGCCGAGGAGGTTGCAGAAGCGATCGTTAGGATAGCTGTTTCTGGGATGTATTTGGAAATAAGTAAGCTTTTATCGAGACAAGGATTAGACCCTCGGGATATGTCTTTGATCGCTTTTGGCGGAGCTGGCCCTATGTTAGCAGGTTGGGTGGCCTCTGAATTCAATATGAAAAATATAATTGTTCCTACTGTTCCAGGAGTATTGAGTGCATTTGGTGGTTTAATTGCAGATATAAAAAACGATTTTATTCGGACTGTTTATCTCGATCTAAGTACTGCAAGCGTTGATCAAATTAAGCAAGGTTTTGGAACTCTTGCACGGGAGGCAATGTCATGGATCAGAGAGGATCAGGGTTTTGAGGGTGAAGTTTTGATGGTTCCCTCGGCTGATATGAGATATAGAGGGCAATCCTATGAGATAGATACGCGATTGGAGGCATCCTGGATTGAGTCAGGGTCCATAGACCTTATGGCGAAAGCATTTCATGAATTACATGAAAAAATCTATGAGCACTCTGACGCAGAAGCCGAAGTGCAGTTAATAAATTTAAGGATGGTAATCTCCGGGAAACCTCCAAAACCGAACTTTCCTTCTCTTGAGAAACCAAAGAAAAATCTAAAAGCGTGCGAACATATCCAAGTTTATGCGGACCGGTCATTGACTGAGGCAGGGGTTTTTCTAAGAAGTGACCTTGGGCCAGGGCACGAGATTGATGGGCCTGCGGTGGTCCTCCAACAAGATTGCACGACCTGCATATTACAGGGTTATAATGCAACTGTTGATGAATTTGGTAACCTCTTTATCCAGAGGAAAGATAATCTATGAAAATTGACAAAATTACCCTGGAGATTTTAAAAAATCATAGTAGGGCAGCGGCAGAGGGTATGGCCTACACGCTTTATAGAACCGCACACTCAACCTTTGTAAAAGAGACAGAAGATTTTACTTGCGGGATTACTACCCCCGATGGAGAAACCTTTGCCTCTCCCGTGGAATTAGGGGTTACGTGGTTCGTCGGTCTAAATTATAAGACAGTCATTGAGATGATAGACAAGTATGAGGAAGGAGATATTTGTATAACAAATGATCCTTATAGTGGTCACGTCTCAACCCATTCGCCCGACATGCACTGCTGGAAGCCAGTTTTTTTTGGCGGAGAATTGGTATCTTTTGTTGTTGGCCATATCCATAATACAGATGTTGGCGGTGCGGTGCCCGCGAGTATTTCCCGAACGCTTTCAGAAATCCATCAGGAAGGCATACGAATTCCCCCTACCAAGATTGTACGACGTGGAGAGCTCAACAAGGAAGTTCTGGATATCATGCTTACTAATGTACGTATGCCAGAGCAAAATTGGGGTGATCTCAAAGCACAAATTGCGGCTATGAACACGGGTGAGCGCCGCGTGCACGAAATAATAAATAAATTTGGTGTCGATGTCTTCAAAGCAGGTATACAGGATTTACTGAGTTACGCCGAAGCCCAAGCACGCTCCATTATTTCAGATCTACCAGATGGAAACTATTTTTTTGCCGACTACATGGACGAGGATTCAGAAGATGGGTACCCCTGCCGTCTCGCTTTAACGCTCATAATTTCTGGCGACAGCATTACATTGGATTTCACGGGAAGTGATCCCCAAATCGAATCATCTATCAATATCCCAACTGGTGGACAAGAACGTCACGCGTTGTTGATGGTTGGCGTGATTTATATTTTATATTCTCTCGATCCAAAACTGTTTTTAAATGCGGGTGTTTGTAGAGCTATTGGTTCCATCTTGCCAGAAGGAACGGTGATTAACCCAGCGTTTCCGGCGGCAGTGGGTCTCAGAACTTTATCAGTGCAAAGGCTCATGGGATTAATCTTTGGTGCTTTTGTTCAGGCGGCGCCAGAGAAACTACCGGCAAGTCCGGCTAGTGGTGGGCCTATAATGAACGTAAATACTATCGACAATAGAACGGGTCGTAGAGTGGTCGCCGCAGTAGGGCCAATTACGGGTGGAGCTGGAGGAAGTCCATTAGGTGACGGAACGGAAGGCTCCGGGGCAAATTCTTCATTTCTAAAAAACACGCCAGTTGAAATTAATGAAATAGAAGTGCCAATTAAAATTAAGCGTTATGGATTAGCAAAAGACTCTGGAGGTGCGGGGAAGTATAGAGGGGGTACAGCAATTGAAATGTGGTTTGAAGCACTTGCTCCTAATACGCGTGTAACCGCGAGAAACATGGATCGAACTAGATTTACCTCATGGGGTGTGCAAAATGGTAGGGCAGGAGCACCATCTTATTTTTTATTAAACCCCAACACAAATGAGGAAAGAAATTTGGGGAACTTGGACTTCATCAAGATTGGACCTGGTGACGTTGTGCATGTTGCGTCGGGTGGAGCTGGCGGCTGGGGAAACCCCTTGGAACGAGATATAGACGCGGTTTTTCAAGATGTGAAAAGAGGGTTTGTTTCGCACAAGTCAGCATTAGAGGATTACGGTGTTGTTATATCCAATGAAAGTTGTGATCTAGAGGCGACTGAAAAAAGACGGTCTGCATTAATGAATAGCTTTGCCGATAATGACTTTTTTGATTATGGGGTGGGAAGAATTGAATATGAAAAAATATGGAATAAAGCAAACTATGACACCCTAACAAAAATTCTCGCAAGAATTCCGATCCACTGGCGCTTTTTTATAAAACATCGGATTTTTGAAATGGTGGGTAATCAGGAAACACTTGATAGTGGTGAAAAGATCTCAACCTATTTCGAAGGTCTTTTGACTGAGTTTCCTCAGTTAGAGGAAACTCTTAGAAAGGAAACGGACTAAATACATGCAGATTGGTGTTGACGTTGGGGGGACTTTTACTGATTTTTCATGCGTTTCAAGAGATGGCAAAACGTTAACTTTTAAGGTGCCTAGTACACCCCATGATCCAAGCAAAGGTGTAATTGCAGGCATCAGAGAGATAATAAGTCAAACAGAGACAGCTCCTGCTGAGATATCTGTTTTTGCCCACGGCACTACGGTTGCGACTAATGCGGTTCTGGAACGTAAAGGTGCAAATGTTGGCTTGCTGACTACGGAGGGGTTTAGGGATGTCCTTGAGATAGGTAGGCAAATGCGAACCCAAATGTACAGTGTGCGTCTAAGACCCGAAACGCCCATTTTTTTGGCCCCAGGAGCAAGAAGAGTAGGGGTAATCGAACGAATTGGTTCTGATGGAGATATAATAAAGCCTCTAAATGAAGATAGCCTAATAAGAGCGGTAGAAGAATTATTAATCCAGGGCGTTGATGCCTTAGCAATAACCTTTCTTTTTTCGTTCGTAAATCCATTACATGAGCTGCAAGCCCAAGAAATAATATCAAGAAAATGGCCTAACTTGACAGTCTCACTTTCCAGTCAGGTAGACCCAGTATTCAGAGAGTATGAACGAACCGTTGTCACAGCTTTTGATGCATACATAAAACCGACTGTTGATACTTATCTTTCCAACTTGTCGGAAGCACTACAAAACGAGGGTGTTAAAGCTCCATTACAAGTCATGCAATCGCGGGGTGGTTTAGCTGGATGTAAAACTGCTAGAGCTCGGCCTGTTAGGTTGTTTCTTTCAGGACCTGCAGGGGGGGTTATTGGTGCCCTAGAGGAAGGAAGGACAAATGGGTTTCAAAATCTTATCACTGTCGACATTGGTGGGACCAGCTGTGATATTGCGCTGATAAATAATTCGAAACCCCTTCTTCGCCAAGAAGGTGTGATAGATACTTTTTCTGTCCGCGTTCCAATGGTTGACGTAAATGCCATTGGTTCTGGCGGAGGCAGCGTGGCGTGGATAGATGGTGCTGGTGGTCTGAAAGTAGGGCCGCATTCGGCCGGGTCTGACCCCGGGCCAGCCTGCTATGATAAAGGAGGTGAAAAACCTACTGTGACTGATGCCTCTTTGGTTCTGGGATTGCTGGATGCTAATTATTTTGCGAATGGAAGACTGCAGTTAAATGGCCAAAAAGCCCATCTTTCAATTGAAAAATACATCGCACAGCCAATGCAAATCTCGCCAGATAAGGCTGCTTCTGGAATTCATAGGGTTTTAGTCTCTCAAATGTCAGAAGGAATTCGTTCAGTATCAGTAAAACAAGGATTTGATCCAAGAGAATTTTCGTTGATGGCATTAGGTGGCGCGGGCCCACTTCACGCTTGCGCCTTAGCAGACGAACTGCAAATCACCAAAGTTCTTGTGCCAAAGAATCCTGGTGTGCTCTCCGCTTCCGGTTTGCTAAATGCTCCCATCGAGCACGAAGTATCCGTTTCTTTCAATAAAGAACTTAACGGAACCACTGTCGAGGAAATTTCTAAAACACTTGAGAAATTAGATGTCGAAGCAAACCAATTAATGAATGACGAAAATGCTGACTCCAACAAAGTTGAGACTACATACTTTGCAGACATTTGCTATATTGGGCAGGGTTATCACTTGGAGGTAGGTTTAGACCTGCGAGTACAAAGACCTCTTGAGAAACTATATCGCGACTTTCTTGTTTTACATGACCGTGTCTACGGGCATTCTGTGGAAGCTGCAGTGCGCATAGTAAATTTGAGGTCCGTACATCGGCTTGCGACAATTCCTCCAACATCCGAGGTTTTTATTAATCAAGGTGATTGTCTCAAAGGTAGTAGACAGGTCTTTGTTGATTCTGAGGAGCAACGTTTAACCGTTCCTGTCATAGATCGATCTTTTATGCAAATTGGATCGAGTATTGAAGGGCCTGTTATTATAGAGCAGGGGGATACAACAACATGGGTTCCAAGGGGGTGGAAAGGTAGCGTGCTGGAAACCGGCTCGTTGTTGTTAATTAGAATGGAGAGTGATTCTTGAAAAATGCAGCGCAGATTTCATTGGACCCAGTTCTTGTTGAAGTTGTCCGAAATAAGCTCGAGGGGATTGCGAATGAGATGCAGTCGACTCTTTTTAAAAGCTCATTTTCTCCAATAGTTAAGGAAGGGCTTGACGCCTCGGCTAGCCTTTTTACGTTAAGCGGCGAAACGCTAGCACAGGCTATTGCACTCCCATTCCACTTAGCAACCCTAATACCCATGGTTAGGAAAGTTCTAGAGGAATTCCCACTAGATACAATGGAAGACGGTGACATTTTTATTATGAATGATCCTTATTTAGGTGGAACGCACTTGCCGGATATTGCGCTCATAATGCCTATTTTTGAGGGCGGCGTGCCAATAGCTTTCAGTGCCGCTATGACTCACCACCAAGATGTAGGTGGTATGACACCCGGGTCTGTTCCTACGAACGCAACTGAGATTTTCCAGGAAGGCATTAGGATACCACCTTTAAAATATTACGGTCGAGGCGAGGTCAATAGTACGCTCATAAAAATATTACGTTTAAATGTTCGTTTGCCAGATAGTTTTGAGGGAGATTTGAATGCTCAAGTGGCAGCTTGTCAGATCGGACGACGAAGGCTTGTTTCTCTTGCAGAGAAATACGGCTCTGAGAAAATAAAATATATTTTCTCAGAGCTGCTGGATAGGTCAGAAATAATGACGCGAGATGCTATAAAGGGTCTGCCTAACGGCATGTTTTCTCACATAGATTACCTAGATAATGATGGTGTAGATCTGGATGTGGCGATTAAAATAAATGTTAGTGTTAAAATCGACGATGATGAAATTTATTTAGACTTCACAGGAACAAATAAACAAGTAAAGGGCCCATTTAACTTAATGCCCTCAGGAGCCTATGCAGCGGCCTATTTCGCCGTACACGCAATGATAGACGCTGATGTGCCAATAAATGGTGGTTGTTTTCGCCCTATAAGTCTCAAACTTCCTGAAAGAAGTATCGTTAATCCGGAGGAACCGGCTGCTGTTAATGCGCGAACGTCTACTATGAAGCGTGTTGCAGGCTGCATTACTAGTGCTCTAGGAAAAGCCGATCCACAGCGAGCAGTAGCTGACGCCGCGGGTGAGCTTCTACTACTCGCCTTTGGGGGCGAAAGAGAAGATGGCTCACGTTATGTTGTTGGCGAGTTGGTTGCTTCTGGAAGCGGTGCGAGTGAGGGTATGGACGGTGTTGATGTAATCGAAACTGATGGAACGAATTGTATGAACCTGCCAATTGAAGCGCTGGAGCTCGACGTGCCAATCCGCATCAACAAAACCGAACTTAGAAAAGGTTCTGGCGGGGCCGGGAAGTTTAGGGGAGGACTTGGAATTATAAGAGAGTATGAAGTTTTAAAAGGAGAGGTAATTTTTACGCATAGAGGAGAACGACATGCGTATGCTGCACAGGGTATCTCGTCGGGAGGTGCTGGTGCTCTCGCTCAATCAGTTATTTACCGTCTCGATGGGACAACAGAAGTTATAAATTCGAAAATAATACAAAAGTTACAACCTGGCGACCGAGTTGTTGTGGAAACTGCTGGAGGTGGCGGGTACGGCGACATAAAAGAACGCAGTCAGCAATCCGTCATCGCCGATCAAGTAAATAGAAAGTCCTAAAAAAGGTCTGAATACGGCTTTCATCAATAGAAGGAAGGAAAATCTGTGATGTCCCAATATAAAGGTAAGTCTGTTTTAGTCACAGGAGCTCAGCAAGGGATTGGTCGTTCTATGGTCCTTAACTTTGCTAAAGAGGGTGCGAATGTCGCGGTTAATTGGCACAATGATGAGCAAAAAGCCCTCTCCGTAGCAAAAGAAGCCGAAGTCTTTGGCGTTAAAGTTGAATTAGTTAAAGGCGATGTATCAGTGGTTGAAGAAGCTAGAAATATTGTAGCTCAGGTAGAGGAAAAATTTGGAAAGATCGATGTTCTCATTAATAATGCCGGTATGTTTCCTCGCGTGCCCCTGTTGGATATGGAAGAGAGTGATTGGGACTTTGTCTTAAATATAAATCTAAAGGGTACGTTTTTTTGTATGCAGGCCGCCGCTAAGTCAATGCAGCGTAAAAATATATCGGGAGTTATTATCAACTTAGCTTCCCAAGCCATAAGTGGTAACTCTCCTAGTGGAACTCATTATTGTGCAAGTAAAGCGGGTATTGTAGGTTTGACCCGGGCTGCAGCTTTAGAATTAGCCCCACATAAAATAAGAGTGAATGCGGTTGCGCCTGGGTTAACAGATACAGCACAACCTAGGTATGGACATTCCGAAGAGGAATTAAAAGAAAAGGCGGAAACAAGTCCTTTGGGTAGAATGACTAAACCTGATGAAATCGCCGATATGGCCGTTTTTTTGTGTTCCGATAAAGCTTCTATGGTAACCGGCCAAGTATATCATGTTAATGGAGGAACCTATCTTCCGTAATTATTGAAGGTTGACAATGAAACAAGAGAAAAAGACAACATACGATAGTAATTTTATGGAACTTTTATTTACTCGATTGCACGGCCACTCGGTAAACGAGGCAGATGCAGAAGGGCTCTCCATAATGCTAGAACCCATTAATAGGCTTGCTGAACAGGCATCAAACGGATTGAATTTTGATGATGAACCGGCTGATTTCTTAAGAGTAATGAATGAAATCAAAAACACTGGGAATAACAATACTCATGAGTGACGCAATTCTAGAATATAGTTTGACCGAAGTTGCGGCAGGTATTCGAAAGAAGGATTTTTCTTCTGAGGAGGTAACAAGGAATTGTCTTGAGAA
Source organism: uncultured Alphaproteobacteria bacterium (assembly GCA_902589475.1). GTDB lineage: Bacteria > Pseudomonadota > Alphaproteobacteria > Thalassobaculales > Thalassobaculaceae. The sequence goes on along the minus strand of CACITD010000025.1, from coordinate 19,501 downwards.
GATTGAGGATCTGCAGCCAAAATTAAACTGTTTTATTTCTGTCTATCGTGAAGAAGCCATTAAGGCTGCAAAATACGCTGACAAGGCTATAGCATCAGGAGATCAGCTTGGGAGCTTGCATGGCGTGCCTTTGGCTCACAAAGACATGTTTTACCGACGTGGTTTTATTTCAACTGGTGGTTCTAAAATTCAAAGAGAGTTCAGGCCCTCCTATACCGCGACAGTGTTACATAAGTTAGACGCGGCAGGTGCTATACATGTTGGCGGGTTAAATATGTCGGAATTTGCGAGCGGGCCTGCCGGCCAGAACGAACATTTTGGTGATTGCAGGAACCCCTGGAATATTGAGTGTGCGCCTGGTGGTTCATCATCTGGATCCGGAGCAGCAGTTGCTGCTCGACTTGTTTACGGGGCCTTAGGTTCAGATACCGGGGGCTCAGTGCGTATTCCTTCAGCCCTTTGTGGTTTAGTGGGAATAAAAGGCACGCAGGGTAGAGTTAGCCGGCGAGGTGGGATGCCATTATCTTTTTCGTTAGATTGTTTCGGTCCTCTAGCCCGAACGGCCTTGGACTGCGCTAGATTATTCTACACGATAGCGGGAGAGGACAAAAAAGATCCAACTGCAGGCAAAGAGCCTGTTCCAGATTATGAGGCAATGTGCTCGAAAGAAGTAAAAGGTGTTTGCATAGGAATTGATCCAACCTTCGGGGGTATAAAACCCAGCGATGAAGTCTCAGAAATGATAAATAGAACGATAAAACAATATGAAAGCCTAGGTGCAAAAATTATTGAAATAAGTCTCCCCGACCAAGATGAATTGAATGCCTTATCTAATGTAATAACACGTTCGGAAGCAGCAACTATACACAGGAAGTGGCTCAAGGAAAAAAGGGAGGATTATTCGCCGCAAGTAAGGCGTCGGATTGAAATAGGGCTTGGCATTTCTGCGACACGATACCTAGAGGCTTTAAGCCTACGTTCTCACCATTTACAGCTATATAATAATGCCGCTTTTTCATTCTGTGATGTGGTGCTATTACCGACCGTTGGAGAAGCTGCACCCACTTTATCAGAAATAGATGTTGGTGATTCAGATGAGCTACCCCAAATGTTGAGAAGATTAACTGGGTATACACGGCCTATAAACTACTATGGTCTTCCTTCTATCAATGTTCCTGGGGGATTTTCTAGTACGGGCCTACCTCTTGGCTTTCAAATAATCGGCAGACCATACCATGAGGGACAACTCTTTCAGATGGCGGCCGCATTCCAACACATTACAGATTATCATAAGAAATCCCCTGCGTTGTCTGGCACATAAGCCTCGCTAGCGTCTATAATTAACCTAGGGTTATATTTTTTATCCATTCATTTGGCGACGTATCTTTGGAGGGACTTTGGTGACTAGCGTAGATTCCATTACAACATCTGTGGTGCAACATAGATTGACAGCTATTGTAGCCGAAATGGGAGAGGCAATGTTGCGTACTTCATATTCACAAATACTTAATTCCAGCAGAGATTTTTCGACGGGTATTTGTGATGCAAAATGTAGACTGGTTGCCCAGGCGGAACATATTCCTATCCACGTTGGCGCACTCGCTTTCGCAGCAGAATCCGTTGATGAATATTTCAAAGGTTTGGTAAAGCCGGGTGATGTTTATTTATTGAATGATCCATATTTTGGAGGAAGTCATTTGCCCGACGTGACAGCATTTGTTCCAGTTTTTTCGTCAGGCAAGCTTATTTTTTGGACCATCAATCGCGCGCATCACAGTGACATAGGTGGAGCAACCTATGGTGCCTACAATCCAACCGCTACGTCTATTTTCCAAGAAGGGATAAGGATTACCCCAATAAAATTGTATGACCAGGGAATAGTTAGACAAGACATATTGGATATGCTTGCGACCAATACGCGTCACCCTAGAGACTTTAAGGGAGATTTGGCAGCTCAAATAGGTTCAGTTAGGGTAGGCGAGCGACGAGTTAATGCTTTGGTTGAGGAGTTTGGGGCTGATGTTGTGTTGGGAGCTGTCGAATCCATATTAGATAGTGCGGAACAACAGGCGCGACAGGTAATAAATGAATGGCCTGACGGTGTTTATAGAGGTGAGGCAACTCTGGATGATGATGGTCATGGGAGGGTAGATGTGACCATAAGGGCAGAGGTGAACGTATCGGGTAGCGATATTGTCGTCGACCTTACTAGCTCAGATGAACAATCTGACGGCTTTTTGAACTCATCGTATGCTAATATGCGCTCAGCAGTTACTATGGCGATTTCGTACTTGTTAGATCCTGAAACACCAAAAAACCATGGGTCACAGCGACCAGTAAATGTGCTAGCTAAAGAGGGAACAATTGTTTGGTCAAAAGAAGGTGCACCGGTAACAATGTGTACCAGCCACTGTTCTAATGAAATTTGTGAAGCAATTATAGTTGCGCTTTCCGAAGCGTGTCCTCAGCGAGCAACAGGCGGTTGGGGAAGGCGTTTCAGAGTTGCGATACAGGGTGAGAATCCTAAAACTGGCGGTGGATTTATTTGGCATCTTTTCCATGCAAGGCCCGGGGCTGGAGGTTCTTCCGAGGGAGACGGGTGGCATAATTCGGGAGAGTGGCATTCGGCAGGTGGTTTGAAATTTGGCAGTGTTGAACTAGCCGAGGCGAGATTCCCTTTGCATTTTGACAAACATGAATTTCGTCGGGATTCGGCTGGGGATGGACAGTTCAGAGGGGGAGCTGGAGTAGACTTAGAGCTAACTGTGGAAACAGAAAAACCTGCTTTAGCAAATACGGCAGGGGACGGGATTAAGTATGGTTCGAGAGGTATGGTGGGTGGAGAAGATAGTAAGCCACACGCATATACCTTGCTCAAATTAGATGGGACTGAAAGAAAACTTAAAACAAAAGAAATCTCGGTTGATGTTGATCCTGGAGATAAATTTATTATCCGTTCTGCTGGAGGGGGCGGATGGGGAAATCCTACAAATCGTTCTAGTGAGGCGAGGGCACTTGATTATAAAAATGAAATAACAAGTGGGGATAAGGCTTAGCTATGATCCGGCTTGGAGTTGATGTTGGGGGGACATTCACGGATTTTGCCTTAATAGACGACAGTGGAGGACAGTTTGCTATCCATAAACAGTTAACTACCCCTCACGATCCATCGGACGCTGTATTATCTGGCATTAAAGAGATTTTAAAACTTAACAATATATCCATTTCTGATGTCTCGGTAGTAGCTCACGGAACTACCCTCGTAACAAATGCAATTATAGAACGTCGTGGTGTGTGTACTGGTATGCTAGTGACAAAAGGGTTCGAGGACATTTTAGATACGGGAATGGAGCAACGCTATGATCTTTTTGATCTAAGAATTACCTATCCAGACCCAATTGTTCCCCGTACGTTGCGCAAAAGTATTAACGAGCGAATTCATTTCAATGGTGACATTGAAACTGAATTAAACAGGGACGAAGTAATACAGCAAACCCGCGTGCTTATTGAGGAAGAAGGAATAGAAGCTCTAGCTGTTTGTTTTTTGCACAGTTATGTGGAACCTGCTCACGAGCGGGAAGCAGTAAGTTTGATCGAAAAAACTTTTCCTGATTTGTATGTCTCAGGGTCATCTGATGTCTATCCGAATATGAGAGAGTTTGAGCGTTGGACAACGACTGCCATCAACGCTTACACGAGGCCAATGGCAGATAGATATTTACAAAAACTCCAGCGCGAACTTGCGTCCTTAGGCTTCAACGGACATTTATATATTATGACATCTAGCGGCGGAATGTTGGCGCCAGTTACTGCTAGAAAATTTCCCGTGCGCTTGCTTGAGTCTGGTCCGGCAGCAGGTATGCTGATGTCCGCCTCTCTTGGAAGAGAACTAAAATTACCCAACATTTTATCTTTCGATCTCGGAGGAACAACCGCAAAGGGCGCACTAGTTCGCAACTTTCAACCGCTAAAAACGGAACAAATGGAAGTTGATAGAGTTAATGAATCCAGAAAAGGAAGCGGGTTTCCATTACGAATACCAGTACTTGATATGATTGAAATAGGCTCTGGCGGAGGCTCCATAGCTAGGATAGATGAAAGAGGTTTGCTCAAAGTCGGCCCTCAAAGTGCCGGTGCTAATCCGGGCCCTGTTTGTTACAGTTTAGGCGGGAGAAGTGCCGCTCTGACGGATGCAAATCTGATACTTGGTTATCTGGATCCTGAGTTTTTCTTAGGTGGTTCTATGACATTAAATAAAGAAGCAGCCCACGGTGTAATTAGAGACAATTTGGCTAAACCACTGAACTTAAGTGAAACTCGAATTGCTTGGGGCATCCATGAAACAGCAAGTGAAGACATAGCCCGGGCCTTTAGAATTCATGCAGCCGAAAGGGGATTTGATTATCGGGGCGCAATCATGATTGCTTTTGGAGGTTCTGGTCCTGTGCATGCTATGCGCGTCGCATCAAAACTGAAAATACCTCGTGTGATATTTCCGTTTGGTGCGGGGGTTTACTCTGCTTTAGGTCTTTTGGCCAGTCCTCTCTCTTTTGAATTATCAAGATCTCGACGTGTCATTTTAGAGGACATCGATGCGGAGGGTTTCTCTAGTAACTTTCTTCCATTAATAGCAGAGACGAGTGCTTCGTTAAAAGAGGCAGGTGTAAGCGACGACCAAATAAGTATAACCTGTCAGCTTGAGGCAAGATATTTTGGTCAAACTCATGAAATAGTTGTCACTCTTCCAAACAATAATCTAGTGGATAGGTTTGCCGACGTCCGTTCATTGTTCGAAAAGAGATATTCCGAGGTGTATTCTTTCGCAGCTATTGACGCGCCAATAGAAATTATAAATTGGAAGGTGATTGCATCAGGGGCGGAACCTATTTTCAAAATGAACTACGGTTTGCATGTGGAGGATCAACAAAAAATTAACCCCATGAAAGGAACGCGAGAGGTTTACACCGAACCGTCTGGGTATGAGTTAACACCAATTTACGATAGGTATTTACTATCTAGGGGAATGGAAATAAAAGGCCCTGCTATTATTGAGGAGAGAGAATCCACCTGTGTTATTACAGCAGGTTCAAGGGCTGTAGTAGATCAATTTTTAAATATAGTCGCTGAGTTGGATATTGTTTAATGATGGATGAAGCAAAAGAGTTTGACGCGGTATCACTTGGTATACTTTGGGATCGTCTAGTGTCTATTACTGACGAGATAGAGTCGACACTAGTTAGGACCTCCTTTTCAACAATTGTTTCTGAGAGCTATGATTTGACGGTGGTTGTTCTTGATCGCGAGGGTAGACTAGTAGCTCAAGGTAGTCATTCTATCCCTGTTTTTATTGGCACCGCGCCGAGGACCTTGAAATATATGCTTCAAAAGTTTCCGCCCGAAACATTAATGCCTGGAGACGTTATATGTACCAATGACCCCTGGATGGGAACAGGTCATATGTTTGATATCAGCGTGATGAGACCTGTCTTTTCAACATCAAAAGGCACGTTACTAGGATACACAATGTCCATAACACACCTGCCAGATGTTGGAGGTATTGGATTTGGAGCGGCAGCATCGGAGATCTATCATGAAGGACTTAGACTTCCGATCGTAAAACTGGCTGAAAGCGGCGTTATAAATGAATTTATTCTAGATCTCATAGCTGTAAATGTTCGGACACCGGAATCTACCATCGGTGATTTGCGAGCCAACATTGCTTGTAATGAGGTCGGGGGAAGGCAATTAGTAGAATTTTTGAACGAATATGCAATAGATGATCTATCCGCATTAAGTAACGCTATAAGAAACCAATCAGAACTCGCTATGAGAGAAAAGATTAAGGATATAAGAAATGGCACCTATGACAACAGTATTTTGATTGAAGCTATAGATGAGCCGATAACCCTTAGTTGTAAGGTTGAAGTAAAGGATGAAAAAATAGATATCGATTTTGATGGCACGGGAGGGTGTGTGGCTCGCGGCATTAATGTGCCATTTTGTTATACTAATGCCATGTCTTTATATTCTATTAAATGTCTTACGATACCAAATTTACCGAATAATGAAGGGGCTGCTAGGCCTGTTTCTGTATCCGCACCGGAAGGTTGTTTGCTAAACGCCCAACCACCGTTTCCGACAGGTGCGCGTCATGCGATTGGCCATTTCGTCCCGGGATTAATATTTGGGGCGTTAGAGGAGGCGGCTGCGGATAAAATACAGGCTGATAATGGAATGATCGATCTCCTAACAGTGCAAGGTACACATCCCGATGGTAGACCAATCTCTACTATTCATTTCGTATCTGGAGGATTTGGTGCATTAAACGGTTTAGACGGACGTGACTGTTTGCCTGGGCCATCAAATATGGCTGCGGTTCCGGTAGAGATTTGGGAGTCAATAACAGGCATGAGTGTACTCAGTAAAAAAATGATACCAGATAGTGGTGGGGCGGGAGAATTTCGTGGTGGTGTCGGACAAGAAGTAACATTAAGGAATGATACAGGAAAACCAATGACGGTCCTTTCCATGGGAAACCGGACTGAATTTGCGGCCCCAGGCTATAACAAAGGCAAACCAGGCGCTCTTAGGGAACATCAAATTAATGGAAAGACAATTAATCCCAAAGGAGCACATGTTCTCGCTCCATTGGATACAATTACACTAAGACAGGCAGGTGGAGGCGGAATAGGCGACCCGAGAATGCGAGAAAAGAAAAAAATAGAGCGTGATCTTGCTTTGGGACTTGTTTCAACAGAGGGAGCGGAGAGAGACTATGGGTATAACGCATAAGTCAGCCAAATTTTGGGAAAAATTTGATCTCTTAACGTGTTCTCGTGAAAGAAAGAGGTATTTGACCTTAAACATACAAAAAGTAAGGCATTGAGTGATGAATAATAAATGTAGAATTGGGATAGATGTCGGTGGGACATTTACGGACATAGTTGCTGTTTCAGATACTGGAACTGTTACATTTTCAAAAGCAGCGAGTACCCCAAATGATCCGTCAATAGGCGTTATGAATGCCGTAGAAAGATTGGCTGATGAATTAGGGATAAATTCGGAAACTTTATTATCTAAGACGGAGAGTATTGTTCACGGTACAACTGTTGCTACCAATGCCCTTCTTGAACGTAAAGGTGCCAAAACTGGATTGTTGACGACCCTTGGGCACCGAGATGTCTTAGAAATGAGAGAAGGGTTAAAGGATGATCGTTACAATATGAGACTACCAGCACCCGCCCCGCTAGTGCCAAGATTTTTGAGGTTAGGTGTCCGTGAGAGAATTAAACCGGATGGTAGAATTCATACTGAATTAGATAACACCTCACTAGATGAAGCCATAAATAAGTTGCGAGAAGAAAAGGTTACGTCGGTAGCTGTCTGCTATTTGCATGCTTATAAAGAGCCAAAGCACGAGCAGGAAACGAAAAAGATTTTAGAAGCAAAGTTACCTGGTGTTGCTGTATCGATTTCATCTGAAGTCTTCCCAGAGATTAAAGAATATGAACGCGTATCGACGACAATAGTAAACGCTTATGTGCGTCCCATAGTTGAAAACTATCTTAATCGACTTGAAGAGAGGCTCAAAAATGCGGGCTACAAGGGGTCGGTATTGATTATTTTATCTCACGGTGGTGTGGCTCCAATTGAGGAAGCCATAAGATTGTCTGCTGCAACAGTTCTATCGGGTCCAGCTGGTGGAGTGGCGGGCAGTAAATACGGAGCCTCGTTGATAGGCGCAGGAGATTTAGTGCCTTTTGATATGGGGGGCACGAGCACGGATATTTCGATGATTGTTAATGGTGAACCAGCCTTGTCATCGACAAGAGGCATAGCCGGTCAAAGAATAGCTCTTCAGTCACTAGATATAGTTAGCATTGCTTCTGGTGGTGGTTCTATTGCGAGGGTCGATGCTGGTGGTATCCTCCGTGTCGGTCCTGAGAGTGCAGGTGCTTTACCTGGGCCGGCCTGCTACGGAAAAGGTGGAACAGAAGTAGCTGTAACAGACGCCAGTGTTGTCTTAGGTTTTCTCGATCCGGGTAACTTTCTCGGCGGACGAGAGGCCCTAGACGTGGCGGCTGCAGAGGCTGCTTTAAGTCGTTTAGCTAATCAATTATCGGTGGAGCCGGCTGAAGCAGCAGAGGGTGTTCATAAAGTTATAAATACGCAAATGGCGGAGGGTATCAGATTAGTTTCAGTACGAAGAGGTGTTGACCCGAGAAAATTTGCGCTTCTTTCCTTCGGGGGAGCAGCAGGGATTCATATTACGGAAATAGCCCGTCAGTTGGAAGTCCAGAGGGTTATTATTCCAAGGACCGCAGCTGTTTTATCTGCTTGGGGTATGTTAGCTACTGACTTAAGATATGAAGTTAGCAGAACCCATATTGGCGATACTGGCTCATTAAAAGCAGGAGATGTCCGTGAGGTGTTTTCTGAAATGGAGCTGGAAGGCAGAAGCAGGTTAAAAGAGGCATTTGACGGCGAAGTATGTATCAGTAGGTCGGCAGACATGCGTTACGGCGAACAAATTTATGAGGTGGATGTTTCACTAGATGACGTGGATTTTAGCGACGACGATTTAATGAAAAGCATTTCGGACCGTTTTCACAAAAGGCATGAAGAGCTTTTTACTTATAGCTTACCGGATCAAGACGCAGTTCTTGTAAATGGCCGTCTTGCGGCTATAGGAGCGTTACCTGATTTACCTCAGGAACCAAAAACAGAGGCGCGTGCCGCAAGCGGGCACCGCACAACAAGGAAAATCTTTCTATCAGGTTGGGTTGACGCGCCGGTTTTCAATCTTGAGGAGCTTGTTCCCAGTCAAAAGATTGAAGGTCCTGCGGTTATCGAGTCTTCGACAACAACTGTAGTCTTGCGGCCCGACGATAAAGCAGAGGTAACAGACAATTTGTGGCTGAACATTCTAGTTGGAAAACAATAATTCAAATTAAAAAAATGAAAATTTCAATCACACTTGAGCATAATTTTTCCAATGTGTTCACTTGATTCCATCAGTGCATGAGCTTTTGAAGCATCACTTAATTCAAATGTTTTATAAAGCACAGGTTTTATAGACCCGTTTTCATATAAAGGCCATACGTGTTCTTTCAAATCGCTTGCAATCTGTCCTTTTTGTTTAACGGTTCTGGGACGCAACGTAGAACCGGTCAGCGTTAAACGCATCGTTAACATCTTAATGAAATTAAATTTTTCGACCACTGGGGTTTTTAGAAAGGCAATTTGACAAAGTCGTCCGTCAACATTAAGGCAATCAATATTGCTTTGTAGATAGTCTCCACCCACCATATCTAATATGACATCTGCCTTACCTTCTGCTTTCATGACCTCAACAAAATTTTCTTTATTATAGTTAATGGCTCGGTCCGCGCCTAAATCCATGCATACATCGCACTTTTCATCACTCCCAGCTGTAATTACAATCCGGGCACCGAAACACTTTGCCATTTGTATGGCGGTAGTTCCTATTCCACTACTTCCACCATGTATTAAAAGAGTTTCATTTTCTTTCAGTTTGCCTCTCATAAATACATTAGCCCAAACGGTATAAGTCGTCTCTACTATGGAGGCGCCTTCCTCTAGAGAAAATCCATTGGGTATTGGCAGACATTGTAATGCTGGTGCTGTGCAGTATTCAGCGTAGCCTCCGCCAGAAACGAGAGCGCACACTTTGTCACCGGTTTTCCAATTATTTGCGTTCTGTGCGGCGCTCACAATCTCACCCGCTATTTCCAAACCCGGAATGTCCGAGGCACCCGGAGGAGGAGGGTAACCACCAAGCCGCTGTTGGACATCAGGTCGGTTAACACCGGCATAAGAGACACGAATTAAAACCTCGCCATCGTTAGGAATTGGGACGGGTCGTTCTGTTAGCACGAGACCTTCAGCAGGTCCAAATTCTTTAATTTCTACAGCATGCATGGTGGCAGGAAGTTTTGACATTTATAACCTCAGAGAGTTGAAAAAATTAAATTAATCCATGAGTTTTTTTGCGCCTCTGTTTCATGAGTTCGTGACCTTCTTCAGTGCCATCATGAAACGACCCAAACCATTTATCCATAGGAACAGTACCATCACCACCATAGTTGCATTCAAAATACTTATGATGAAGATAGTGAAAGTAGCGTTGCCCTAATGTTAAAGGAGTTTTGCCTCTAAAAAGGTATTTGTCGAAACCAAGGTGTCCAAGGGCAGGGGTCAAGCCGGTTGCTTGTATGTGTAAAATTGCATGTAGGGGATGCGAGAGAATGACCCAATGTATCAATACTCCGCTAAAATATAGCAAGTGTTCAATTGGATGCATAGCCAGACCTGACCATGGTCCGATATCGATATTTTTATGGTGAAGGGCGTGCACATGTTTATAGAGGAATTTAAAATGTAATAAGCGGTGAACCAAATAAAAGTGAGCGTCTCTAAAAATCGGTATAACCAGAAAAAGGACAATAAACCAGAATGGGCTGGCCTCCCACGATAGAAAGGGTATCAAATTGTTTGCAAACGCCCACATAGTGATTACTTCGTAAGAGGTCCATATAGTGCAACCTGAAGCAACACTATGAAACATGTTGTCGTAGACTTGGTTGTTAAAAAAAAACCTCCGATGTTTCTCCTGTGGCCAATTGTTATTAAATGAATATTTCGTGCCTTGCGCTTTAATCATATGAAAACGTAAGTGCCAACCCCCAAATATTAAAAACATAAGTATTAGATTTCGGCCATAGATAAAAGCAATCCAATCGAGTTGAAATGTTTTCATCTCAACCAACGAAGGTGTGAGAAAAAACCATGTGAATAAGGCTAATGCCATATAACAAATGTTTCGGGGTAGAAAATATCCTGGATATCCAAAGATATATTTTACCAAAGGTAACAGCTTTGGAGGCCAAATAAAGAGCGGCGGTGTCTCAATCTTTAAAGGTTCCCACTTTTCTCTTTCTATTGCCATGCTTTCAGCGTCCAATATATTTTTTTGAGTTTCTAAAAGTCAGGAAAACGTGTCTAATGTCCAAAGTTTGACTTGCGTAATATGTAATAGAATAATTTATGACCCATTTTGTGTATAGCCATTAATGATCTTATCCAATATTTTTATCAGATAGCGTTTGAACCCTTCGGGATTTTCAGACATTGGAAAGTGTCCCATCTCTTCCATAACCTCAAAATGTTCAGGATGAATTAGTTGAGCCAAGTCGTTACCCATTTCTGGCGTGGCGGAGACGTCATAATCGCCGTTTAGCAGGTATATTGGGCACTTGGAATTTTTTAGATCACTAACATTTGAATCTCGAAGGTCTCCGTCGTCAAAATAATAAAAAAGATCTCCTTTAAAAACCCCAGGACCACTTTGCATGTAATGCCAAATTGTTTCCCAGCGTTCATGTTGCGGAGATTGAGGCGCTGTCATTCCAGCCATAAGCGCTCCAGCTAGTTCTCCTCCGTGCACGTCAGAACGATAAAGAATGTCTTCTGGATTAGGGTCACCAATACTTCTATCTTCGGCAAATAAAGCCGACTGAAGACCAATAACTCCCCCTAGCCTATCACCGAAACTTAGAGCTAAGTGCAGCACAGCTCTTCCGCCAATCGAGCATCCCATAATAACTGGTCTTTCTAGTTTAAGCGCATCAACGAACGTCCTTACTAAATTGATATAACTTAAAGTTGTAAGAGTGTATTCGTTTTCTGCAAAACCATTAGGGGGGCTAGACTTTCCATGCCACGGCAAATCGAATGCGATAATCCTAAAATTTTTAGTAATTTCGCTATCATTTAAAAGATGGCGATACTGCCGGCTGTCGCTTCCTGCTGTATGGAGACAGACTAAGGGAATCCCTGACCCAGCCTCTTCAAAGAAAATTCTATAGTTTAAATTTTCAAAACTCAAATTGAGGTATTGCCCGCGTGTTTTTTCAATAAAGGGAACGTCGAGTAGCTCATGCTGAGGTGGGCTGTCAACAATATTAGAAAACAACATTTCCAATATTAGTAGGTTTTGGTTAAATTTTTTTGTATTGCCTTTTACCTTCAGGTTTTGCGTTCTCCTCATCGTTGATAAGCATTGAAAACCGGGTTTTGGAAAACGTTTCTGTAATTCACCCCAAGCGAATTCAGTTGCTTCAAGCGTAAAATCCGAGCTTGCGCTATCATCACAGGGGGTTAACTCTATAAGATCATTGCTTAATTTGAACAGAAACGACGCGCTTTCGGTTTTTAAATTAATTAGAACAGGCGTGTGGATAGTTCTTGATGAGAGAATTTTAGCCGTTCTTGTTTTATCTGAAAGTTTTTCGAACACCTTCGCCTCTTTCATTATTTATGAATTAATAACCAGTTACCAATTCTGACAATTTTGTGATGATCATATCGGGTTTAGCTGTTGTGTTTTTTGGCAGCGTGCCATCACCTTGGGGGTCTCGCCATATCGAAAAAATGCCTAATTTCTGGGGTGCAATTACCTCCCACTCTAGGTTGTCGCCAACCATCCACGTTTCTGATGCGTTAACCTCTAAGGCTGTTAACGCTTTCTTGTATGCGTCTAATTCAGGTTTCCCAATTCCAGCTTCACCTTCGATTTGAATGTGATCAAAATGATTTTCAAGATCGAATTTGTTTATTTTTTTTCTTTGTGCGGTTGATGTCCCGTTCGTTACCAGTGCTAGTTTTACTTTGTTATGGCGTAATTTATTTAAAGTGGATATAGCGTCGGGATACAGCGTTGTTTTTTCAAACATTAGCTGTCCGCATTTGTCTGCGATGGCCCAACGAATATCTTCATCAAACTGACTGTCTAGTCCTATGCCGTTATTGAAAATTTCGTATCGGGCTTTTCGCAAATTTAGGCGTCCTGTCTTGTGACGTCCGGGATCGGACCAGAATACTTGAGCAGCTTTGTCTATCTGCTGAACTAGGACATCGATATTTTTTGGAAGCGTTTCAAGTTCATCATTGGTCTCGTCCCAAACTTGTCGGATAGCATCATTCCAGAAAGTTTTGCGATGCAAATGAGGAGAAATCAAGGTATCGTCTAAATCAAAAAGTATAGCAGCAGGTAACATTTCAACTCACTTAAATTATTGTTGAAGGAATAGAAGATCGAATGTAGCCGTTTAATTTATCAATTGGCAGTGGCGGTAGTTTCGAATGAACTCTGAATGTTAATTTTCCCACAAGTTCGGATGTGGTTAGGGTTTTTATAAATACCCGCTCAATGCCTTGCTTCAAGGGACCTTTTAAAAATTTTCTTGTTCTGATTATTAAATCAAGTTCTTTATTTTTGATACGCCCTTCAATTTGCATCGTTCCAATAGTAGTTAAATTTACTTCTAAAAGGAATTGCACGGCATCATTATCGTTCTTAGTCTTTGCGTTAGGCTTGCGGTGGTGCTCGTTACGCAAAAAAAACTGTATTATCGATAAATGATTTTCGTCGAGGAGTGGTAAAAAAAAACCCCGCCATCCAGTATCCGAAGGCTCACTTGCTTTTTGCATAAAGCTAAAATCATCTTGAAGCTGCTCTAAAAACCGTTCGCGATTTGAAAAAGCCTGCTCATTAAACAAAGTTCCCGTCCAGTTTTTAGCTTGTCCAGTCCTCACAGCGCTTAGAAAATATGCTAAGGAGGCAGTAAGGTTTTTCCCGGGCTTGCTGATTATATTTTCTAAAAATTCTTTTTGAGTGGGTGTTTTTTCCGAATAATTTAATTTATCCAATAATTCTTCTAAATTACTCCAGTTTGGAAATGCAGATAAAGCAAAAGGTATGTTTGAATTACTGCTTTGAGCTCTGTTCTGCTCGATAGGGCTCAGTGGGAATTGTAAAACTAAATTAGTGCCTATTGGATGTTTTAATGCCCCGTTAAGAATTAAAAACCTCTCTTCAATAGACAGTATTGTTTGGCCGCTCGGTGTTTGGGCAACGATCTTGCCAAACTCAATGGTAGAGTTAGCATTTATCTTTGAAGAAATTGATGTGGAGTTTTTGTCGGCAACCGAAACTATTCTAACATCCGTTACGGGAATTGTTTTCCTCTGGTCTAGATTAGATTGAAGAATAGCCCGTGTCACGTCTTGTGGAATAGTCTTAGGGCTAACTTTGGATAAATTTAAATCTGCTCGTGTCCTCTTTATGGCAGTGATTTCCTGCAAAGAAAAAACAGCTTTCCTTCTTTCGTTTGTTTGACTGCTCGATATTTTACTTGGATCTAATAAATTTTCTTTTTGTTGAGTTTTTACGAAATTACCGAGGAAAATTTCACTCTGTGAGGAGGGACTATAAGGTGAGCTAACGCCTTGAGATGATGAAGGCTTATTTTTTGCTGCGAGGCTAGCGTCTAAAACGGAATGGGTGTTTTTAACAAAGACTTTGCCTCCAATAACGTTTGTCGAATTACGCATCGTAGGTGTAAAATACGAGTTTGTAGCTCTATGAACTGATGCTGGCTGACGGCTGCTTTTCCTAGCTTTTAAAGGATAAGTGCTCAGGGAGATGTCCGGTCCTACCTGATTTTCTCTGAACCTAAATAGTGCAGGTGTCTTTGATATGTTTGGCACCCCTCGCTGTTTCTTATGCCCTAGAAGTGGTGTTGTTGGGTTGGTGGTTTTTCGATATTTGTGGCGATCTATGGTGTGCTCAGATTTGAGCATGAAAAGACTTTTAGCAACATCGTTCTTTATAAAAAAGCCGATAAGCTCGGGCATGTTTTTACTATTCCAATGTTTTTGCATTGGTGAAGAGGGAACCGATTTCAATTTTTTTTGCAATTGCGGGAATGTATAAGTAGTGAGATTATTTCGTTTCAAATTCTCGTTTTTTAATGGCTGGCTAAAGGTTGGTTCTCTTTCCGCTGAAAACTTCGTGTTTGATATGATTGCGGCTTTCACCCAGTTCCCAATCTTGATTCCGGGACTTGGAAGAGTGGGCATATTGCCTTGCTTCGCAGAAGTATTTGCTTCATTTCTATTGCTTAGCTTTTGGGGGGGGCGAGTAGTGGGACTTTCAACCGGTGTTGGAAACAGTTGTATGTTATTACTTGCAGGGTTTATCAAGAATTTTAGGGGCGTGTTCTTTTTTAGGGTAGTTGGTATATTTCCACTTAGTTGAGCTATGAACTCATTATTGCCCGTTGAGAGTTTTACGAGATTTATTTGTTTTAATTCAATTATCTTTGCGGGTAACAATTTGTTAACCGGTAGCTGTTTAATGTTGTCTAATCCTTCAATAACTTTTGCGGATACGCTTGTTAATGGCGCATGCCTTGTTAAGGCTGGATTGGTGGGTGGGACCGTGTTCACACGTCCACCAGCAAACGATCTACTATTGTTGATATATCATTGGCCGCATTTGATGTTGGGTGACGTGTGAGTAGTGGGATTTGATGCCTGATTGCCTCTATCACCTTGCTGTCGTGCCGAATGGAACCGAGAAATGGTGGGTCAAATTTCAAAAAGCTGTCACAAGCTTTTCTAAGTGTTTCGAAAGTACGTTGGCCTTCTATGTGGCTAGCGCAGTTGTTAATGACAATACGTATATCAGCAGATGGGTTTGTTTGAATTGATAGTTTTACAAATGCGTAGGCGTCTGTAAGTGAAGTCGGCTCCGTTGTCGCAATTACAATTATGGTTTTTGCGCGATAGGCTAAATTACGAACTGTTCGATC
Source organism: uncultured Alphaproteobacteria bacterium (assembly GCA_902589475.1). Lineage (GTDB taxonomy): Bacteria > Pseudomonadota > Alphaproteobacteria > Thalassobaculales > Thalassobaculaceae. Next base: position 3,824 of record CACITD010000025.1, on the reverse strand, counting down.
TATCCCCGCTCCAAGATCCATAATAACCTTATCGTAATTACAGGATAGTTCAACTAGGTCATTTCCCAAATTATTGAGTTGTGTAGGAGGAAGCGCGGCCAGATTTCCTGAGCCTGAACGACCGGCAACGACATCAAATTTGCCTGCCTCATATCTAGTTTTAGCTTGGGGCAGAGATAGTTTGCCGGAAATTACCCCGCCTATATCACGTTGCGGCATCAGCCCAAGTTGGATATCAACATTGGCTAGTCCAAGATCCGCATCGAACAATAAAACTTTAGATTTTCTCAAAGCAAATGCATGGCTAAGTGAAATAGAAAACCATGTCTTACCAACCCCGCCTTTTCCAGATGCTATGGCTATGATACTTTTGCTCTGAGTGAGTCCATTTCTGCTTTCAGCTTGCCCATGAGTCTCCGTTTCTATGTTCATTATAAACAAATCCCCTAATATTGGTCCAAATTATCTGGGAAATCTAAGTGATATTGCTTCATATTCCCTAACTCTCTATAAATCGTAAGTTTATTTTGTTTTGTCGCTGAGCAACAAGCGTGCCAAAGATACTGGGTTCAGTTGTTCTAATCCATCTGTAACACTCGGGCCAACTCCCATGCCATAAACGTTTAAGTTACCGCTGACCGCAGCGGTTATTAGGGAACCATGTCTTTTTGCTAAATCAGTTCGAGTTCCGATCAACCCTTCTGCGCCGAGCTCTGAGTAGGCTTGAGCCAGATCAGCAGCTTCTAAGGGATCTGTACCATCGGCTAATAGCATTATAACTTTTGCCTGTATTGAACTTATGAGATCCTTTTGCCTCATATAGTCTGACTTCTTGAATGGATTACCTCCAGCACAATCAATAATCGTCTGGCATTGCGGTATACCAGCAGCTATGGCTTCTTTTAAAGAATGTCCATCTTCCGCGCACATTAGGTCGATTTTTAATATTTTTGTAAAGGCTTCTAGTTGTTGAATTCCTCCCGCTCTCACTTTGTCAGTTGAAATTACATTGATTTTACTACCATTCATTACTGCTTTTGTAGCGAGCTTTGCTGTTGTTACGGTTTTACCTGCTCCGGGAAGACCAACCAACATAAAGGTTTCGTGTTCATTAGCTTTAGGTAGAGTTTTAAAATTGATGAGTTGGTCTATAGAACTTGCGAGCGACGTATCGATATCATCGAGACCTAGAGTAGAACAAATAGTCAAAATTTCATCGGTTATTTTTGGAGGAACCCCTTGTCCAGATAGTATGCTGGATAATTTTTCATCAACGTTGCTAGTTTGATTTGGGACATATTCATTGAATTTTATCTGGGCTTCAGCTTCATTATCAACTGCAGCTGTTACTTGAACACCTAAACCCGTTTCAGCTTTTTGAGAAGAAACTATGATTGCCTCTTCACCGAAATGTTCCTTAACCATTTTTAGTGCATCACTCATCGATGAAGCTGAAAACGTCTTTAATCGCATTCCTTTAGGTTTCCTAAGTTTGTTTTATTCGATTAGTCATATTTGCCCCAAAGTTTTAATCTTCGCTTTAGGATGAAGTTCATTTTGTGACATAATAGAAGTTGTCGGTCTAAATCGCTCAATAATCGATCTTACAAACGGCCGGGCTGAAGGAGAAGTTAAAACTACTGGTGGGTCCTCTGCATCGGCAAGTTCGTCAAGGGTGGTTCGCACTGCTCCAATAAACCTTTGCAACTGGCTTGGCGCCATTGAAAGTTGCTTGTCTTCACCTTGATCTAAGATAGAATCCGAGAAGATTTGCTCCCACTCTGCCGATAATGTTACCAAGGGGATGAAATTATCTTCCGTCGAGTTTTGCTCACTAATTTGGCGGGCAAGGCGAGAACGAACATGCTCAGTTATTTGGGTTACGTTACGTGTAAAGGCGCAAGCTTCTGATATACCCTCTAAGATAGTTGAAAGGTCGCGTATTGAAACTCTTTCATTAAGCAAGTTCTGCAGAACACGTTGAATGCCACCCACTGATATTTGGTTGGGCACAACCTCACCAACCAATTTTTGATGTTCATTGGGTAACTCGTCTAAAAGGTTTTGAGTTTCAACATAAGATAAGAGCTCCGACATGTTATCTTTAATAAGCTCTGTTAGATGTGTCGTTATTACGGTTGCTGGATCGACAACTGTATATCCCTTAAATGTTGCTTCTTCTCGATTGTCTGGGTCCACCCACATTGCCGGAAGTCCAAATGTTGGTTCTACAGTCTCGGTTCCGGGCAGATCAATCGTTTCTCCAGAAGCGTCCATAACCAACAGCCGATTAGGTCGGATGTCACTGCTGCCAACTTCAATTTCTTTAATTCTTACAACATAGGAGTTCGGGGGCAACTGAAGGTTATCTTGAATTCTTACCTGAGGCATAATGAAGCCACTCTCACTTGCTATTTGCCTCCTGAGTGATTTTATCTGATCAGTTAAGCGGTAATTTTCATCTGTCTCGCTAACTAATGGTAACAGTCCGTAACCTAACTCTAGTCGAACTTGGTCTATCTGCAACGCACTCGAGAGAGGCTCTTCTTCCATCTCATTTTTATTGGCTTCTAAGAGTAATGTTTCGGCTTGTCTCTCTTTATTAATCTCTTTTTGGTATAGAAAGAAAGCTAACCCCCCAATTACTATACTTAAGCCAACGAACGGGATCATTGGTATTCCTGGTAGTAAGGATAATACTAACATCAAAAAAGCACTTAGAATAAGTGCTTTTGGGTATCCCCCTAATTGACCAAAAACGGCCTTATCTGTCGAACCAGTGGTGCCACTTTTAGTTACTAAGAGGCCGGCGGCGGTCGACACTATAAGGGCGGGTATCTGGCTTACCAATCCATCTCCGACGGTTAGAAGAGTGTAAGTTTGAGAGGCTTGGCTGACGGTTAAATCTTGTTGAAGAACACCTATAATAATACCACCAAGAACATTAATGATTGTGATGAGTAGGCCCGCTATCGCATCTCCACGAACAAACTTTGATGCTCCATCCATTGCGCCAAAAAAACTGCTTTCTGAACTTAAATCTTCACGTCGTGAACGAGCTTCGTCCTCTGTAATTAAACCCGACGAAAGATCAGCGTCTATTGCCATTTGTTTTCCGGGCATTGCATCTAAGCTAAATCTGGCGGACACCTCTGCAATGCGACCGGAGCCTTTTGTAATTACTATAAAATTAACAATCACCAATATCGCAAAGACAATAACCCCGATTACGGGATTTCCACTCATCATAAATTGTCCGAAAGCTTGAATGACTTGACCTGCAGCGTCGGTACCGGTGTGACCGTTTGCCAAAATCAGTCGTGTCGAAGCTAAATTCAATGCTAATCTTAGCATGGTTGCGATTAGAAGTATCATAGGAAAGGCATTGAATTCTAATGGACGGTTGATGAATAAAACCGTCATCATTATCAAAACAGAAAATGCTATTGAAACACCCAACGATAAATCTAAGAGCCATGTGGGCATTGGTAGGATTAAGACCGCTAAAATAGCGATTATCCCTAAGGCAAGTGCTATGTCGGTCCTCTTTGCCGCGTTAGCCAACGAGCTTAGGTTTGAGGCAACATTAGAATTTTTTGAGCTTGAGGTAGTCTCGTTAGATGTATCTGTCATTATTCAGCGATCGGTTTTCAAGACAAATTGGCTTTCAGGTCGTGGCTTCCTCTAATTCTTCTGTAGTCGGAATACTTAAGCCCTCATCGGAATAAGCCTTCAACTTATTTCTAAGAGTTCTAATTGAAATACCTAATATTGTGGCAGCGTGGGTTCTATTGCCCAAACAATGTTCCAGAGTATTTATTATT
>CACITD010000024.1 GCA_902589475.1 uncultured Alphaproteobacteria bacterium | reverse complement strand
TGCTCGTGACGAAAGTGCTCTTCGTGAAAAAGTGCGAGCATTAACAAAGCGAAATCTCAAAGCAACTTATCAGGTCTTTGATGTAACTGATTTTGAGGCTGGAAAAAATGCTGTGCAACGGATAGTGGAGGAGTTCGGTCATCTCTACGGTTTAGTAAATAATGCGGGTATACAATTCAGGAGCCCTGTTTTGGATTTTTCAAACGAAAATTTTGAACTCGTTCTTCGAACTAACTTGACATCGTGTTTTAGTTTGAGCCGCGAGGCTATCCGGTTGATGAAAAACAATGGGGGTGGAAGAATAATAAATACCGTTTCAATGTTAGGCCCACAAGCACGCCCAACAGTACCTGCCTACATCGCTGCAAAAGAGGGTCTCAGAGCTCTAACCCGAGCGTTGGCAGTAGAGGTTGGAGCGGACGGTATATTGGTTAATGCAATAGCGCCAGGTTACATCGCAACGGAACTTAACACAGCACTTCTTGAGGATCAGGAGTTTTCCGAATGGGTTATTTCCAAAACACCGCTCGCACGATGGGGACGACCACATGAACTTGGCGGAGGAGCAGTTTTCCTAATGTCGGAGGCAGGTAGCTTTGTTAATGGTCAGGTTTTATCCATAGATGGTGGCATGAGTATTCAAGTTTAAAAAGTTAACTGAATTGAGGCGAAGTTATGAGTGAGGATCTTTTTGGATTTATTGGCTTGGGTAATATGGGGGCACCCATGGCTCGAAATGCTTCCGATAGGGGATGTAAACTGATTGTCCACGATATTGCAGGGACAGCTGATAGAGCCTCGGATGGTTGCATAATAGCGCAATCGAACGACGAAATCGCTAGAAGAGCAAAGGTCATAGGTTTATCTTTACCAACCATTGAAACTAATAGGCAAGTTGTCCTCGAGATTGCAAAGGCGGGCGTCGCAGGAACAGTAGTTGTGGATACATGTACTATTGGGATCGACGCGGCAAAACGCAACGCTCAAATCTTGAATGAAGCGGGGATTCAATATTTGGATAGTCCTGTTTCCGGTTTAAAGTTTAGAGCCGAAGAAGGTGCGCTTGTGAGTATGGTATCAGGACCAGCTTCCGAATTAAAAAAAGCACACAAGCTACTAGACGGGTACTCGCGAGCCGTAGTTCACGTGGGCACCGAACCAGGTCAAGGACAGCGTATGAAGGTTTTGAATAATGCTATTTGCATTGCGTCATATGTCATTTCTTCGGAAGCTTTAACTTATGGCGAGGCTGGAGGGCTTAGGGTTGGCGAAATGTTGGAAGTCATAAATGAGAGTTCAGGGCAAAATTTCGCAACAAAATTTCTTTTCCCGAAATATGTAGCAACTGAACAATACGATGCGTCTGGGGCAGAAGCACATATTATAGAAAAAGATATAAGTTTGTTTGTTGAAGGTGCAAATGGCGAAGGAACACCAAGTAAGGCTATCGCGGCTGCTTATGATATCGTAAAGGCGTTTAATGATGCTGATCCATTGCAGGACCAGATGAATATTTATCCTTATGTCAAAGGCCTTCAGAAGGATTGAATTTTAAAATATCAGCTGATCGTCGCCAGATCCGCCGCCGATAATAATCTCTCCTCTATCGGCTAAATCCTTAGCTGATTGAACGAGAGCTTGCTGAGCTTCCTCCACGTCTTTTAATCTAACGGCTCCGGCAGCTTCCATATCTTCCCTTAGCAGCTTTGCGGCACGCTCTGACATGTTAGAAAAAAATAAGTCCTTTAGTTCCTCGGACGCACCTTTAAGAGCTAACGTCATTTTGTCCTTATCGGCAACGCGCATTAGCGTTTGAATCCCCGCTGGATCTACATTCTTTAGATCTTCAAACGTAAACATCAGTGCTCGTATCCGTTCCGATGCATCCTTATTACGTTCTTCCAATGCAGTTAAGAAGCGGGTTTCCGTTGCTCTATCTAAATTTGAAAAGATTTGTGCCATGGTTTCATGGCTGTCTCGCCTATTAGTTCTCGCGAGGTTTGACATAAACTCGGTCCGTAAGACCCGTTCAACGTCTTTTTCTATTTCTTTATTAACGGCTTCAATGCGGAGCATGCGCATTACAACTTCCATCGCGAAGTTCTCAGGTAAAATTGCAAGCACCTTTGCAGCATGACTCTGGGCTATCTTTCCTAGTATCACGGCTACGGTCTGCGGGTATTCATTTTTTAAGTAATTTGTTAATACTTGCTCATTGACGTTTGCCAGCTTATCCCACATCGTTCGGCCGGCTGGACCTCTAATTTCCTCCATTACGTCATTAACACGATCTTCCCCCAAAATTTTGGTTAGAAGCCGTTGTGTGCTATCCATCGATCCAACGAGGGATCCTGTGCTGGATAATTGTTCAGCAAATTCAACAAACAAACGTTCAACGATATTGGAACTCACTGTGCCCAGGCCGGCCATAACCTGCGAAATCTCTTTTATTTCTTCATCGTCTAGTAGCGCAAACAGTTTCCCTGCCTGATCCTCACCAAGCGACATCAAAAGTATGGCGGATTTTTCGGGACCAGTTATACTACGATAATCTTCCCGGATGCGCAGGCCCATATCGGTCAACTCCAAAAGCATACAAATCAAGCAAAAAGATAGCCTAATACATTAACAATATAACATATCTAACAGAAATTGTGCATATTTTTGTAATTTTTTTCGAATGTTTACACGGGTTTGTCTCCCTCGAGCGTAACGCGATGCATTTCTCTTCTAAAGCCATGGTAATCATTGAGGGGGTTATGTTGCGTACAACGATTATCCCAAAATGTTAATGTACCTAGTTCCCATTTCACTCGGCACGTAAATTCTGGTTTTACTTGATGATTAAAGAGATAGTCTAGTATCGGTGCACTCTCCTCTACCGTCATGCCCTTAAAATGGCTTGTGTGTGCTAGATTTACATAAAGCGATTTTCGACCCGTCTCTGGATGCGTCCTGACAACTGGATGTTCGGCTATGAAACTATCTTCTCTTGCTGATGTCGCTGCCGTGCCTCGCATGGGGGCTCTAGTATCTTGGACGCGGCCTTTTCCTGATATGTTCACAGCGATTAAATTTTCTAGTAATGCTCTCATGCCGTTTGAAAGCGTTTCGTATGCTAGGTACATATTTGAAAATTCAGTATCACCGCCATAGGGCGGTAATTCGCGTGCGTAAAGCATAGTGCCGAGTGGTGGAGTTTGTTCGTAGGCGGTATCAGAATGCCATAATCCACCAAAGTTTATTTTATGTTCTTTTTCCTTGATAACTGGGGTTATTTCTGGATATTCGTCGAGACCTTTTACAAAGGGATAAATCATTGGCGTGCCAAAGTGCCTGGCAAAAGCCAGCTGACTTTTGGGTTGTAGCGTTTGACCGCGGATACAAATCACCAGATGGTTGAGGAAAGCGGTTCTTATTTCAGAGAGTTCATCATTACTTAACGGCTTGGAAATGTCGACGTTTTCAATGTCGGCACCAATTGCGCCAGCTATTGGTTTTACTACTATATGTTTATATTGCGGCATCGTTTAATTCTTTTTAAATAAAGTACTCAGTGGTGATCGTTTATGTTAATCAAATTTGAAAAGATTAAACTAGTTTTTCTTTTCCAATTACCTAAACAATCGTAACTATGGACTATATTTCTTGGAATACTTCAAAAATATAACAGGGCTTGAAAAATATAATTTGAGTGGTGTTTTTTCTGCCCTTGTATGTTCTCTAGGACTTGGTTTGGCTGTGGCATTAGGGAGACTTGCCTTTGACGGGGGAACAACACCACTTTCTGTGGCGTTTTTTAGGTCTTTATTATCGGTTGTTGCCATGGGAACAATTTGTATCTGTATGGGGGTTTCACTTAGACTCCCACGCAGCGCCTTAATTTCTATGCTTTTTCTAGGATGCCTTTTTTCTCATATGGCGTTTGGAAACGTAGGCTCTACAAAGTACATTCCGATAAGTTTGGCGGCGCTACTTTTTTTCATTTATCCTCCTGTAGTGGCTATCTTAAATCATTTGATCGCTAGAAAGTGGCCCTCTTTGATAAAGACAATTTCGATAACTGTCGCTTTCTTTGGGCTAGCTGTAATGTTGGGAGTTGATTTAAACAAACTAGACCTTCGGGGTGTTGTAATTGGTATTACGGCAGGTATTGCTTGTGCTGTAAATATCATTTGGGTCGCGAGAAAAGTCCCCCGTGTGCACCCGTTTATAATAGTGTTCTATCAATCTGCCATAGCCTCTCTAATAATTGGGGTTTTGGCTTGGTATCTTGATGAGCTGCGATTGCCTGATGAAATTGGTGGTTGGTTAGGTTTTTTGCTTGTAGGAGTGCTCCAGACAGCATCGATACCCTTTTTTTATTTTGCCATCCAACGTATAGGCTCTGAACCAACGGCAATGATAAATAATAGCCAACCTGTAGCTAGTATTATTGCAGCAATTTTGATTTTTAATGAAGGTATAACATTGGATCGATTTTTGGGTGCGATCATGGTAATAGGTGGTATATTGGTAACTCAATGGGATGATTTAAAGAATGCCCAAAATAAATCACGCTAACGGCTTTGATTGTTATAACGCTGGAATTATTTACCGCCGACTGTTTGGAGTGTCAGCGTATTGAGGCAGTGAGAAACTTAATCGGGATCGAGGGGATTTTTAAGGAGTTTATCTTCCACCTCTAGAACCCAGATATCCTCATCAAAGCCCATTTGTTTCTCAATTAGTTTGTCGGCCTCTGCCTCTTTAACCGGTTTATCACCTGTAAGTTTTGACCAATAAAGGCGATCTTTCTGAAAGTCATATAATTGGTTAAATATGACGCATCCGATGGTGCTGCCGAATACTTTAACAAATATAATACCTGCGTCGGGGTCTCCACGTTTTACGATCGTTGTAGGTATCCCTTTTTTGGAACTTGCCAAAACTGCCGCTTGTATTTGTAGTATCGACTTGAGCCGAGGTTCACTCATATTTCCTAATGTATTTGTGTCTTAACTGTTTTACAATAGAATACCTTAGAAATTATTGCATCACTAATTCAATTAGATGGTTGAAAACCGAGAAAACACTGGATACAAATACCAAAAAAATTCTGGCTATGTGCTACAACCTTTGACCAGGTAGGAAACAGAGAATTGGAATTTTATTCGTAGTAAAAAACGAAGTTCTATATTTTTCATGAAGGTCTTATATCGAAATTATAGTGACTCATAAAACTAAACAAAAACAAAAAGGTAAGAATGATGCCTAACATTACCCTGCCGGATGATAGCATTCGCAGTTTTGATGGGGCCGTAGATGGTTTTGAATTAGCTTCGGCTATTGGGCCCGGCCTAGCAAAGTCAGCAATGATGATGATAGTAGATGGGGATCAAAGGGACTTATCTTTCCGGATTGAACAAGATTGTAATGTGGTAATTATAACGCGGAAGGATTCAGTTGCTCTGGACCTTATCAGGCATGATTGCGCACACGTCATGGCCGAAGCGGTAACAGAACTGTACCCCGAAACTCAGGTCACAATTGGTCCAGCAATAGAAAATGGTTTTTATTATGACTTTTATAGAGAAAAGCCTTTCACGGAGGGTGATCTCGAGACCATAGAAACAAAAATGCATGAAATCATAGATAGAGGAGATCCATTCGAGAGAGAGGTATGGGCTCGTGATGAGGCGATGTCGCACTATGAGAAGATCAAAGAACCCTTCAAAGTCGAGTTGATAGAGGGTATTCCAGACGATGAGCCAATTTCTTTCTACAGACAGGGCAACTTTTTGGATTTATGCCGAGGCCCCCATGCACCATCAACAAAACATGTTGGCCACGCTTTTAAACTAATGAGCGTGGCAGGCGCTTATTGGCGCGGAGACTCTTCAAACCCAATGCTGCAGCGAATTTACGGTACAGCTTGGCCAGATGAAAAAAAGTTAAAGGCCTACCTAAATATGTTAGAGGAAGCGGAAAAGCGCGATCATCGTCGGTTAGGTAGAGAGCTGGACCTTTTTCATATGCAAGAAGAGGCCGTGGGTTCGATATTTTGGCACCCACGGGGCTGGTCACTTTACAGGGAAATCGAAGCGCACGTGCGCCGAAGACTTGAGGATGGAAATTACAAGGAGGTAAAGACACCGCAGTTGATAGATAGATCCCTATGGGAGGCGTCAGGTCATTGGGATAAATTTAGAGAAAATATGTTCACGGCTGATAGTGAAGACGATCGAACTCTTGCGCTCAAGCCTATGAATTGCCCTGGCCATGTTCAAATTTATAAACAAGGACTTAAAAGTTATCGAGATCTACCTATCAGAATGGCCGAATTCGGCTCATGCCATCGAAACGAACCGTCCGGTGCTCTGCATGGAATAATGAGAGTTAGAGCATTCACACAAGATGACGCGCATATTTTTTGTTCTGAGAATCAGATAACCTCCGAAAGCATTATCTTCTGCGATTTATTAAGAAAAATATACAAAGATTTCGGTTTTGAAGATGTTCGTGTCAAATTTTCGGATAGACCAGGCGTAAGAGCAGGGGATGATGAGACTTGGGATAGGGCGGAAGAGGCGCTAAAGAATGCCTGCGAAGCTGCTGGGTTAGAAACTACATTGAATCCTGGTGAGGGTGCTTTCTATGGACCCAAGCTCGAGTTTGTCCTCAGGGACGCAATTGGTAGAGATTGGCAGTGTGGTACCCTTCAGGTAGATTTCGTATTGCCTGAGCGCCTAGATGCTAACTATATAGCCTCTGACGGGTCTAAAAAACGACCGGTCATGTTGCACCGAGCAATACTAGGATCTATGGAGCGGTGGATTGGTATACTTATCGAGCAGTATGCAGGCAGATTCCCGATATGGTTAGCCCCGGTACAGGCGGTCATAACTACGATTACAGGTGATAACGACGATTATGCTTACAAAGTATTAGAAGAATGTAAAAAAGTTGGCTTGAGAGCGGCCGTTGATGTAAGAAATGAAAAGATAAACTACAAAATTCGCGAGCATAGTAACGCAAAAATACCGGTGATACTGGTTGTGGGAACAAAAGAACAAGAAAACGAAACAGTAGCGGTGAGGCGCTTAGGTGGGAAATCGCAGGAAATACTTGCGCTTGGCGATGCAGTTAATACACTATTGAAAGAATCTACCCCGCCGAGTTAGTATAAGATGGGGTGTAGCAACGAAAAATAGGAGGCTCTAGATAACAAAACAACCATTAAACCAGCAACCGGCGAAGCACGGACCACGTGTAAACACGGACATACTCAACGATGAAGTGCGGTGTATCTCGTCGGAGGGAGAGCAATTGGGCGTTATGAAAACAGCTGATGCAATAGCAGAAGCAGATGCCCAAGGGTTAGATTTAGTCGAAGTTTCACCTAATACAGATCCGCCAGTGTGCAAAATTTTGGACTATGGAAAGTTCAAGTATGAAGCCCAAAAGAAAAAAAATGAGGCTAAAAAGAAACAGAAAATTATAGAGGTAAAAGAAATTAAGCTCAGGCCTAATATTGATGAGCACGACTATCAGGTGAAAATGCGTAACGTGCAAAAATTTTTAGACGAAGGTGATAAAGTCAAAGTCACTATGCGCTTTAGAGGCCGGGAAATGGCACACCAAGAATTGGGTGTCAATGTTTTGAATAGAGTTCGCGACGATACCGAAGATGTGGCAAAAATCGAGGCTTTTCCAAAACTCGAAGGCAGACAAATGATTATGGTTATTGCGCCAAAATAAACAACACTGCGATCCCAGCGTGCAGGCTCTCAGCAATTGTAGTTTCGGTTTTTATTTTCTCAGTGTTTAAATAAAAAATGACAGAAAATTTTATAACTTCATCTCATATCCCAGATGATCATCCAAATATTCCAAAAGAAAAAGTTGGGGTGCTACTATTAAACTTGGGCACACCTGATAGCACAGATTTTTGGAGTATAAGGCGATATTTAAAGGAATTTTTATCAGATCCTCGTGTAATAGAAGTGAACCGGGTCCTTTGGAGTATAATCCTAAATTTAATTATATTGAACGTAAGGCCAAAGATATCAGCGAAAGCGTACAAAGAAATCTGGCTGGAAACTTCGGATGAGTCGCCACTTAGATTTCATACCCGCGCGCAATCAGAGTCATTATTTCAGCGTTTCAAGGAGAACGGGGTTCCTGTTGAGATAGATTGGGCAATGCGATACGGGACACCAGCTATCGGTGATCGTCTGGAGGAAATGCGCGCTAAAGGTTGTCGCAAAATACTTCTGCTGGCTCTTTATCCGCAATATAGTGCCACCACAACGGCAAGCGCTTATGATAAAGCTTTTCAGGCTTTACAAAAGATGAGGTGGCAACCTGTAATCAGAACATCACCAGCGTACTATAACAATAAAAATTATATAAGGATCTTGGCAAAGTCGATTAATGAGCATATCTCATTCCTCGATTGGCAACCCGATGTTCTTCTGACGTCGTTTCATGGTTTACCCAAACGTTATTTGAATGCGGGCGACCCTTACCACTGTGAGTGTGCACAAACATCCCGTCTTTTAGCAGAGGAAATTGGCTGGGGGGGTGACAGGGTTAGATTAGCTTTCCAGTCAAGGTTTGGTAGAGAAGAATGGTTGAAGCCATACATACAAGAGGTAATAACTGAATTGCCATCGCAAGGCATAAAAAAAATAGCGATAATTTCTCCAGGGTTTATATCCGACTGCGTTGAAACGTTGGAAGAAGTCGCGATAGGTTTGAAGGAGAGTTTTGTTGAAGCTGGCGGGGAAAAATTTACTTATGTGCCTTGCTTAAACTCCTCGGAAGACAGCATTGATCTTTTGCAAGAACTTGTTCTAAATGAGTTAAGTGGCTGGATTCCAGAATAAAATATTTTTGCTCTTCAATTTTTTTCGTTAAATTAGCAGAAGCAAACGGGGGATGACTTTAACTCTACTGTCCTTTTAGGGAAAAGAGGGAGCATAATGGAAGCAATAGATTTATTGAAATCACGGCGGTCAGTGCTTGTCAAAAATCTTACAAGTCCTGGACCTGATAAAGAAGATTTGCAACAAATTCTTGAAGTTGGCTTGCGTGTCCCAGATCACGGTAAAATTGGACCCTGGCGAATTCAAGTAATTACTCCAAAGGGTCAGAAAGCCTTGGGAGATCTTGCGGCGAAAATATTTACAAATAAGTACGGTGAAAGAGCAACAGAGAAGCAAATAGAAGCCGAGAGACAGCGACCTCAAAGGGCACCTGTGTTGCTAGTTGTAACTTCTGATATACAATCGCCGCATAAAATCCCAGAATTGGAACAGCGATTATCTGGCGGAGCGGTATGCATGAATATATTAAACGCTGCTCACGCGCTCGGTTATTCAGCGCAATGGGTTACAGAATGGTTATCTTTTGACACAGAAATTAAAGCAGCTCTAGGTCATCAAGATCAAACTGATATAATTGGAATGATCTACATCGGTACCGCAGTAGAGCCACCTCAACCCCGCACCCGGCCACACTTAGACGAGATTGTAAGCGAATGGTCGGGCCCGTAACCTCAGATCAAACATTTGGTGCTGGCCAACGTGATATTACTGGTTTGTTAATGCGCTTCCGCCCAATTACTTCCGATACCGACTTCTGCTACTAAGGGTACTGACATTTCTACGGCAGGGGCGGCCGCTCCTTCCATTGCCGACGAAATAATTTGAGAGGTTTTTTCTAATTGTGCAGTCGGTACTTCAAATAAAAGTTCATCATGGACAGTGAGTAGCATCTTTGCGTTTAGGTTTTGTTCGTTTAAGAGACTTGGTATGCGAATCATGGCGCGTTTTATGATGTCGGCTGCGGTTCCTTGGATAGGTGCGTTTATGGCTGCTCTTTCATAAAAACCCCGCCGTGCTGGGTTGGCTTCCTTGACACCAGATAAATGGATTTTTCTACCAAAAAGCGTTTTAACAAAACCGTTTTCTCTCGCGCCCACTTTGGTTTGCTCCATATAGGTTTGAATGCCGGGATATTTCGCGAAATAAGCGTCAATATATGCTTTGGCTTCGGTTTGGGGGCAACGCAGTTGTCGTGCTAAGCCAAAGCTCGAAATACCATAAATGATACCAAAATTAATTGCCTTTGCGTTTCTTCTGATCATCGGGTCCATATTTTCGACCGAGATATTAAACACTTCTGAAGCCGTTTGAGCGTGGATATCAACGCCATCCCTGAAAGCCTGCTTCAAGCTGTCGATATTTGCTATCTCGGCTAACAGTCGGAGTTCTATCTGTGAATAGTCTATAGAAACTAACACATTATCTTGCTCTGCAATAAAAGCAGTTCTTATTTTCCTTCCTTCGTCAGTTCTTATGGGAATGTTTTGAAGATTAGGATCATTTGAACTTAGGCGTCCAGTACTTGCCCCTGTCATTGAGTATGAAGTGTGTATTCTACCAGTTTTAGGATTAATTTCTTCAATTAACGCATCAGTATACGTTGACTTAAGTTTGGCAATTTGCCGCCAATCCAGAACTTTTGCTGCTATGTCACTGCCGCTTGCCGCTAAATCTTCAAGAATTTCTGCCCCAGTTGCATATGAACCTGTTTTTGTTTTTTTTCCGCCTGGTAGGGATAGTTTATCGAAAAGAATTTCACCTAATTGCTTGGGGGACGCGATATTAAATTCACCACCGGCCAATCTATAAATGTCACTCGCCTGACTTTGAAGCCGTTGTGAAAAATCCTCAGACATTTTTTTTAGAATTATAGGATCTACCTTTATGCCAGTATGTTCCATTTCAACCAATACTTCGATAAGCGGACGTTCGAGTGTCTCGTATACGGCGGCCATGCGTTTTCTTGGCAGGTCTTTCTTTTGCTGTTTGTAGAGGCGAAATGTCATGTCCGCATCTTCGGCGGAGTATTCCATCGCTTTATTTAGCGGAACTTTTGCAAATGGAAGCTTTGTTTTTCCAGTCCCGCATAACTCGCTGTATTTTATATTTGTGTGATCGAAGTGCAGAAGCGATAGCTCATCTAACCCGTGTCCATGGAGACCCGCATTCATAACATAGGATAAGCACATCGTATCATCGACTGAACTTAGGTTTATTCCTCCATTGTGCGGTTGTTTCATTATTAAGGCATCATATTTGATGTTGTGCCCAATTTTTAGAATGCTAGCGTCTTCCAGAATAGGCCGGATGATTTCGATGGCGGCGTCAAACTCTATCTGTTTGACATCCAATTTTGATTTACCAAGAAGTTCTGTCTGGCTATCCCCGGCTTCGTGCCGTAACGGTATGTAACATGCTTTTCCGACTGAAACCGCTAAAGATATTCCAATTAAATTGGCTTGTGAGGCATTTAAAGAGTCGGTTTCGGTATCGAAAGCAACTAAACCATTTTTCTCGATTAGTGCTACCCAATCGTTCAAACTTTTTAAATTATCAACTAATTCATATTTTTTTTCTATTTTATCGGCAGGGTTTGATAGGGATAACTCATCTCCGAATTCTTGCTGTGCTTCAGCCTCAAATCGGGCGATTAATCTTTTGAAACCTTGAGCACGCAGAAACTCTAACACTTTTAATGGGTCTGGTTTTTCCAATGTTAATTTCGAAAGAGGCTGTGAGACGTCTACATCTTGCTTCAGTGTCACAAGTATTTTACTTATGCGTGCCATTTCAGCATGATCGATTAGGTTGTCACGGCGTTTTGGCTGTTTGATCTCACTAGCTCGTTCCAATAGTGATTCTAAATCGCCGTATTCATTTATAAGTTGTGCGGCGGTTTTGATCCCCACCCCTGGAACACCTGGAACATTATCGCTTGTATCTCCGGCTAGTGCCTGAACATCAACTACATGTTGCGGCCCGACCCCAAATTTTTCAATAACATCCTCTACACCAATATCCTTACTTTTCATTGGATCAAACATCTTTATGTTTGGTCGGACAAGTTGCATGAGATCTTTGTCTGAGGATACGATTGTTACGTCTGCATCCTGTTCTCGTGCTAATCGAGTATAGGTTGCGATTAAATCATCTGCCTCGTAGCCTTCCATCTCAATACAGGCAATATTAAAGGCACGTACGGCCTCACGTATAAGTGCAAACTGGGGTATGAGTTCGTCTGGTGGCGGAGGTCGGTTGGCTTTGTATTCTTTATAAACATCGTTTCTAAAGGTTTTTCTGGCAGTATCGAATATTATCGCACAGTGATCAGCTTTTAGATCTTCAATCAGCTTGATTAGCATGTTGGTGAACCCAAAAACAGCATTAGTCGGTGTTCCGTCGTCTCGACTCATAGGGGGTAGTGCGTGAAATGCTCGGAATATAAATCCCGATCCGTCGACTAAGAAAACATGTTTGCGGTCAGTTGCTTGTTCGTTCATCTCAGCTTCTGTTAAAGACGTCATTTAGCTATCCGTTAGTAACTGAATCGTGTTTTGTTAAGATTAAAAGAAATCTTTATTTAATAGCTACTAGTCTAACTCCTTGATGTAGGTCGAAGCAATGATGCATAATATAAAAACTATGGAGTATGGATAAACGGAGGTGACTTTATGGTACCGACTAAAGTTAGATATATTAATACCGACTGGAAGCATAAAAATGTTGCCCCAAAAATTGGTTCAAAGGAATCTAGGAGAGAACATACAGCTTATCAGGACGTGTTAATAGAGGATGCACGACCCCATTTGGAAAATGGAAAAATTGGTCTTGAACAAACTGGTTTCACGCTAACAAATAATAGAACTCAGTGCAGTAATTTTAGAGATGAGGACCTTATCAGCAGTGTATATCTGCGTGAGATGCAAGACTTAATATGTCGACTTACCGGTGCAAAGGCTGCATACCACTACGGCTTTTTAGTCAGAACAGAAAAGCCGATCGATTTTAACGACGGCTACGCACGCTTTGTCCACTGCGATTACAATGTAAAGCGGGTAGTAGGTATGTCTCATGACGTTCTTCGTGAAAATGGGGTTGACCCTAATGAAAGTGACACTTTTGCCTGGTTTAACACATGGCAACCATTCGATCATCCTGCAATAAATAATCCGCTAGCCTTCATCGATAATAGCAGTCTCGCGGATGACGACGTAATTGATTACTTTTATACGGGCCGAGGAAGGGATAGTTTGGTAGCTGCTCCTGTCTACAACCCTTCACACAAATGGTTTTATTTTCCAGAAATGCAACTTGACGAAGTTATCGTTTTAAAACAAATGGACCAGAGACCAGGCAGGGTAGTTTATTGTCCGCACACATCTTTCGATAATCCTAATGGAGGTGAAAACTACCCACCACGTAGAAGTATAGAAACACGAGTAGTGGCGGTTTTTTGACTCCAATAAACTATCTTGAGTTCAAATAATATTACATTGTTCTCAAAAAATTCCCTAGTCTATCAAAGAAACAATCAGTTGTTTTTGCTAGAGAATTTGATAAGTATCAATTTACTTGACCGCCATGCATTAAAGAAAATTGTGATGTAGGAAAATTTATGTCTACTAAAACTAAAAAGGGTGTAGCTCTGATTGTTGGTGCTGGAGATGCGACTGGTGGAGCAATAGCAAAACGCTTTGCCAAAGAAGGTTTTCAAGTTGTTGTAACAAGACGAAAAATCGAAAGCCTTGATAACTTATCTCAAGAAATGAGGATGATGGATGGCATTGTTCATCCATTTGGAGTTGATGCCCGGCGAGAGGATGACGTCGTTCCATTTATCGAAAAGATAGAGAGGGACATAGGACCAATAGAAGTTGCTGTTTACAATGTTGGGGGTAATGTCCGTTTTGGAATACATGAGACGACATCGCGCGTTTTTTTTAAAGTTTGGGAAATGTGCTGTTTTGGTGGGTTCCTTATGGGTAGAGAGGTTTCTCGCGCAATGTGTGAGAGAAAACGAGGCACTATCATTTTTACCGGAGCAACAGCGAGTGTGAGAGGAGGTAATGGTTTTTCTGCGTTCGCTTCGGGTAAACATGGATTGCGAGCTTTGGCACAATCAATGGCTCGTGAGTTGGGACCCAAAGGCATTCATGTTGGGCATGTCGTTATTGATGGCGCCATCGATACTGAGTGGATAAAAAAAATGTTTCCTGATAGATACGCGCAAAAAGAAAATGATGGGATTTTGGATCCGTCTGCGATCGCAGAGGCATATTGGAATATGCATTGTCAACCCCGAAATGCCTGGAGTTTTGAAATAGATTTAAGGCCTTGGGTGGAACATTGGTAAATGTCGTTTTTCTGGGGCCTGAATAATGTCTGCCCGCTCTTTAATGTTTCAAGGAACGGGGTCAGATGTAGGCAAGTCCCTTTTGGTAGCTGGGCTATGCAGATGGGCAAAAAACCGTGGTATTAAGGTTCAACCATTTAAACCCCAAAATATGTCGAATAATGCTGCTGTAGCTGGAGGGAATGGGGAGGTTGGAAGAGCTCAGGCTTTGCAGGCCAAGGCATGCGGGATACAACCTACCGTTGATATGAACCCTATTCTGCTAAAGCCTGAGACGGACAGTGGCGCCCAGATCGTTGTTCACGGAAAAATGTTTGACCGAGCTACGGCAAGAGAATATCAAAAACTAAAGCCTAAACTGCTGCCCTATGTTTTAGAAAGTTTTGAAAAGATACGGAAAGAGGCAGACTTACTTCTTGTTGAGGGAGCGGGAAGTACAGCCGAAATAAATTTGAGAACTAACGATATCGCCAACATGGGCTTTGCTACAGCAGTAAACACTCCCGTAATCTTAATAGGTGATATTGATAGAGGTGGAGTGATTGCCAATTTAGTTGGAACGAAAGCTGTGCTGCCCGTTGACGAGGTCCAGTTAATCAAAGGGTTCGTAATTAATAAGTTCCGTGGTGACGCATCACTGTTTACATCGGGTGTTCAAGAAATCGAGAAACGAACGCAATGGCAAGGTTTGGGAGTCATTCCATGGTTTCAAAACGCGAGAAAGCTGCCTGCTGAAGACGCAGTGAGTTTGAAAGGAGAGCCTGCCTCAATCAGAGAACAATTGAAAATTTCTGTGCCTAGGCTATCGCGTATTGCTAACTTTGATGACTTGGATCCTTTAAAGAACGAACCAGGTGTAGATTTGAGAATAGTGGAGCCTGGCGAGCCGATCAATAGTGATGCAGATCTCATTTTGATTCCAGGGAGCAAATCGACAATTGGTGATCTCTCTTTTTTGGTTGAGCAGGGATGGGATGTAGACATCCAGGCGCATATCAGACAAAGAAAACTTGTTTTAGGTATATGTGGGGGTTATCAAATGCTGGGTAAACTAGTTAGTGATCCTCTAGGAATAGAAGGTAATGCAGGAACAGCCCCAGGACTAGGTTTATTAGATGTGACGACGAAACTTACTTCAGAAAAAGCTGTCACAAAAGTAAGTGGTACCGATATCAAATTTGGTAAAAAAATTACTGGTTATGAAATACATATTGGATCAACATATGGGCCAGACTGTGCACGCCCATTGGTGAGTATTTGCTCGGGGAACGGCGAAGAAAGATTAGACGGCGCATCGTCACCCAATGGCCTTGTCCTGGGAACATACGTGCACGGATTGTTCATCGAAGACGAATTCCGCCACGCCTTTCTTCAATATTGTGGGCTGGAAAAACTTAGCATGTCGTCCTTTGATATAGAGATAGAAAGGACGTTAGATGAATTTTCTGAACATTTAGATAAAAATATTGATGTCCCAAGACTTTTGGACCTTGCGCGCTAGGAGCTTGTGAGTATTGTATTGGATCTCTTTTAACCTTGATCCTTGGAGCTTAGCATGGGTCGTTTTCTTTTAATTATAGGAGCTTTGTTTTTTATTATGACAGCTGATAAAGCCGGGGCAAGTGACCCCGAGAATCAGATCTTTCTCGATCTTAAGGATGGACGCGTCGTAATTGACTTACTTCCAGATGTTGCACCCAAGCATGTGGAAAGAATAAAAGAACTTACGCGGGAAGGTTTTTATAATGGTATTGTATTCCATCGAGTAATAGACGGATTTATGGCGCAGACAGGAGACCCTACCGGTACTGGAACTGGTGGCTCGGGCAAAAAATTGGTAGCTGAATTTTCCGATGAGCCGTTCACACGTGGCGCTGTCGGCATGGCGCGTGCTCAGGACCCCGACAGCGGTGACAGCCAATTTTTCATTTGCTTTGATGATGCCCAATTTCTTAATAAGCAATATACAGTCTGGGGTAGAGTAAGCGCCGGTATGGAATTTGTAGATAATATTACAAGGGGAGAGCCGCCAGCAAATCCAGACAAGATCGAAAAAATGCAGGTCGCTGCTGACATTAAGTAATAAAGGTCGCTCGTTTATATGACTTTCTTAGTGGTTGGGGGTTCAGGGTTTATCGGTTTAAATGTGATCGAGGTATTGCTCTCTTCCTCGGAACAAGTAATCTCCTTAGATAAGTCGCCGATCCCCCCTGCGGCTAGTAACGTTTTCTCAAAACTTCCAGGAAAATTTACAAGTATTCAACTTGATATCACCAATACAGAAGACGTCGATCGAGTTGTTTCAGGAGACGATGTGGATGTCATTTTCTATGGCGCAGCAATTACTGCGGGTGTCGAGCGGGAAATCTCAGATCCTCTATCTGTCTTTGATGTAAACGTTATTGGCCTTCTTAATGTTCTCAAAGCGGCCTGCAAGGCCCCATCAGTAAATAGAATTATTAATATTAGTTCTGGTTCAGCTTATGGAAATGGTGGCTTTGGTGATACGGGCTGGAAAGATAGCCTAGATGAATTCGGAACACGTGAAGATCCCCAGACACTATATGCTATATCGAAGTATACTGGTGAACGCGTGGCTTTTAGGATGGGTGAGCTATTAAAAAAGAGAGTAATTAACGTTCGATTGAGTGCCATTTTTGGACGCTGGGAATACGACACGGGGGTCAGAGATACTTTGAGTGCGCCTATGCAAGCGACTTTGCTAGCGTTAAAGGGAGAAACCGCTCTTATAGACCGCAAAGAAGAAAGGGACTGGACCTATAGCCGCGATGTGGCTCGAGCCCTTTACAAATTGGCTAATCATGAAAATGTTAACTCTTCTCTCTATAATATTAGTTCCGGTAAAACCTGGAGTGTCTTCGATTGGTGCGCGGTTTTAAAAATGTCTTATCCTGATTTTAATTACAGACTATGCGAGTTTGGTGAGGTTTCTAATATCGATCTTTTTGGAACTAGAGACAGGATAAAAATGTCGCCAGACCGTTTTTTACGTGACATAGGATACACTCTTTCGGCAGATTTAAATGAAATTTTTGAGGACTTCAAAATATGGCTCAATGAGTCGAATGGTTTTTGGAATCTCGAACCCTGACAGGTCCTACGTCCTTAATAAAATATATTGTTTACTTGTTTTTATAGAAGTCGGCTATAAGGTCTTGAGGAGAAAATACGATGAAATTTGCAAGTTTTATATATAACAGCAAAAATACCTGGGGCATTGTGAAGGACGGCCAGCTCGTTAGTGTTGATGAAGCCTTGTTAGAGGAACTTCCCACGCTACGCTCCGCAATATCCCGGAAAAAATTAATAGAGGTAGGCCAAGATTTAGCAAAAAAACCGGGAACAGTGGCAGTAGATCAGGCAATGTTTCTCCCTGTAATTACTGATCCAGAAAAAATTCTATGCGTAGGACTTAACTATCATGAGCATAGATTGGAAGGTGGTCATGGTGAGGTTGGAAATCCCACAATTTTTGTCAGATTTGCAAATGCCCAAATTGGTCACAATGTTCCAATGATAAAACCAAAAGAGTCTGACACGTTAGATTTTGAAGCGGAACTGGCAGTAATAATTGGAACACGGGGGCGCAGGATCTCCGAGGAAAATGCCTTCAGTCACATAGCTGGTTACTCTTGTTATAATGACGGAAGTGTAAGGGAGTTTCAAAGGCACACTACACAGTTCACGCCGGGCAAAAATTTCATGGGAACTGGTGGCTTTGGTCCTTGGATGATCACCCCTGATGAGATAACAGACCTGCAAAGTATAACGGTTGAATCAAGGCTAAATGGTGAGGTAATGCAGCACGCCAAGGTATCGGATATGATTTTTTCTATCCCAAGGATAATAAGTTATATTTCAACCTTCACGGAATTAGTTCCTGGCGATGTCATCGCTACAGGAACACCGGGAGGCGTCGGATCTAGGCGGGATCCAAAGGTTTGGATGTGGCCAGGTGATATTTGTGAGATAGATATATCCCAAGTAGGTGTGCTTTCAAATCCAATAATTGAAGGATAGGAGAGAGTTTTGGCTACAAAAATCCCATTTAATAGAAATTTTGAGGTGAATTACGGGGAAATAGAGAATGTTACACCTGGAATAAGAAGGATAACTGCCAATAACCCCAGTCCTTTTACATTCAGGGGTACGGGTACTTATATTTTAGGTGAAGGGAACGTTGCTGTTATCGATCCTGGTCCAGATCAACCCGAGCATGTCAAAGCTATTGTTGAGGGTCTAAAAAATGAGACCGTTTCACACATACTAATTACACATACACATAATGATCATTCACCAGCGGCGAAAGCCTTAAAAGAAATTACTGGCGCTCCAACTTATGGTTTTGGTCCACATGGCAGTGGAAAACCAGGTTTAAAACTAACAACTCAAACTGGCGGGGATATGGATTTTCGTCCAGATGAGAAAATTCAAGATGGTTCTGTAATTTATGGTGATGATTGGAGTGTTAGTTGTTTGCATACTCCGGGTCATACCTCGAACCATATTTGCTTTTCTTGGGATGAAGAGAAAGTACTTTTCCCAGGTGATCAGGTAATGGGATGGTCAACTAGTATAGTTTCTCCCCCTGATGGAGATATGGGTGATTATATGAGAAGTCTTGATAAGCTAATTATAAGGGATGATAAAATCTACTACCCAGCACATGGCCCTGAAATATTAGAACCTCAGAAGCTTATTTCTGCTTTTCAAGACCATCGCCGAGAGAGGGAAGAAAACATTCTCGAATGTTTGAAATTAGGAAACAACACGATCGATCAGATGGTTAAGACTGTTTACCAAGATGTATCAGAGAGCTTGCATGCAGCAGCAGCTCGTTCCCTATTTGCTACTGTTATCTACTTAGTAGAGCAGAAGAAGGTAGAGGCAATGGACGGGCTGGATATCCACGGTCGGTACATCCTGACGTGATGTAGACTTAGCACGCTTTATTTGTAACGTTGGTACCTTCGATCCTTGCGATATCCGAAAAAGGGATAAGTTGTGGGAATAGTGAAGCCGCTTTCCTTACGGCGAATTATTTCTTCTAACATAAACTGGGTGACATCAACTAGTGGTAGTTCTAATGCTTTTTCAATATCTAAAAACGCCAGATCGGCAAGTTCGCCGCTGCCCCCAAGCTGTCCTGACATATCTGATTCCCAGGCATAGAAAAAACGTGCGTTAAATCTAAAGGCTTTAGAGGCTGGCGTGATTGCATGGCCAACGTATTCTAATTTAGCTAAATCTGGAGCAAGTCCCAGAGCTCTCACTTGGTTCCAGCTTTGATTATGAGTTTCCCCAACGTCCCCAGGTGCGCCAAGGAAAAGCCCAGTTTCTTCAAAGGTTTCCCGTACAGCAGCCATCGCAAAGCTACTTGATTTTCCTATATCGGTTGAAATTCTTTCGGACAGATTTTGTCGCAAATTTGAAGCAGGATTTGGTAGCTTGTCGCACGCTTCAAGTTTCCCCCCCGGAAATACATAGACATTGCTGAAGACCGCTTTACGTCCCCGCCGGCCCATCAGTACCTGCAGCTCGCTTTCTTTATTCCTTAAGACAATTAAGCTTGCTGAGTCTTTAGGTTTTACCGGATATTTTATTTCTGGGTTCTTTGTGGGCAAATCTCCAACAGTTTGGTTGTTTCTGTCAGATTGTTCTTTATTTTCCAAGTTGTTTCCACTTTCTTCATCAAGCATAATTATGGGCCAAGATTAGCGATTGGATTTGTCAACATCTTACCACTCCTCAGAAGCATTTATTTATAATGACTTCTCAACACTTTTTGCAAATTATTATCAAGTTAGATTTTAATCGATTTTTGTCGTCTCCTTTGAACCGAGGAAGGGATCCGCATCGCGTCTCGGTATTTAGCTACGGTACGACGAGCGATATCAACACCTTGGCCGACAAGTATCTCTACTATGCGATCATCGGACAAAATTTTGTTGGGTTCTTCTGAGTCCACTAGAGCTTTAATCCTTGCTTTTACAGCTTCTGCCGAAAGTGCATCGCCTCCCGCAGCAGATGCGATTGAGGAGGAAAAAAAATACTTCAATTCTAACATTCCTCTTGGGGTAGAGATATATTTATTATTAGTGACACGACTGACGGTACTTTCATGCATCTCTATTGCAGATGCAACGTCTCGAAGAACAAGCGGTTTTAGATATTGTACCCCAAACCTAAAAAAGTTGTCTTGCTGACTTACTATCTCGGAAGCTACCTTTATTATTGTTGTTGCTCTCTGATGCAAAGACTTTACAAGCCAGTTGGCTGATTGAATACATTCGTTTAAATACTCTTTTTCTGGTTTAAGCATCTGCTTTTTCGAAACTTTTGCATAGTAGCTATTGTTGACTAGTACTTTAGGTAAAGTTTCCGGGTTGAGTTCAACAAGCCAGGTGCCGTCTGGACTAGCCCTGAGTATTACGTCCGGTGCAATTTGTTGCTCAATTGAAGGCTCAAATAATAATCCTGGTTTTGGGTTCAGAGATTTTATTTCGGATATCATTTCTACAATATCTTCATCATCTACATTGCATAACTTCTTCAAATTACCCAACTCATGTTTGGCTAGTTGATCGAGGTTTTCAATAAGCGTCTGCATTGCAGGATCTAGTCGGTCTTTGTCGCGTAGTTGCAGGGCAAGGCATTCTGATAAATTTCTGGCGAATACACCTGGTGGATCGAAGTGCTGCAATTTGCATAAAACATTGTTTATTTGCTCTTCGGTACAGTCCAAGTTTGCCATTAAGTCGGAAGGGTCAGTCAATAAATATCCTGTATCATCGATCATTTCAATCAAGTGGGCGCCTATTAGTCTTTCTTGAATGCCGATAAAGTCTACCCCAAGTTGTTCATATAAATGTTGGCGAAGAGTTTTGTCAGCACTAGCTGTCTCGTCTATATTGTAATCGGGATGGTCAAAATTATTAGAGTTGCCGGAGGTCTTATATGATGTATAGTCCTCTCCAATTGCGCTCGGTCCTAGCTCATTTGGATCATTAACCCCGGCGCTTCCCCAGTTGTTTTCATAATCAGTGTCATTCGGATCATCATTTAATGATGGTAAATTTTCTGATGAAGTTTGAAGCAAAGTATCTTGGACTATTTCATCTGAAAAACCTTCCTCACTTTCTGCTTGTTTTACATCCGGATCATGGGCTTTTTCATAGGCCGTTACATTATCTTCAGACGCTTCTTCCGAAAATGATCGTTCTCCTTCGTCTGCTTCCAGTAATGGGTTTTTTTCTAACTCACTTTCTACAAACTCCGTCAATTCAGCATTCGAAAATTGCAATAATTTTATGGCTTGTTGTAATTGAGGGGTCATCACCAGTGATTGGGATTGTCTCAGGTCCAAACGCTGTGATAAGGCCATACTAGATCATCCTACAGCTTAAATCGATCACCTAAGTAGAAGCGGCGAACTTCTTGATGTGAAACAATCTCTGATGGCGCTCCTTCCATCAAAACCGTTCCATCATGTAAGATATAGGCACGATCAACAATATCTAATGTTTCTCTAACGTTGTGATCAGTTATCAGCACTCCAATACCCCTATCTTTCAAGTGCGAAATAAGATCTCGTATTTCGCCGAGTGCGATTGGGTCTATTCCCGCTAACGGTTCATCAAGCAAAATAAAGTTGGGTTGAGATGCAAGTGCCCGAGCAATCTCAAGTCTTCTGCGCTCCCCACCGGAAAGGGCTAGGGCCGGTGTTCTGCGTAAATGGCTTATAGAAAATTCCGCTAATAGATCCTCAATGAAGGAGTCGCATCGATCCTTATTGTGCTCTGTCATTTCTGCAACAGCACGAATATTTTGTTCCACAGTAAGGCCTCGAAATATTGATGCCTCCTGTGGTAGATAACCTATTCCTAATCTCGCACGTTTATGCATCGCAAGACTCGAAATATCCATGCCATCAAGATGAACGGATCCATAGTTTGGATTCATGAGCCCAATCATTACATAAAAACAAGTGGTTTTCCCTGCGCCGTTAGGTCCTAACAATCCAACTGCTTCGCCCCTTTGAACAGAAAGGCTGACATTTCGTAGAACGGGGCGCATTTTAAAACGCTTTCCTATATTGCTCGCTACTAGACCATCATTTTTTTGAATGAGTCTTGGACCTTTATCGTTAGTCAAAATTTTGGGTTGGTAATTGATCATTCAACTTCTTTCATTGAGCCGGTTTCTTTTCAGGAATGAAAAGCCCACGAACCTTTTTAGTGCCGCCCAAACTCCTGTCTGATATTAACCTACTGACGCCACTCTGCAAATTGACTTCTGCCAAAGAGCCATTTAACTGATTTTCTCCTCGCGTTATTTTTACATTACCTGATAGAGTTACCAACTCTTCAATTACGTTGTAAACTCCTTCATTTCCAACTATCACTTCCGATGGCGTTGTTATAAGAACGCCACCCTGTGCATCAATCTGCTTTGCAGTGAGATTACCATTTATATCTTCTATAAATTGTACTGTTAACAAATTAGCACGAATCGTCCTATCTTTCCGGGTAGCGGATGCATTGCCACGAGCAACTGCGAGCTTCGACTTTTGCCAAAATTCCAGGCCTTCTTCAGCTCTAACTATCTCTTTTCCTGTATCAAGTCGAAGATTTTTGCCACTTACCACAATTAACGAGCGATCTAGATCATAAATACCATGTTCACCAAAAACGTTTTGGACTAAGTTTCTGATTACGACTTGACCGTTTGCCTCAATCCTATAAATCTCGTCTTTTTTCGATTTTGTATTTCGATAAAACGCTTTCAAGATGTCTGCTCGCATAGAGAAGTCACCTTGCTTTGCGTTGGCATTGCCTCGTGCAAGATAGACTTTATCCTCTGCCAGCCACTCAATTCCTTGGTCTGCATCTATTTCTATGGGTTGGCTCGGATTGGAGTTGCTAGTTTTCGAATTGGCCAAAACAATCCCCGAAAGAGGATTTCCTAATATTAGTAAGGCAAATGAGGTTGCTAAAAGAAGGTTTTTTTCATTACGCTTCACGAGCCAATGTTCCCTGATATTAGAAATTTGGCTTTGCTCTTTCCTAAAAATTTTACGTGTTTCCCCTTTTGGACTATCTGTAACCCTTCTGCGTGTATTTCACCACTTGGGCCGAAAGCATTAACCTTATCGTTACTTATAGCCGTTCCCTGCTTCAAATCTAGTTTAATGGAGTCAGTTTTCAGTTCAAAGCCCCGGTCATAGTAGATATGAACATCGCCGAAGAGCTTCACTTCTTGCAGTGATTTATTATAGATTCCATTTCTAGAGTTGATAGCTGCCCAATTGTCTGACCTCAAGAATATATCGGCTTTGGGGTGTTCAAGGAAAATCAGCTTATCAGTTTGGTTCTTTTGGATTGCTTGTGAAGCTGAAATTTGGTACGCGTGATTTTGGCTGTCAACGCCCTGGTATCTAGGGTTCTCCATAACCACACCCTCCACACCTACATTGGCTATAGAGGCTTCGCCAAGTCTGAATTTGCCTTTTTCCGGCATTAATTGAGACCAAGCGAATGTTAAACCGATTATTGCGATAGCGATAGCCGGCAATAGTAATTTCAACATCGCAATTACGCGATTGGTCGTTGGAGCAGGTTGTTCCGATACTCTTCCGGAAAGCAGTCGACTTCGCCTTGCGGTAATATCTTCCAAATGTTCCGACTTAGTTCCAGATGAAGTAGGCATTCCAAATTGACCAGCACGTTTTGATAAACACAGTTCTTAGAAAACTCTTCCCTTACAATTTAAGAGTATATCACATGTGGCTAAAAATATCTTCATTTTCGAGCCCTAAAAGATCTAAACTGGCCCGTGTTCCAATGAAATCAAAACAGGCTTCGGCAATTGCTTCGCGCTTTTCTCGAGCTAAACGGCTGGCTAATATCTCCTTTATTTTGTGAAGATAAAGAACATCAGATGCCGCATATTGCATTTGTTCGTCCGTAAGCGTTGAGGTTCCCCAATCGGAAGATTGTTGTTGTTTTGAGAGTTCGATATTTAACAACTCCTTGCATAGGTCTTTCAGCCCGTGTCGATCTGTATAAGTACGCACTAGTTTGGAGGCAATCTTCGTACAAAATACTGATTGCGTGGTTGTATTTAAATACATCTCCATAATTGCCACATCAAATCGGGCATAATGAAAGATTTTCAATATCCCAGGGTTCTGCAATATTGAAATTAAGTTGGTAGCCCTATATTCCTCCTGATCGAACTGAACGATATGAGCTTCTCCATTACCCGAAGATAATTGGACAAGACATAGCCTATCCCTATGGGGTTTTAATCCCATGGTCTCGGTATCAATGGCCACAGAGTTACCAAAATCTAATCCGGCTGGTAAATCCCCCTTGTGAAGGGTGATATTTGCTTTCTCTTTTCTACTCAAAAAGCAATCTCCTCATTTGCTGCTATTGATGAATAAGAACTTGTGATCGCTTAGTAAACTAATGTTTGGCTATTTAAAAAGCTTTTGGTGAGTGAGTTTGTTTATTATTATAAACATTTAGTTTTACGGGGTGACCCGGCTTGGGCTATTCAA
This sequence comes from uncultured Alphaproteobacteria bacterium, assembly GCA_902589475.1. Taxonomy (GTDB): domain Bacteria; phylum Pseudomonadota; class Alphaproteobacteria; order Thalassobaculales; family Thalassobaculaceae. The sequence continues at coordinate 12,537 of CACITD010000024.1, read as the reverse complement.
TTAACTCCCTTATTTCTTCCTCAGAATAACCAATTTCTCTTAAAATCTCCGAACTATGTTCTCCTAAAAGTGGAGGGAGCCTTCGGATGTTAGTAGGTGTTTCAGAGAGTTTAACAGGTGGTGATGTAAGTTTTATCATTCCCTCTGATTGATGCTCATGTGTTTGGAAAAATCCTACAGCTTCCAGGTGGTCGTCATTTTTCAGATCATAGAGCTGAGTCGCCTCTCCATGAGGTATATCACCTTCTTCCAGCGCCTTCAACAAATCCTCCGTATCCCAGTCGGCTACTAAATCAGAAACGAGTTCATACAATTCCCCTATTTTTTCGCTTCGAACTTTTGGATCCAGAACGCGCGGATCATTCAACATATCTTCGCGGTGCATTATAGAAAAAAAGGATTGCCAGTGTTTCGTAGTGTAAGGCAAAGCACAGACAAACCCGTCTCTCGTAGCATAAGGTCTCCGATACTTTACCATCGATCTTTCGTAGCCAGTCGATCCAAGTGGCGGGTCAAAGGTCATACCAGATTGATGTTCGACCAGGTTAAATCCTACCATCGATTCAAACATAGGGACTTCAACCAACTGTCCAGTGCCAGATTTTGTGCGTGCAAAGAGAGCAGCTAGGGTTGCATGGGCAGCAATTTGACTACAGATTTTATCACATACTGATGCATTCACGAAGGTAGGGTTACCCTCTCTTCCTCCCTGCATCGCGGCCATCCCAGATACACCTTGGATTATATCATCATAAGCTGGGCGTTTTGCATATGGCCCTGATTGTCCAAACCCTACCAATGCAACATAGATAAGTGATGGATTTATTTGTTTGCAAGCTGTAAAGCCGATTCCGAGTCTTTCCATTGCCGCTGGTCTAATTGATGTCATAATAACGTCGGATTTTCCTACAAGCGTAAAAAAAGCAGCTTTTCCTTTTTTGGTCTTCAAGTCTAAAACTAAGCTCCTTTTATTGCGATTTGCATTTATAAAAAAGTGTCCCATACCTTTATTTCTAAAAGGTCCTATGCCACGCGTGATATCACCCTCCGGCGACTCAATTTTAATGACTTCTGCACCGTAGTCGCCCAATATTTGGCAAGCATAGGGACCAAAACCTACCGATGTTAGATCTAAAATTTTTATGCCTTCGAGTGCCCCAGCCATCAGCGACATCCTTTTTTAAATTTTCTAGCTGTTCTTTGTTAGGGTGTTAATATAATGCAGCTAGTATACTTGAAACCAGTTAAAACGTACAACCAAAGGCCGTTTCCGTGGTTGAAATAAAAATAGCTCGTGTCCCTGGCCTAGCCGATTGGTGGGCTGACCCAAAACCCTCAAATGATTACTTCCCCTCATGGATAAAGGATTTACGAAAAGACAAGTTAGCAAATAACAAGCTGAATATGTCCGACTGTTTACCTGCAATTGAGGCAATGTTGCAGGGAATTATCATTGAGTTTCCTAAGACAATGACCTTTGAGTATTTAGGAGATCATCCAAAGTTGGGAAAAATGATAGCTTGTGATCACAAAGGCTATCCAATAATAGGAGGGCACGAGTTTTCGCAGTATAAAGGTGCTGAGTTCCAAGATTTCCATGTTGTAAAAGTAGGTTTGCCTTGGGTTATAGAGGTCCCAAAGGGGTACTCCTGCCTTTTTACTGCGCCGTTCAACAGATCAGGGAATGCCGAGGCTTTCTGCATATCGGGCGTTGTACGTTGTGATCGTTATTATAACATGGTGAGTATTCCTTTCGCCATTCCGTTGAAAAAAAAGGGAGATGTGATGGTTATTGAGAAGGGACGCCCATTTGTACAAATTATTCCCTTGAAGCAGGAAGGTGTCAAAATAATATCCTCCCAAATTGATATGAAAAACTTAGAGACGACCATATCCCAAATCAATGAAAATCCTGGATACTATAAGTCAATGGCTAGGGAACAGAACAAATGAGACTTTTATGAATAGTGTGCAGTAGTGTGAAATATTTCACATCCCAAAATTACATATTGTGATATTCTTAAAAGGTAAAAGCGAGACGTCTTAATATTAAGTCTCAAACCTTAAAGGAAAATCAAATGCCCGCAAAAAGTTATAATGAGCTAATAATTCAATACTCAAACGGTGAGGGTTTCCTGCATTATGCAAACGAGGCCGAGGGTACTACGCTGGACCAAAGCTTATCTCGCAAGGCTGCTTTTGAAGGTTTTGAGAGCGGTGACCTGCAAATTTTTAGGTTTCTAAATTCGAACACGAATGATCATGTTTTTACTGCTGATATAAATGAAATATCAGCGTTGAGAAATGATAGCAACTTCGTTGAAGAAGGTGTTGTGTTCAACTTGCTGAGTGAGGAAGTGGCAGGCTCTCAGGCAATTCATAGATTTTTAAATACAGAAACTGGCAATCACCATTATACAGCGGATAGAGCTGAGATTGAGACCCTCCAGGCCGATGGAAATTACAACTCAGAGGGTATTATAGGTTATGGCGGCGTTGTTGACGCTAGAGAGGCGGCACAGGTTGCGAGTGCTACTTCAACGATCTCATTGAACCTGCCTTTTTCGGGTGTCGATTTGTCGGGAGATGGCGCAATCAATATAAAGATCGGCGATATGTCGCAGTTTTCATCGGCGGGGTTAGCTCGCGTGTCAATGACAGCTATGTCCCCGGATGGGACGGAACTTCCTGAGTATCTAGGGTTCAATGAGAACACAGGTCAAATTTATGGTTACACGCTCAAAGAAGGACTTCCTTCTACCACGATTTCTGTTCTTGCAGACGACGGCACCAGTCAACTAACTTCTAACTTCGTTGTAACGGCTAATGATAGCAATTCTAAGGCAGAAGCAGGGATCTTAACAGAAAAGTCACTAGCCGCTCTCATGTCAATTGAAACGTCATCAGTTGGCGGCATTGTGACAAATAGCCCAGTCTCACAGTCAACGGGATCGTTGCAGCCATTAGCTACGGCCTCCAATGCGACTAATTTGACGAGTTTTCAGGCAAATAATCCCTCGATTGACGGGTCAGGTACAACGATAGCCGTTTTAGACACTGGCATCGACCTGGACCACCCATTCTTTGGCAGTGACGCAAATGGGGATGGAATTTCAGATAAAATTGTGGCTTCGCAGGATTTTCACGGTGACGGGAACGGAGCATCGGATCCTGACGGACATGGAACGCACGTCTCGGGAATAGCGATGTCGTCTGATACATCATTACCAGGGGTCGCGCCTGGGGCAAATGTTGCCGCCATTCAAGTGTTGGGTGCGAATGGTGGCTTCACTTCAAGTGTGGAAGCAGGTTTGCAATGGGTTATAAGTAACGCTTCCGCTCTCAATATCACGTCCGTTAACTTATCGTTGGGTGATGGGAGTAACTCCAATATAGAGTCAGCGGCAGGCCTAATCTCCGATGAACTTGCAGCCCTCCGCTCTATGGGCGTAATAACTTTTGCCGCAGCCGGAAATAGTTTTGGAACTTTTAATGCACAGGGTTTAGGTGATCCTGCTATAGACCCAAATGCGCTTGCAATAAGTGCATTAGATAGTGCAAATGAGGGTGCCGCGTCCTATTCGCAAAGAAGTGAGACACTTACTGCGGTATTTGCTCCAGGCACTTTCATTACCAATGCCGCGCCAGGAGCAGGTGCAGCGACCCAAACGCTTAGCGGGACAAGCATGGCTTCGCCTTATGTAGCCGGTGTTTCTTCGTTGATGCGTCAGCTCAACCCCAACCTGTCAGTAGATGATTTTGAAACATTTTTAACGCAGTCGGCATCAACTTTATCAGATCCGGCTACAGGAGGTACATACAGAGTAGTTGATGTCAATGCCCTTTCAAGCCTTGTCTCGGGTGCTCCTCCATCAGCTCCAACAACCCCTTCACCAACACCCCCCGAAAGTTCGGATGACCATCCAGATTCAATCGGCAATAATGCTGCTCTTGCAGTTGGGACGGCCGCGACTGGAGAGTTAGAAACCGGCGGAGATAAAGATGTATTTTCTTTATCAGTGGATGCTGGAGCAACTTATCAAATCGATCTTAGGGGATCCCCATCATCCTTAGGCACACTCTCTGATCCTCTTGTCCGCCTAATTGATGCTAATGGTACAACTTTGGCGCAGGATGATGATAGCGGAACAGGTTTTGAGTCAAAGCTTGAATACACCGCAGCTTCATCTGGAACTATATATATAGAGGCAGGAGCTTTTAGCTCACGACAGACGGGCACCTATCAAATCGATGTCGCTAGTGTCTCAGGCGGGGACGATCAACCTAATGACATTGGAAACAACTCCAGTTTAATTATTGGTTCGGCGCAAACTGGAGATATAGAGGAAGCTAGAGATATAGACGTTTTTTCTCTTTCTGTGACAGCGGGAACAACCTACACAATTGATCAAAAAGGTTTTTTCTCATCGGTTGGTACCTTACGAGACACGTTACTTACATTAAGAGATCCTGATGGAAATATTCTTGCTCAGAATGATGATGGTGGTTTTCGATTAGAATCTCAGATTTCGTATACTCCAACAAGTACTGGAGCTGTTTATGTCGAGGCTGGCGCGTTTGGAGCGAACACGGGTACTTATGAGATTTCTGTGGGATCAAGTTCCAGCGGGGGTGATGTGGCCGACACACCCGGTTCTGGTTTGATAGCGATTTCTTCTGGAACACCTGTTGCAGGAGATCTTGAGACGGGCGGTGACAAAGATGTTTACTCTCTTAGTGTAACTGCGGGTGGTACATATCAGATCGACTTACGAGGATCCGCATCCGGATTAGGAACGTTAGCTGATCCATTGCTGCGTGTTCTCGATGCAGATAGCAGAGTGCTAGCACAAAATGATGATGGTGGAACTGGACTCGAGAGTTCACTATCTTTCACGACCTCAGGCTCCGGGGAAGTTTTTTTAGAGGCAGGAGCTTTTAGTTCAAGTCAAACCGGCACTTATCAAATTGACGTGCTGCAATCAGGGATATCGACAAGCTCATTGGGTGACTTAATCGGACAGACCCAGGAACATGCGCCAATAACACCATTGGATACTATCTTTGGAGGCGCTATCGATTTTCAAAATGACCGAGATATTTATCAATTTATTTTGGAAGCAGGAACATCATACCAATTCGACGTGCGTGGTTCTAACAGTTCGCACGGCACACTTTGGGATCCGCAAGCTTTCCTATATAACGCAGACGGAGTTTTGGTGGCCCAGGATGATGACAGTGGAACAGCTTTTGACGCGAGTATTGCATATACGGCTCCCACAAATGGCAGTTATTACTTGGACATCATTTCAAATATGGGGCTCTTGGCACAGTCAGTTGGAACTTACTCCGTAGAAACCGATGTTCTACTTTGACTTAGGCTTTAATAATTCCAGGGGCAACACTTCATAGATTATCCGATATTAAAGCTTCTAGTGGCCGCCAACTTATCGAGAGGGGTCGGTCACTTAACTTGAACCAATAGCTTATTAAGCGTTTGAAAAGGGATCCCAGCATGGAATTAGAATTCTGGTTTTCAATTGGCAGCACATATACGTATCTCACCGTCATGCGCATGAAAGAAATTGAAAGGAAGCATGATATTAGCTTGAGGTTAATGCCGTTCAGTGTTCGCCAAATCATGCTCGATATGAACAACGCTCCGTTCCCTCCTAGTAAAGCGAGTAAAGTAAAATATATGTGGAGAGACATCGAAAGGCGAGCCGCGAAATATGGCTTTCCGGCAACGGTACCCGCTCCCTATCCACTCCAGGAATTTGATAGAGCTAACAAAATAGCTTTGATAGGGTTGCAAGACGGTTGGATAAAAGATTACGTCCTTCAAAGCTACATAAACTGGTTCCAGGGTGGTTTGGAGGCGGGTGGGGATGAAAATCTTGCAAAAACCTGTACCGCTTTGTCATTGAACATGGACGATATCATTGCTCGTAGCCAGTCTCAGGAAATTGACGAACTCTACAACAATCAGACGTCTGACGCCGCGTATAAAGGAATATTTGGAAGTCCCAGTTTTATCGTTGGTAGCGAGGTTTTTTGGGGAGATGATCGGTTGGAAGACGCAATAGAATGGCTCAGGAACCCATCAAAAGTTGGGCTGTAAAAACGCATAGAGCGTGCGACCTATTGACCTGCTTCAATAGGCGCTTTTAATCATTCAAAAAATCAGCCTTCCTTTTCGTACATCTCTTCTTGTAAGAAGTTTTGTATGCCAACCTTTTCGATGCGCGATTGTTGTGTTTCAATCCAATCAATATGTTCCTCTGTGTCATTCAAAATCCGTTGAAAGATTTCCCTGGTCACGTAGTCATGTTTCTCTTCACAGTGTTTTATCGCAACTTTAAGGCATGATTGGTTCGTCATTTCCAGTGAAAGATCAGAGCTAAAAATTTCCTCTACATCCTCACCAATTTTCAATTTTCCGAGGTCCTGAAGATTTGGTAGGCCGTCCAGTAGCAGCACTCTTTCTATGATAAGGTCAGCATGTTTCATTTCGCCAATAGATTCTTCATAGATTTTTGAGGCAAGACGATCGAAGCCCCAGTCCTTGATCATTCTAGAATGAAGAAAATATTGGTTAATAGCCGTCAGCTCATTCTTTAATATAATGTTAAGCTGACTAATTATTCCAGCTTCGGCTTTCATTGTTTTCCCCTTCATCATAGTTGTCTTCGTTGACGTGCTAGAGTTAAAGCGGTGAGGTGAGTTTTCAATGGTTAAATGCGCTAATGATTCTTACTATCAAAGATTTTTTGCTTTTTTTGTGCTAATGGTTCTTAGTATCAAAATTTTATCAGTTTCCGCGCTGTTCAAACTTTGCAATTGACAATCATTCTCATAGGCTTCATTCTTTCTTCAATGTTGGAAAATCGTGAGTTCGATGATGTTTGTCTGCAATTGTAACGGTATAAGAGAGCGTGAAGTGGCTGCGGTTATCGACGCAGGAGTAACAAGATGGCGAGATATACTAGCGGAATTTGAATGCACGCCCTGCTGCGGCAAATGTGAAGACGACATAAATTTGATAATTGAAAAAAAGTCGTAATTTTTTTTTTGACATAATAAAAATCATCGTAAAAAATTTTTAAAAAGCTTTTGATGGGTATTTTCTACTTAGATTAAGGTTTTTTGAAGGTACCTATCTATCAGCAATTAGGGCTTGTTTCATGCAGCTCAAGTTTATGGGTGATATTGGGGGACGATTCTCTATGTTAGCGGGATCATCATTAAAAAAAATTGTACGTTATGGGTCTTTAACAGTAATAGACGTGAGAGGTAAGACACATATCTTTACCGGCCAAAACGGGCCGGCTGTTACCATCCGATTAACAGATCCGCGTCTTCATTTTCGATTATTTTTCAATGCGCAGCTAGCCCTTGGCGAAGCTTACTCCGATGGATCACTTATCCTTGAAGAAGGCTCAGTTTATGATTTTTTAGATATATGTCTAGCCAATCAAAGAACATTGGATAACACAACACTCCAAAAGATATTTGGAATTTTAAGAGGCCTTCAATCCGCTTTCAGAACATATAATCCCATTGGGTCAGCTCAGAGGAAAGTCGCGCATCACTACGATTTACGCGACGAGCTTTTTGATCTTTTCTTAGATTCGGACCGGCAATATTCCTGCGCTTATTTTAAAAAGCCATCAGATACTATTGAAACGGCTCAACATGCAAAAAAACTTCATATAGCCGCTAAACTTCTTCTCGAGAAAGGACAAAAAGTTTTAGATATTGGGTCAGGTTGGGGAGGATTAGGTCGATTTTTGGCCGAATTAGAAGAAATTAGTCTTGATGGGGTTACATTGTCTAGAGAACAACATCGATATAGCTGCACCTATGCAATGCACAGCAAAGCGGCAAAACGTATCAATTTTTTCCTCAAAGACTATAGAGAGCTAACCAACCAGTATGATCGAATAGTGTCTGTTGGCATGCTGGAACATGTTGGTCCTCGACATTATTCAGAATTTTATAAAAAAATATATGATTTACTGAATGATGATGGCGTCGCATTGATCCATTGCATCGGAAAGTTCAACGATCCTGGCCCCCAAAATGCGTGGATGGAGAAATATATTTTCCCCGGTGCATATACCCCAACCTTATCTGAGCAACTTCCTTCTATAGAACGAGCAAAACTATTTGTGTCTGACGTGGAAATTCTTCGGTTGCACTATGCCGAAACTTTAAAATTGTGGCGAGGGGCATTTGAAAAAAATAGAGAAACCATAGCTTCTATGTATGATGAAAAATTTTGTCGGATGTGGGAGTTTTATCTCGCAGGTTGCGAGACAGCATTTCGCCATGGGGTTTTGATGGTGTTTCAAATACAGCTTAGCAAGTCTCTTTCAACTGTACCTTTGACAAGAGATTATATTAGTGATTTTGAGAAGTCACATTTTGAAATCTGATGGTGCCTTGCCTTATTTTGGCCGCGCTTTGCCATTGAATAAACTTTATCTGAACAAAGCATTAGCATTTTCATTCGGTAGTTTGAGATCTCTTAAAGAAGGAGATCGAAATGTCTGCAGTAAAATTAATGTTAGTGGGGTTTGCATCGGTGATGCTGGTTGCTTGCGATCATATGAATATCGCAAAGCTGAGCGAGCGAGTGATCCCGGGAACGGATTACAAAAGCCAGTTAGCAAATAAATACAAAGAAATCGTCAACTACGAAGCAAATGAGATGGTTGACTATTATGATGCTGGTTACTTTGCAACCAAGGCGATGAACGTTCTGGATAGAAAAGATACCCCGGGACCGGAAAAGTTGGATGACTGGTATATCAAAGAGCCTTTCAAGCATGATTTAACCAGAGCATCCAGGCGATTGGCGACAGCCTTGAAGATGGGAGTAAAGGACACACTACCCGAAGCGACGGCTGAAGCTGTCGTTGGCTTTGACTGCTGGGTAGAACAGGCTGAAGAGGGATGGCAATACGAACACATAAAAACATGCCGTGACCGATTTGAAATGGCTATGGACCGTATACAGGAGAAAGTTGGCCTAACCATCACAGATGAAGCTGAGGCAGAACGCAAGATCGTTATTTACTATGATCACGATAGCTCAGACATATCTCCTGAAGATCAGGCATACCTGTCTGCAGAAGTAGGCCGTATACCAATGCATGACAAAGTCTCACTGACCGTAGTGGGTCATGCAGATCGAACCGGTACAGAACGATATAATCATAATCTATCTGTTGAGAGAGCCATTGGTGTTCATCGAGCTTTATCTGATTATGGCATAGGTGATCGATCTATAGGGGTATCGGCAGAAGGCGAGACAGCGCCTGCCATCCCAACTGCTGATGGTCAAAGTGAACCTCGTAATAGACGATCTGAAATATTGATCAAAATGAACTTTTAGAGGCTGCCCCTCCTTCCCGCAGCGAGCGGCTCGCAGCGTTATAATGAGGGACCCAGCATCTGTCAGGTTCATCAAACCTCCTGGCAGAGGTTACCACTTCGGGCAGCCCCAGGGACAATTTCCCCCTCTCTGGTCATTAAGGAAGTGATGGGTCCCAGCCGATCTTCACAGATGCCAAATAAATTGGTAAATGCTTGCTTGGTTTCTGGTTGCTTATAAAACTTTGATGGTTCGGCAAATTATCTCATAACTTTTTATAATAGGGTAAATTTTATACACTCTGGTAAGCATCATAGAAAATTTAGCTACTAGGAGGCAATACTTCCATCTTTATTAACGAAGGTAACTACCCCATTAACTTTTCTGTAGGTGAAGTCTAAGCCCGTATAATGGCAGACCTCATTGTCGCAGCGCGTACCTATTTCAAATAAAATAGCAACCTCAGAAGATTTATTAATTATATGGTGACCAACAGGGTCGCCCGCTTTAAAACCCGCACATTCGCCAGCTTTTAGGAGTGTTTCCATGTCTCCTTCGACAAGAACAACTTCTCCAGATAAAACAATTACGAACTCATCCTCATTTTCGTGCCAATGATTTAAAGCTGTTGCCGCTCCAGGCTTCACCGTGACTTTATTCACTCCAAATTGGCTTAAGCCAACAGCATCTCCGACGGCTAACCTTTCGTATCCGGCGGTTACTTTTTTGTGATTTCCAGGATATCTATCTCGTTTTTGCGGAACAATATCCGAGTCTTTAACTTTAGGCATTGTTATTTCCCCATTTAACTTGAAAATGCTTTTAAAAATTTATGTATTTTTTCTATAGAATAATCTTTTGTTCCATGGAACTCTAGCCAGATAAAACATAGTTGGGCATTAGCCACTGAAAAGTGCCTTGGAGAATTTTTACTAAATAAGCAATAATGAATATCAATCTTCTACACAATAGGTTCAAAAAAAACACGAATGAAACCGAACTTAGAAAAATTCCTACGGCGAGCAATGTCCGCACATCAGAATGGTCGTTTTCAGGAAGCTGAAAAAATATATAGATCTATACTAAGATCGCATCCTAAAAATGGCATCGCAAATCACAATTTGGGTGTTCTTAAGGTCGGGTTAGGAAAAGCTTCACTTGCACTTCCACACTTTCAAACCGCATTAGAAGCTGATGTAAACCAACATCAATATTGGATAAGCTACATCGACGCTTTGATAAAATTGAATCAAATTAGCAACGCGCGCAAACTATTAATGCAAGGACGTGAGAGAGGTTTGAAAGGGGATGCAGTTGATCACTTTGAAAGACAACTTTCGTCAAACGCCAAGCACGATTTGGTGCCCTCAGAACGCGCCTCGGAACTGATTTCACTCTATCAGCAGGGTGATTTTCAAAAAGCGTTAAACATTGGGATAAAACTTTTAGAACAATTCCCAAAAGACCCTAATGTCCCAAATTTTATTGGAACTATTAAATCTAGCGTAGGCGAACATGTGTCCGCTATAGAGTATTATAATAAAGCTATTGAATTAGGTCCCCAAAACGTTCAGGCTCATAACAACCTTGGAAATGCCTTTAATGAATTGGGTAGGTTTCAGGAAGCGATTATTAGCTATAAAAAGGCAATCGAGCTCAAATCAGATTATATAGATGCTCATTATAATCTCGGCGTCGTATTAAGCGAGGTTGATAGACTGTCAGAAGCTGTTCTCTGTTACAGCAAAGTAATCGAGCTAAGACCTGATTATGCACAGGCGCATAATAATTTAGCTATGCTAAGTGACATACTCGGTAAGTTTGATTTGGCAATACGCCATTATGGCGAAGCAATTAATCTTAATCCAGATCACCCGGAGGTCCATTTTAATTTGGCTCGTACTTTGATAAAAATAAAAAAGTACAGAAAAGGCATCGAACACTATTTGAAAGTTATAACCTTACGACCAGATTTTGTGGACGCTTACTTAGAACTTGCGATGGCATTTCATTCTGAGGGTTATCAAAAAAAAGCATGGCCGCTTTATCGTATAGTTGAGCTGCTTAGAAATGAAAATGGAATTGAAAAGGTTTATTTAAAGCACTTAAACCTGTCTCTATCCCAAACTAACTCAAATCAATTGGGAGTACCCGACAACAAATCTTGCTTCAATAAAGACTCTGGATTTTTACGCGCCAATATATCAGTGGGTGAGAATCTACCAAAAGTGTTGGGCTCCTTGCCATCATTAAGTCCCGAACATGAGAAGTATGTGGCGGAGAATAAATCAGCGTCTGACATACGAAAGGGAGGAGTTAAACACAGTCGAGGCTTCAATCTTTTTACATCAAGTGATCCAACTATAAAACTATTTGAGGAAAGGTTTACAAATACTGTTTCGGAAATATTTCGCAGTAAAATTTTCATCGAGGACTCTTTTTTTGCTATCTATCAGGGCCGCTCGGCGGCTACCCCTCATCACCATCTCAATAAGTGGGATAACGAGTTTAATCTGCACTCTGTAAAATATGCTGCGGTTTACTATGTCGAGGTTGGGGATATTGGGGCCGACCAACCAGGAAATTTAAGTCTCCATCAACCCGATATTGTAATTCAGCCCAACAACGGTGACCTCATAATTTTTCCAGCAAGCAGGATGCATTCAGCACATTACAATGGGTTGAAAAAACGTATTATTCTCGGAATAAATTTCTATACAATCTAGCACGGATCTCTTGTGCGCAAAGAAGTTTGCGTCAGCATTCATCAATCTCTCTCGTATATCAATATGTTAGTTAAAAGAATGGTGCCCAGGAGATGGTTCACTTCCTGTGACATGCATCAGTGCTAACACCTATGTAAGCAATTTCAATATGTTACATATACCTATCACTCGTCAACAGGCACCAATTTGTATGACACTTTGATATGCACTTTGAAACCACACGTAGAATGCCCCTGTAAGCTCATTTAAGAGTCACTGGGAGGTGTTAGTTCACTTGCCCTATGTCCAACTATCTATTTCTTAAGTTTAGTAAAATAGAGTCTTTAATGAGCTTAGGACTATGTTTTGTATTACGTGAAATAAGTGATCTTAGTATAGGGTAAGTGCTCCCACTTTAACTATACATTTAAGTGACTGCACTTAAGGTGACCT
>CACITD010000023.1 GCA_902589475.1 uncultured Alphaproteobacteria bacterium | reverse complement strand
ATCTACAAACACCATTCCTTCATCAGTTTGAAGGGCCGGCACACGCGCTAGCGGATTTAACTGTTTTAGTTCCTCTAATTCTTCGGGTACGCTTGATCGCAACGCTACATGCTCAAATTTAAAACCATACATCAATAACGTAACACCAACTCTCCTAGTAAATGGAGATCCATAACTTCCAAAAAGCTTCATTTGAAATTTAACCTTTTTAAATAATTAATATTAAAAACCATTTAGCAGGATACTACCTAGAGCGGCTACAGAAAATACTGAATTAACAATAACTCTTAAATTATTATTTTGATTTAAAAAGTTTTTTATTCTCGACAGAACGAGTTTAAAACCTATGTTAGATTAACGAAATTTTTTACTTGAATAAATTTACAGATAAAGGTTAACACTGCAACTCGTTATGGAAACCATCCTAATTATTCTCGGTGTCTTCGCTGTCTTTGGCGCGATAGTCGACATTATTTCTTACATGTAATTTTAAAGCCAGAGTATATTTTGCCATCCCTTGCTAAAGTAGAGCCAGGATTGCTGATTGAGTAGAATACCAGGCAGCTAAAGACACGGATATACAAATAACGTATCGGGTCCATTTTAGCTTAGTTGGTAAAAGCTTAAATATACAAAATGGAAGTACAGCGCCAAATATGAAGAGTTCCCAAAACATAAACATTAGTGTTCTCCAAGCATTATATATGTTCGTATCAAAAATTAAATCGCAGCGTCTGTGCGCCGCTATTCATTGCATTGATCCGGAGTGCCTGTTTTAGATTACCTTCTCAAATTTATGCTGCAATTTAACTCTCTCAGCGATACGTTTTTAACGGCAGACGTGTTGTTTAAAATCGGTTACAAGATGAAGATGTCTATTTCGATATTAAGTTGGTGTCTAATACTTGCTCTCTCGCCTTTAAGTATAGGGGTGATAGCTTATCGCTCCAGTCGACCTCATTTATCTCGGATTTCAACAAAAAACAAACATCGTAGCTTACCCAATTTATTACACTGAACCCATCTTTGCTTTTTGTATGCATTTTTAATCCAACTCTATCTACTGTATAACGTTAGCAAATTAATATTAGATGTTAATAAAGAACGGATATACTTTGCAGTTGTATTTACATAACCGTATCCATTGTTCACCACGAACATGGAAATCGACGGCAACACAAATTGCGGCGTCAGAACTCTTCAATGAAAGTAAGAACGGACTCAAGCTCTACGGAATTTGGCGAAGTCAAATTGGATTGCCGAGAGATACACTTACTGTCATATCGCTCTGGCCCAACGCTGAATTAGCAAATAAAACCATCGATGAATTGTTCAGAAGTATAAGAACAATTGACTCTATTGAAAAAGATTTCATGGTTCCCACCCTTAGACCAACTTCTGACAAATTACCCATAAAACAAGGAAATTATGCATTTAGATGGTTCGAAACTCCTAAACAGAATTTTGACGAATTCATACAATTATGTTTTGCAGCCTGGCCTAATTTCGAAAAAAACTATGACTCGGAAATTATCGGACTTTGGAAATTAGACAATGATGTTAATGCCAATAAAAATACCACTACCCTTTTGCTAACAAGGCGACCTAGCCTTGCTGTTTGGGAGAGATCAAAAATCCCCGTTACTGATGAAGAAAAAGAAGTACGGAGGAAGCTAAGTAAACGCTATGATCTATGCGATTGGACAACTGTTTATACAACGACGTTGTTAACAGCCAGTGACGTAAGTGACGATGTTCGCTGGAGTTAATTAAATTCTTGTTACGTTTTTTATCGCACTAAGTTACCGGTTTTCCTAAATTGTGCCTAAATTGAATTCCCCAGGTTCCTTCCGTTTTTACTGCAATCCATATAGCATGAATAGCAATATCAGTATCTCCGGAGTTGTTTATTCGGCTGGCTGCAACCTTGAAAACAACGGACGACTCAGAACGAGCAACTTCTTCTAAAAGATCTAATGATGAATAAGCCCATTCCTTCTCTGTCTTTTTTATTATTTCCCATGGCATCTCCAGGCGATCTTTGTAATCTTGAGCCGTTTCCGCTGTTAAAGCGACCCCATTAAAGTTTTGGTAAGTAAAGGGAAACTTTATCGTAGCAAGATATTCTTCCGTGTCCTGCTTATTTATCGCCTCGTGGTGCCCCAAAATAGCTGATTTTGCATCTTTCATTCGAAGTTTCCAATTCGTTTTGAAAAAAACTAGAAATTATTATTTCTTTCGTCAAACGTTCGCGTGTTATCAGTCTTGACTAAGTAAACACATAACGCCATGACGAATATTCCAATCATTCGTTTTAAGACATCCATTGATTCATCCCTTCAATTGGATGGAATTCCTTCATCGTAGAACGTCCTTTGCTTCTTCGTTAGCTTAAAGTATTTATAATTGAGAACAATGAACAAAAATAGAAAGAGTAAGATATGGATATTCACATAATTGTTAAACTCAAATCCTCTTACGAAGATTGGCACAAACTTTTTCTGGAGGATACAGATAACAGAGCCAAAATTTGTAATGAAAACCTAACATTAGTGGGCAAAGCGAATGACAAAACAGCCGTTATCACCCTTTTTGACGTTGATGAAGCAGCGATGAAAGGAATGATGGAAGATCCGGATTTTCAAAAGATGGTCGAACCTTATGTTGAAAAACATATTCCTTTCGCACTGACCCCAATATCACCCGAGTAACGCTAGGCCAATTCCGCCTGATTAAATAAAAAAGGAAGGGTCGTTAATCTGAAATGAGGAAAAGGTTTAAGGGCCGTCGATGAAAGATATTTTTTGTGGGTTTTTATATATGGATCGTGGGTGTCAAAAACTACGACGTTTTTGAAAGAGCTGAATTTCTTAATAAGATTTCGTCGTAGTTGTTGACTGTATTTTTAACAATCAGCTGAATAAGAACTGCTATTTCATGAATAAAGGATAAGAGCAGAGGGCATCTTCTTGTCAGCTTTCCTGGCCTTCCATACCTTTATGCCAGTATCTATAAATTATTTGTTCGCAATCTTCGTCAGTGTAGTAATCTGGAATGGGTTTTCCTTTTATTCGCAACCACAAGATGTTGGCTATTTCTCTATCTGACATAATAAAAAACCGAAGTAGTGAAAATCTAAACACATAATAAAAAAGTTTTTAAATATAATAAAGATATGTAAACACGAAATAAGGATCAATTCCTAGCCGGGCCATAAATTGAACCAAATAGACTTATCTCTCTGTAAAAGAGAGCCACAGGCAACGTTTAAAACGAATGAAACTCTATCGCAAATAAGCTCCAAGCCAGCTATCCTGAAATAATCTTTAATCCGAATCGTCTTTTAGGTACAAGTTCAGAAAATTTAGTCAAGACGACGCAGCAGCAGCTATTTACCGTCTTTTATTGTTGCAACACTCTTTTTAGCGTCGCCACCTTCGACTGCATGGTGTGACATTGCCTCATTACAAAAGAAGCTTAGTCCGCCGACAAGCACAAAACAGTAGATCGATAATTTCTTGATTTGTCTTAAACTCAAAACTTGTTCTCCTTCATAGTTAATTCTTACTAATACCAAAACGACAAGGCTAGTGCTTGTGTTTTCCTGTCGTTGCTTTTGCTCCTATTTTTTT
Source organism: uncultured Alphaproteobacteria bacterium (assembly GCA_902589475.1). Taxonomy (GTDB): domain Bacteria; phylum Pseudomonadota; class Alphaproteobacteria; order Thalassobaculales; family Thalassobaculaceae. The sequence continues at coordinate 35,061 of CACITD010000023.1, read as the reverse complement.
CCCTGACATAGAAACCTCCACCCCGCTACCATTCATAAAGGTGAATTTCACTTTGTATTTTTTCGCTTCCTTAATCCTCGTTTTCAACCCTTTAAACATCAGATGAAGTCCTTTCGGTTTCAAATGAATAATACCGTTAGCTGGAATTTTTATGCCATTCTTAAGCTCTCTCATTTTCATTACATTATTATGAAATGTCGTTTCATGGAGTTCTACCATTTTCGCAACAGTAGAAGAAACTGACATTAGAACAACATCTTTCGATCCGTTATTTGAAATGGTTATATATCCCGCAGTCATTGGATGACCAGAAGACGTACCTCTTATCCAACCGTTTTCAAATTTAAGATGACTGTAACGTGTCCCCGCTTTTGCTTCTGGTAAAAAGAAGTTAAATACAACACTTGAAATAATAAGCGCAGACAATACCCCTCTAACTAACATGATCTATGTCTATGCCTTTCACTCAGTGACAGATGGGATATACAAGAAAAGTCAGTTTCTCTGATTGTTTATAGGAAAAAGGATCGGCAAACGAGGCCATCGTATCTTGGTGATAAATGATTACAGCGATGATTGCAATAATTGCAAGGATTAACACAAAAAGAATTACAAGTTGTTGGCCAACATTTATTATGTTCATCTCAGCAGGTTACAAAAACTTGACCGGGTATCAAGTCATTAATGAAATATCCCTTGGTGATAAAACGTCATTGCACCCTATGCTGTTTAGCAAGTGATGGTTCCTCCAATGGAGCTGCATAACAAAAGAATCGCCTTTCAGCCCGATTATTATCTCTAGACTGATTTTCCCACTTATACGCGCCCATCCACCATAATTTATCTTTATACAAAAAATACTGTACCTCATAATTTCGAGAGGTACTTCTCTCCTCTCCGAACACAAACCGATTTCTATTCCCTATCCGTTCACTGCCAACTCTTAGTCCATCCTCAGCTGCGTCTTCACATTCACCTAAATCCACTCGAACAGTATTTTTTTCATCAGCGCGCCACATTGCACCATACGTAGGCTGACAAAAGGTAACCGCGGAGAACATTACCACTAGAAGGATTTTATCCATTCAAAAAACTCCATTTGAGTTAACAAATAATGACCGACGAATAATAAATACTCATAACATCTAAACACCGTGAGTTTGTTCAATTTGTTTGAAAGATGACGATTTATTTACTCCAAATACTTAAGAAATGGATGCTAAACAAAGGGAAAGATTGAAAACTTTCCTCTAAAGTTTGCTGCAACTGATCTAAAGGGAACCCTGTTGCGTAATCACCATACCTCTAACAAGGATTGATCCTATGGAACTCCTCCTTATAATCGGGATTTTCGCCTCAATGTGGGCAATTCTGGACTTTTTCTTCAAATCGAAATGACGTCTCTCATCTAAGATAAATCGTAGGTGTCTGCATGGAAACTATTGAAGTAAAGAACGGCGATACCGTCATAGTAAAAAATGAAAATACAACAATAGGCTATGCCACTTTCGATAGTAGGAAACAAGAACTTACATACTTGTTCGTTAACCCAGCTTTCAGACGGAAAGGCTATGGCAAATTGCTAAAAGAAAAAGCCGAGCAGACATCAGGTTGCTCCCTCTCCCCAAGTGATCCAATATCCCCACTAGGACAAAAGTTCTTCAATATAACAATGGGTCACTCGTCGGAAATTCGTAAGCGCTAAACAAAACAACATTCTTCACCCTTTTTCCGACCAAGCCTTCTTATCCGTCCTTATTCGCCCAACCTATTAACTTTACGACTGCCGGAATCCAAATAAGGCCTGCCACTAAAAAGTAAACGGTTTGAAAAAATAAGTGCTCAGGCATAAAATCAGCTATATTGATGATCACTGCGCTGTAAAAAAAGAGAAACAGGATTGTTGTCAATCCTGCAATTGGTGTTCGCCATCTCATATTTTATTTAACCTCTTTTAAAAGAGCTCCGTTGTCGTTAATTCGCATCTTAATTTGACGTTTTTGAATAAAAATAAGTCGATTCACTCAACTTTAAAGGAAATGACTCAATCAAATCTCTATGCATACCTATGTAACCCTATTGATTGCGATAGCGGGAGTTTTGTTGTGACGATTAGCTTTCCGCGATTGCAAGGCTGATCAAAGCGGTCCATATACAAATAAAAGTGAATACTTTCTTGAAATGGACCATTTTACTTAATTCCCAATATCTATAAGTAAATGACGTATACAATCTTCTGTTATCTCTGATGAATGTGTCTTGCATTCCACAACAAAAAAATGTCGCGGCTAAAAATGTTAAACCTATTAAGTAACAAGTAGTTTCAAAAAAACTAATCATTTGAGATCATTCGTTATCATAATTTTTTTACGGATCAATTTAATCATCCAACCCAAGATTGGAATTGTCTCAAAAAAAGAAGATGCAGCGTCCCAGTGATCTATATGCTCTGAGACAAAGCCATTATTATCTAAAATAATAATGGATGTTCCATCAAACGACCAGTTTCTATTCATTAGCCTCCCGCAAAACGTCCATTCAAGGCATCCCCCGTCATTGTTGCGATAAATCCTATGGACTTTGAACTTTACATCTTCAACATTATCGAACATATGAAGGAAAACAGCCTTCATTTTGTCACTTCCCATTACGTCATTAAAAGGATCTTTAAATCTCACATTCTCTGCTACGTATTGGTCTAATGAGTTGATAGTCGATGAACTTAAGGTCTCCAAATAAAGCACATATTTATCCAACGACTTTTGTTTTGATTTCATAGTTATAGAACTCTAAAACTTTGTGAGCTTTATCAATAAATTTGCCGGGTTCTAAAGACTGTTGTTCCTACCTCTGTTAAAGTGGAAATTTTCGATAAAAAATTGTTCTTAATCTGCCACATTAAAACTGGTTCAGCATAGCGAAGACCAAGAATCAGGGAACAAAAAAAAATCAGAAAAAAAACCCCAGACTTAACTGTATTTTTTACGTTCATTTCACATTTTTTATATATGACGCAATCAACAGCAAGTCTTCTTTACTCAATTTGGAGAGATTTTCAACAACTAAAGCCATATTTCCTCCAGCAACATCATAGTTTGGCGTTAAACCAGAACTTAAATATTCAGCTATTTCTTCCTTTGTCCATTTAAGATCATCGGGATGAATACTTGGAATTTTACCTTTGCCACTCGGGTTAGACGCCCCTCGCATCCATTGTTTAGTTTTCATCGCTCCGAATATATTCCGTGGCGTGTGACATTCCGAACAGTGTGCAAGGGCTTCAACTAAATATGTAGAAGGATTTTCGTTATCTCCAACAAACTCTTCTTTCATAAAAAGACTTTTCCATACGCCAATATTACTTCTCATATTGAACGGAAGAAATAATTTGTGTTCTTTGGAGGGTTCATCACTAACGGGTAATGTTTTCCAGAATCCCCACAGATCCATTATATCCTGATCGGACATTCTGGAATAACTGGTATAGGGAAAGACTGGATAATAATGCTTTCCTTCCGGGTTTTGACCAAGTTTTATCGCCCGATAGAAGTCCTCTGAAGACCACTTACCTATTCCGTAATCTTTGCTCATTGAAACGTTAGGTGCATAGAATGTCCCAAACTGCGTTTCAAATTGCGTGCCGCCTGTTAATAAAAGGTTCTTAGACCTATCGGAGCCTATATGACAGCTGCCACACCCGGCGGCATAGAAAATCCTCTCTCCCTTAACCAAATCTCCGTCGAGAGCCAATATTGAGGCCGTTTGTATTTCTTTTGGTGACGTTAAAATAAAATGAAAGATTAAGCCTAAGGTGAAAATCAGGACAATAAAGACAGATCTTCTGAATGTGACTCTCTCCCGAATTTTCATTGATTAACTATTCGCGAAATCTGGAGTGACACTCTTTACAGCTTTGTGAAAGGGCAATAAGCGCAGGGCGCAGGTCATCAAAACTTTTCGTAGCATTGGATAGTTGTTTTGCGCTAGCGGCAAGGCCGGTTGAAATTTTCGTGAAGGATTTAAACTCTTCCCATATTAATTCTTTAGCCTCTGACTTCGGATCTAAAACTCTTTTTTCAAAGACCTTGGGTGTCTCAACGGCTAATTGTTCTATGTTATTTATTGCCTCGACAACCTTCCCTTGATCAAAAGGCGCTTTTTTTTGGAGCATTTTGCCTAGAACGCCCATATTACGGCCCATGTTTGACATCAATGTCATACGCGCGGCAACGTCTTTATTTAAGGCACCACTATGAGCTAACATATCCGAGGTACCGAGCGGCGCAATCACAAAAGCCAAACTTAAAACGAGCACCACCAGATTACGGCTTCTTATCATTGTATCGATTTCCCCAATTTACTTTTAGGCGCAACAACCTTTTCCAAGCGCTTTCAAGCGCCAATAATTGTATGGCAGCGGCGTAATGAAACCAACAACCAACATAATAGGGACAACCCACCAGTTTAGTGTGGCTCCACCTGTCAGAAAAAAATCCGTTAAGTTCATGGCAACTTCCATAGAGATCATCGAAATTAGTGACATTCCAAGGGCCGTTTTTAGACCAAGTTTCAGCCCCATTTGTTTATAAAGAATAATAGTTTCCAATACGATAGATGTGACAAGGCCATTGAAAACCGCTAATGCCATAATTAAAAATACAGGCCAGTCTATTTCCATCAGTTGGAAGTAAAGGATTGTTCCCATGTCGCCAATTGAACAGCCTAATAAGCACCACGAGGTATTATAACTAGCTTTTCTCCAAGTAGGAGTGCAGTTCCATTCTATATTTAAGCTATTTGAAGCTTGTACGATCTTTTCTACCATTCCGGGTGAATACGCTTTCCTGTAAGGGGAAGGTCAAGGCTATAAAACAAACAGCAACGACGCATCAATTAAGGTCAATTTGGTATTGTTTCAACTCGTCTAGATCTAGAAATTCTAGTGTCTTAATATTAGTTGATGCTAAACGAACGTTAGGCGCGTATCCCGCATCTTTTGCCTCAATCCATCTGAGTGCGCATAGACACCAAGCGTCACCGGGCTTTAATCCTGGAAAGTTAAACTCTTTCCTTGGTGTGGATAAGTCGTTACCTTTTGCTTTTGAAAACTCTAAAAAATCTTCCGTCATTATAGCGCAGACTGTATGAGTGCCAACGTCGTCTCTTCCAGTATTGCAGCAACCGTCCCGAAAAAATCCAGTCAATGGATCTGTGCTGCAGGGCACGAGATCTAAGCCTAGAACATTTTTTTGATTCTGCATTAATTTACTCTTCCATTTAACGGACATGAGGCAGTGGCAAGCCATCCCCCCTTTGCACTTCCCTGCCAAGAGAAACTGAAAGAGACTTGACCACTGATGTCTATCAGCAGGGATACTCTAGACAAAATTGTTACGCTAAGAGCGACCAAGTAGATCATAAAAATCGCAGTTAGCAATGCTATACCTGATAACTTTTACTGTCTTGCCTTTGCATGAGAGGGAATGGACTTATCAATTGACGCCCAAGTTGGCGCGCTATCACACCAGATATTGGTTACAATCTCCATCCCATCGTAATCTGCGAATAAACCCGCCTTCCAAATTTTTACGCCTGGATATGATGTTGTAATGGAATAAATGGGACTTCCACAATCACCACAGAAATGTCGTTGTAAACTGTTTCCGCTGTCAGCCGTCTCATGGAAGGCCTTTGTCTTTCCCGTTACGACTTTTGCACTCTCATCAGACTTAATAAAATTATAAGAGGCCGCGCCCCCGGTTGCACGTTGGCAACTCTTGCAGTAACAGGCAATGATTTGATCTGGCGCCTCGTCTAGAGAAACTTCAATAGATCCGCACAAACATTTTCCTGATATCGTCATCTGAAACCTCCTATGCACTGGCCTTCATTAATAATTGTCTTTACAAAAAAAACTATGTTTAAACAAACCAACATGAGTGGGAACCGCCTCTTTTAAAACCACTCTTACGGACCACTTTCACTGTCCAAACCTCCTATCTCCTATAACACAACTTTTGTGTTTTGTTTAAAAAATTTTAGTATCTCTCTTGACGGTAAGTCAGTAATGCACGAACTCCTACACTAAAAAATTTCATCCATTAAAAGCCTTTCATGGTATCAATGACTATGATGCTGGAAGTCACTTACTCGTTCAACTTTTAACATTAAACTTACTGACTATGTTCTTAAACAAATATAATTTGATCTTGCTATGCTTTTTCCTCAGCGCCGGGTGTTCCCCTTTTAAAGTTGCAGATGTTTTATCGCCTTATTCCGGCTACGAGGTTACAACTAACGTCCCTTACGGGACACTTGAAAGGCAAAAACTTGATATCTACACACCTACAAAAAAACAGAAATCTACTGATATAATTATCTTTATTTACGGCGGGTCTTGGAAATCTGGCGAAAAATCTAACTACAGGTTTATCGCCCAACCTTTTACTAATGCAGGTTTTGTAACGATAGTTCCTAACTATCGACTTTATCCTGAGGTAAGATACCCCGAATTCAATAAGGATGTTGCAAAGGCTGTAGCCTGGGTACATCAAAATTTTTCACGTTCAAAGGATTCTAAGAATATCATCCTTGTAGGACATTCCGCTGGTGCACATATCGCTGCCTTACTTTCACTTAATCCGGATTATCTTGAAGCTGAAGGATTATCCCCGTCAATAATTAAAAGCTGGGTATCATTGGCAGGCCCGCTGGCATTCGACCCATTAAAAACAAGATCAACTCGTCCAATTTTCGAAACAATTGAAGATGATATCAAACAAGCCCAACCAGTAACCTTCGCTGACAGAAATAGTCCACCTGTTTTATTAATTCACGGAAAAGAAGACAAAACCGTTTACGAAAAAAATTCACTATTAATGTCAATGGCGCTAAAAAAAAATGGGAATAGGGTTATTCAAAAATCCATTGAAGGTTTAGGTCACCTAGGCATATTACTTGCAATTGCAAAACCCAAATTGTTTGGGGTCGACATAATAAAAGAAATTAAACGATCGATAAGCGAATTTAATGAACCCTGAAAAAGAAAATAGAAATCGGAAGAGCTTACTAATTTCACAAATCGACATTACTACTAACTATGTCTGATAAGCTTATGTCATAAAATTGTCATAATGTTTTTATTGCTTCTTATTAGTAATCGTTTTCAAATAGTTTGTATATTTTTCTATAAGGAGATTGTGATGACACCTTGGGAAATAAAAGGAAGAGAACTCGCCAATTGCAATTGCGCTTATGGTTGCCCGTGCCAATTTAACGCCTTACCTACATATGGAACATGTGAGGCGGCCGTTGGATATGAAATTGATACAGGCCATTATGGAGATATTAAACTTGATGGACTGCGCGTCTCGGCTATGTATAAATGGCCAGGAGCGGTGCATGAAGGAAACGGGGAATATCAGATTTTCATAGATGAAAATGCCACTTCGGAGCAACGCGACGCAATAGAGAAAATAGTAACTGGCGAAGATACTGAAGAAATGGCCACAATGTGGTGGATATTTAATGCAATGTGTACCCAGCGTCATCCTACTGAATATAAAAAAATCAATACAGAAATAGACGTAGAAAATCGATTAGGCAGTGTAGTAGTAGACGGCACGTTAAATATTAAAGCCGAACCTATCAAAAATCCCGTAACAGGTGCAGAACATCGAGCTAGGATAGATCTTCCTAATGGGTTTGAATATAAAATAGCCGAAATGGGTAGCGCATCAACAACTACTACTGCCGGAAAAATAGCGCTAACAAATAACAAGGACAGTTACGCCCAATTCGCTGAATTGCATTTAAACAACTCCGGGGTCGTAAGGTAACTAGCTGCGGAATGGCGCCTGAGCAAAATCTATAATGGCCGATAATAATACTGCCAACTCCACCGCTGTTGAATCATTTATTCAGCGGGATAAGGTAATTACAATTATCGCTATTGCTATCTTGGTAGGGGCGACTTTCACCTACACAGTCCTGGGCGTAGGGATGAATATGTCGGCAATCCAGATGACACCTGGCCTTGGTCAATCACAAATGTCTATGCCGAACATGAACGGCATGAAAAACATGGCCGCGACACCTGCCGTATGGACTTTCAACTATAGTGTCTTAATGTTTTTTATGTGGTGGACAATGATGATAGCGATGATGCTACCGAGCGCTTCTCCAATGATACTTCTGTATACCGCGCTAATCAGACGAACAAAAAAAACAAAAAGTATTATCCGGCAAGTTACCTCATTTATTTCCGGATATTTATTGGCTTGGGCAGCCTTTAGTCTTTTTGCTGCGGCACTTCAGTCGCAGCTCGAGCTGCGTGATTGGATGTCTCCCATGATGATGGAGGCGACCAACATTTATTTGGCGGCAGGTATCCTTATTGCTGCGGGTGTCTATCAACTAACACCGTTGAAAACGGTGTGTTTAGAAAAGTGCCGCCAGCCTGCCAGTTTTTTAGCCAACTATAAAAACACATGGGTAAATTCCCCATTAAGAATTGGTCTTGTTCACGGATTTTACTGCGTAGGATGTTGCTGGTTTCTAATGGGATTACTTTTCTTTGGTGGCATTATGAATTTATATTGGATCGTCGGACTCATAATTTTTGTTGCCATTGAAAAACTACATGAAAAAGGCGTAATATTTGGAAAGATTTTAGGCGGCGGGGCTATATTTTTGGGTGTTGCGTTTTTGATAAATTCGTAGCCATCCATATACAGGATACGGTAATCTTACGAATATTCCTCGCTGATAATCCGACGACAAATTTTACGTATTATTTAAATGGAAACTTTTCAAAAATTAGATGATTTCTTGAATTTTGCTTGGGCACAAATTTCGCGGGGGAAAGTAGATAAAAAATCGCCAGCTCGGCACCCTACTTTTGTGACATCAAATTCGGATGGCTTCCCAAAAGCTCGGACGTTAGTGATGAGAAGGATCGATAGGAAAAGGAACGAGATAGAGTTCCATACTGACACTTCTTCTTCAAAAATGTTTGCCCTCGAGGAAAACTCTCGTGCAGGAATTCACATTTGGTTGCCAAAAGTTAAATTGCAAATTCAGATGGACGTTGATGTTGAAGTAAAGGTTGGCGACATAACTATCCCCAATTGGAGAGATGTTCCAACTAACTCTAGGGTTGCTTATGGAACTATTCCTAGTCCTGGGACCGTCATTGCAAGCCCGCTTGCCTATGATCATGCCCCAGATCAGAAACGTTTTGCAGTTTTGGTATGTCATATAGAATTAATTCAGTTACTTCTTTTGGGTAATAAACATATTCGTGCTCAATACAAAAAGGCGACTGATTGGCAAGGGGAATGGCTCTCCCCTTAAATTATGACCGTCACCAAAATTACTCTCCTGATTAATATTTCTTGTCTATCGATTGTAATAAATGCTTTGATGGCAGAGCTTAAAAAGTGCAATTGAGAAAAATCGTAGTGGGAGAAAATTAATGCTCAAAGGTTCAGATCTTTTTGTGAAAGCATTAGAAGAAGAAGGTGTTGAGTATATATTTGGGATTCCGGGCGAGGAAAATCTCGATTTTTTAGATAGTCTCTCACGATCAAAGAAAATTAAGTTAATTCTAACTCGGCACGAGCAAGGTGCTGGTTTTATGGCTGCTGTTTATGGACGATTGACAGGCAAGACAGGTATTTGCATTGCAACTCTCGGCCCTGGAGCAACAAATTTTACGACATGCGCTGCATATGCTCAATTGGGCGGCATGCCAATGATGATGATAACGGGTCAAAAGCCTGTAAAAAAATCTAAGCAAGGACGTTTTCAAATACTCGATGTCGTAGAAATGATGAAACCAATTACGAAGTATGCTGAGCAGTTGGTTGCAGCAGACAATATCCCAAGCCGAGTAAGAGAAGCACTACGAATAGCAGAACAAGAAAAACCCGGTGCAGTACATTTAGAACTACCAGAAGATATCGCAGATGAACATTCGGATGAAATGCCTATTCCAGCATCATCTGTAAGACGTGCCATTGCTGAAAATAAATCAATAAATGCAGCAGTCGATAGGATTGCAACCGCAAAAAGCCCAATAGTTGTAGTTGGCGCCGGTGGAAACCGGAAATTGACGAGCAATATGCTTACTGAGTTTATCAACGAAACCGGCATTCCATTCGTGAGCACTCAGCTTGGCAAAGGGGTGATAGATGAGCGCCACCCTTTGTTTATGGGGTGCGCGGCTCTATCTAGTGGCGATTTCGTTCATCGAGCAATCGAGGCAGCTGATTTAATCATAAATGTTGGGCATGACGTTATTGAGAAACCGCCGTTTTTTATGGCACACGGAACAGCAAGGGATCATGAGACAAGTCACTCATCAGAGGATGAGCCAGTTCTTGTATCCGAAGGAACACAAGTTATTCATGTATCATTTAGCCCAGCTGAAGTTGATCCTGTGTACTTTCCACAGTTGGAAGTTGTCGGTGATATAGCAAACGCAATTTGGCAAATAAAAACGGGCCTTGCAGAAAGAAGTGACAAAAATTGGAACTTTGGGCGCATGATGGAGGTCAAAAAGTACCACGATGCGAATATCACTGAGGGAGTTGATGATGACAGATTTCCGATATACCCCCAAAGACTGGTTGCAGATATCCGTAAGGTAATGCCAGATGACGGCATGATTTGTTTAGACAATGGTGTTTATAAAATATGGTTTGCTCGTAATTATGCGGCCCATCAACCGAATACTTGTATGCTGGATAATGCACTCGCAACGATGGGTGCTGGTCTACCGTCTGCAATGGCGTCACATTTAGTTTATCCAGAAAGGAAAGTTATGGCTGTGTGTGGAGACGGTGGGTTCATGATGAATTCGCAAGAACTAGAAACAGCTGTTCGATTGAAGATGAATATAACGTGCCTTATTCTGAATGACTCAAGCTATGGAATGATCCGTTGGAAACAGGCAAATATGGGTTTTGAAGATTGGGGGCTAGAATATAACAACCCTGATTTTATTAAATATGCAGAAAGTTACGGAGCAAAGGGCTACAGAGTCAGTGACTCTGAAAGCTTAATCAAAACTCTCGAAACATGCATATCTTCTCCCGGGGTTCACTTAATTGATTGTCCGGTAGATTATTCGGAAAATGATGAAATTTTGAATAATCGTATTAAAGAGGAAAGCAAGAAGATCTAGTTCACAAAATAAAGAAGGCAACTCTACAATAATAAATTAGATCAATTAACTCTTCTTTAAATTTCAATCTAGTAGCTTAAGGGCAAAGATCCCGTGCCCTAATTGCGAACTTAGATACAATAATATTGAGTGATCCAGCACATGATACTAGCCGTAATATGTATATGGAGATCATTTTATGCAACTTACTACAAACTTACTAATAGGATCGATTGCTGCTATTGAAATTGGTTCAGCAATCGTAGTTAGAAAACTTATAAAACGGCGTTCTAGAATTATAGTTGAATAACAAGCGCCCTCCCCGGCTAAAAACAGTCCCTGTTTAATTTACTCATAAACGCAGTCAATTGTCTCAAATCCCCGTGGCGCGACTACGATACCTCCCTTCAAGTCTCGAGATTTGTGTAACAATCGTATTTCAAGATTACAGCAGTGGTTCCTTTCGTGATCCACTCTGCTGATAAAGTAACAGCACAAAGGATCCAGGAATCTGTTAGCTTAATCAGGCTTTCTTTGCCGAAGGCTTTTCCAAGAGATGGTGCGCTTTGATTGTTCTCCCTGTCTTTTCTCCCAAACTCGACTAAAGAAAACAACTGCGCACCATCGAACACCAGGCTCTTGAAACAGTCAGCAGCCCACCTAAAAATAATTTTCAAAGATATCTGATAATTCAGACTATAAGCTCATTGATTGCTTGCAAACGTGGCGGAGGAATTTCCGTTGGTTTTTGCGTTTGTTTATTAACATAAACGTGCACAAAATAACCCGTAGCGGCGGGCTCAGGATCATCATCAATAAACAATCCTATCTGATATCTAACGCTGGATGTCCCGACTCGAACTACTCTAATGCCGGCATTAACATTAGCTGGAAAGCCTATTGATTTTCTAAATGTGCAGCTCGTTTCGACCACAAGCCCAACAATCTCAGCTGTATTTGGCTCGAGTTTACCTACCTCTATCAGGTGTTGTGCTATAGCTGTATCAAAATAAGAGTAATATTGAACATTGTTAACATGACCATAAATGTCCATATCAATCCATCTTGTTGGGATTGTTGTGAACCACTTAAAACTCTCACGTGAAAAGTCAGTTACATCTCCCATTTTATATCTCCCACCAAAAACATTACATAGGACAAGCCTTGAACTCGCTTTCAATACATTTTTTTGCAAGTGCTCGCATTTTAGATATCTGTTTCGGATTCATGTAATCTTTCTCAATACCTTCGAGAAGCATTCGCATAACAAGGTCATTTGGATTGTTCAAAAGCACAACGTACCCCCATAAATAACCGAGATCGATATTTGGTTTTATTTCGCCTAGGCCACTTATATATTTTCTAGCCATGGATGACTGCGCAAACAATTTTCCTTCTTTAGCTAACGCAAGACATCGCATTGAACCTTCAAACGTATTATCATCACAAGGGTTAAACGCCTTAGATGGTGAGTGAAAAACCAACGCGATCATAACCAAAGCAAGGAAGTATTTATATTGAGTTTGCATAATTGATTAATTTTCCGAAACCAAAAAATTGCCCAAAACGACTTAAGAAAATTCTATTACTTGTTGACCTAATCTACTGCCGCTATGCCTTCAATCTCTACCTTCACATCCGGTCTGAATAAACCTGCTACGTATAACCAACTCATAGCGGGCGGGCCAGAGGGAAAGTATTTATTGTTGCTTTCGCGAATACGACTACCATCCGGTTTTTCTACTAGAAAGATTGAAATTCGGGCTATGTCTTCGGATCGTCCTCCCTCTGAGATAACGATATCGGTTATATTTTTTAGAGCTTGGTCATATTGTTCCTCCACATTTCCAAGCAAGGTTCCATCCTGCACGTTACCTATTTGACCCGCGAGGATTAAAAGTCTTTTATTCGGTGGTATAATTGCCATGTGTCGATAATTAGCTGCAGGTTCTGGAATCCCCTGGGGGTTTTTAAATATCAGCGCCATTTAAAACTTCCCTCTTTTTGATTGGCTTTTACTACTTCTTCGGTCGATAATATTTGAATTCTGTTTTTTTTAATTTCAATTACGATAATACCGTAGCACACAAAGGATGGTTGAAATGGCGAAAAAGCTAAGTCGCTTACTCATAACCGGCGCATCCGGGGCACTGGGGTCACATTGCAGACAACATTTAAAAGATATCGCTCGCATTATTCGAGTAACTGATAGGTTAGAATTAGCAAAATCAGAGGCAAATCAATCTGAGGAAATTATACATTGCGATCTAAGTGATTACGAGGCCGTTCTTGAAGTTACCAAAGGATGTGATGGCATTCTCCATTTTGGTGGTCAAGCCACCGAAGCGGATTGGAATACTGTTAGAGACTCAAACATCGAAGGGCTTTACAACCTCTACGAAACAGCCCGACTCAATGGCTGCAAAAGGATTTTCTTTGCAAGCTCGATCCATGCAATAGGGTTCCATCCTTTAACAAAAACAATTGACCATCAAGCAACAATCCGACCGGATACTCTGTATGGAGCCTCCAAGGCGTTTGGAGAAGCTCTGGCTAGAATGTATTTTGAGAAGTTTGGTATCGAAACAGCCTGTGTTCGGATTGCTTCATGTCAACCTACACCACAAAACCACAGAATGTTAGCAACATGGTTCAGCTATAATGATCTTGTAGAATTAGTTAAGGCTGTATTTCGGGCGCCAATTCTAGGCTGCCCAATTATTTATGGCGTCTCAAACAACGATAAAAAATGGGCGAATAATGATGCTGTTAAGTACCTTGGATGGTCACCGTCTGACAATGCAAATGAATATAACGAAAAAATATCCAATGATATGGAAGAACCTCCCTCCACATCAGATGATTTCAACTTTATCGGTGGTCCCTTTGTAAGCTTTGATATAATGAAAAAAGATTAAATACATGTGCAATCGTACAATTATTGTATGGATTTATATTTTTGGGAGTAAAATTTATAAAAACGTCGAATTCAGCGAGTTTACTCATAATAGTAGGTATCCCCTTGAAAATTTTGAACTCATCAATACCTCTTTTTGAATGGAAGACTTCATCAAAACTAATGACGGTTTTATTCAAATAACATGTTATTTCTGCTTTGAGCCATTTGAAGTACAACTTGAGGTATCCTCTGAAAATTTTTTAAAAAATTCAGAAATCATTGATTGTACCATTTGTTGTAATCCAAATAAGATCGATTACGAAGTCGATGAAAATGGCATCAGTACTTTATCAATTACCGACGGCAACGATTAAGCAGCTTAGGCAAGGTTTTTTCTAAACTTCAATGCAACTGTTAATGAACAAGAGACATATCAGCTTCTTGAGATCTCGATATTAATTCACAGGCTTTCAGCAGCCTGTCAATGCTTTTTAATTCACTACGACTAAAAGGAAAGTCAAAATACATAATAGCTGATAGTTCCATGAATAATTCAATCCATTGTTCTTCGGAAGTAACGGCTTTTAATCGTGAATAAAATTTTTCTAAAAATAATTTAGCGTCGGGATTTTCAATTATCTTTAATGTGTCTTCAGTGATTACTATGAGCTCTGTTTTAATTTTATCATTTAAAAAATGGACCATCAGCGTTAACTTCTAAGAAAATTTCAAAATATAAAGGCAGATAAAAAGTATAAAGTTCTATTATCTGAATATACGACACCATTCAATATGATGAGGCATTTTTAAATGACAGAAGACGAATTTCGTTTGTTTGCTGAAAAAGAAGGTTACACAGCACCTGAGTTCAAGACACAACCGCCAAATGCATTTTTTGATCAACATGCACATAAAGATGATTTAATTGCATTTATTCAGGATGGCGAATTTATTGTGGAAACCGACAAAAATAGAAAATCGTTTAAGGCGGGCGAGCTATGTATTGTTGAAGCTGGCCTCGTACACACGGATTGTGTAGGACGTGATGGAGCAAAATATTTAATGGCGTGGCGCGCAGCGCAAACCCCAACGGCATGAAAAGCCGCGTTTAGCCGCAGAACACCGCGTCTAGCTATATGTTTACAAGCTTGTTTAGACTTACTATCAAAATCTAACGTTTAATTACACTCCGCAAGGTTCGATCGAAGGCATTTCGATGCCATTTTTCTTGCCGCAGCAATGTTGGCTTCTGACATATTCATCTCGAGAATATTTATCAACTTACCACAAGTTATTTGCTCTTTTTCCGAACAAACTTTCGCCCACATATAGGCTAAGACTTCGTCACGTTTAACGCCTTCCGTGCCCGTGAAATATCTAGTACTCATGTCAAATTGCGCTAGGGCGTTACCCGACTTTGCTAAGGACAAGCACCCTGAGGTAGTTGTTATCCGTTGATCGGCTGAACAGGCGGCTTGCGCTTCATTATCAATAGCAGCCATTAAATAGGACAATACGAAAGTCGAAATTACTACTGAAAGAATTTTCCTCATAGTGGTTAGTTTAGATACGATAAAAAGTGAACGCAATACCTGGGGTCAAGAACGCATCTTTTATTAAAGAGATATTATTAAGTACTTTGCTCATACGACTTTGAAAGCATACGGCACCTTCTTGAACAAAACTTGACATTATCCCATACCTTCTCCCACTTTTTCCGCCAGGAAAACGGCTTTCTGCAGGCAGGACAGATTTTGTTCGGAAGATTAGATTTTTTTATCCCTCTAGGCACCGCGATCACCATTGATTAGAAATGCCGTCTTCTTCGCTTGGTTCCAATATTTAAAAAATCTTTTAAATTCGACTGTCCTGTCTAGATTTACGAACGAGATCTCAAATAAGTATTGAACCGTTTTGATTTTCTCTATCTTTGAAAAAAGGGTCTTTAACACTTGATCGCCGGAATATGGAATGACTATGTGGTCAGAGTTTTCCTCGCTCAAAATATCCAGTGTACTTCCGTGTATTATTTCTAAAGGAAGATCTAAAAGCGTCTCATATATGAAAACTAGCCGCTTAAGCGAGTATCTTTGAGAACGATAATATTCATCATCCCATATATGAACAGCCTTAAAACTCTCGCTTGCTTCGTAAAAGTCCAAACCGGAACGCAACGCCTTATCGTGAACCAAAAGAAGTTTGTCAGCCATTTTGAACTTTCAAATTGGGGAACAAGCGGTTGTGTAATGTTGGGTAGCTTGCGTCTAAAACACGATTTTTTGATCGGGTTGTGTCAACAATTCCACTAAAATACTTATCGACATTTTCAAGATTAAAAATATATGGCTTATTACTAAAAGTGCTCGCAATCCACTGCCATGAAAAGTTGTTACTAGAAACATCTCCATCCAACAGATGACTCAGAAACCAGCGAGCCCCAGCCTGCCATTTAATCTGGCGGAAGTGGACTATATAGCTGGCTAGATACATCCTTGCATGATTATGAACGTACCCGGTATTTAGAAGATCGGCTATAAAGGAATCAATACAAGCAACGCCTGTGTCGCCAGCTAAAATATCCTCGGGTAATTCCTCCTGGTAATCATCACTTGCGTATCCAGTTTTGTAATCCTCAACGTCATTCCATAAAAGATTCTGATTATTTTCGGCAAATCGTGACCAAAAATCTCTCCATCCCAACTCTCGTACAAAACTCTCTATCAATTTCGTATCAATAGCATCTTTGACAACGTGGTTTCTAACCTCATTTAAGGTTACGACCCCATGATTAATATAAGGCGAAAGCTTTGAAACCGATCCCCACCCATAGTTCCTCGTTTTACCATATTTTACTGCGTTAAGGTTCGTTAACCTTTTTCTACATTCTCTTTTCCCGCCGAGGATTTGGGAGGCATTTCCTTCAGCCCAAGGTGCGAGTTCTTTGACATACGCTATTAAGTCACTTCTATTGTCAAAATGTCGTTTTAAAATAGACAAACACATCCTCATCGTTCTACTTAAGAACTAAATATTTATGACGAAATATTTTGTATTGGGCGTTCAACTTTTAAGTAGAAATTAAGCCCTCAAAACAGTGCGTGCTATAAAGTACGACACTGAAACAGTTACAGATCACTTGCTGGAGGGATGTTAGAGGCCCTCAACTTAAAGTCTGAGCCAAGGATTACTTTTTAAACACTTATAAAATATTTTGCCTAACTTTTAACCAGAAAACAAAACTCTTTTTGCGCGGAATCCAGAACATTTCCCTTATTCCTTAATAAAATTGATTTGGCACATAATTTGTAAAGATTTAATTATCGTCCCGACTCAAAAATGGAATAAAGATGAAATTTTTTACTAGAAAAATGGTTGCAGCAAAGGACTTAAATTCAAACGGATCTTTGTTTGGAGGTCGAGTACTTTCATGGATTGACGAAGAGGCTTTTATTTTTAGCGCTTGCCAATTAAAAGACGACTCAGTGGTTACACGCTATATTTCAAATATAGAGTTTTTATCAACCGCACGAATAGGCGATATCGTTGAAATTGGCATGGAAGCGATTGATATGGGTCGGACCTCTATAACATTAAAGTGCGTTGTTAGAAAGAAAGGCAGTGATACAATACTCACCCAAATTGACAAAATTGTGTTTGTTTTAGTTGATAGGCAGGGGCGCCCTAAACCTCATTATCAAACACTGGATGCGCTGCAAGAGACGGCCTAATCCCGCTTTTTAATTGCTATCGTTCTACCTCTTTGACTGGGCCGTCCAAGAATTTTATGCGCCTCGTAAACAACTTTTACCCTATCAAATAGATCAGATTTCATGGGGGAAACTTTACGTGCTAGCGCGTCGACATGTAAATAAATGACTTCTGATTCGGCCGCGAGATAACCCTCTTCCGCATTGTACATAGACTGACACAGGTGAATACGTTTTTCGTCGAAATCCACCAATTGACAGGAGATCTCAATACGAGTCCCTTCAAATAATTCCCGGATATAATGAATATGAAAGTCACCACAGTATGTTGCCACACTTTCCCTTCGTCGATACTTCTTTGTAAGCCCCAGTGAACGAAAAAAATCCCCGATGTTATGGTCGAAGGCCTCTAGATAAAAGGTGACATTCATATGGCCGTTGTGGTCAATCCACTCCGGTTTAACTTTATAATCGCTTCGTTTGAAAGGCACAGGTATATCAATTGCTTTATTCTCTATCATCTTGTTTGTAAGGTCCCTGTCAATACAATAGCTTATTTACTCCAACCGGTATGTTGTCGTAAATACCCACACCCTGGAGAATCAAAAATTTTGCCTTGCTCATTTCGAGTCCATGAACGTAATGTGCATTCATAGGGGGAACTGAACACCGTTCTCCAACTTCTAAAAAATATGTATTACTTGGTGCTTTCGTTTCAACGACAAGGGTTCCTTCTAAACAAACAAAGTAATCGCTTATTTCGCTGTGAAAATGCCATGGAATTGACTCGCCTTCGTCAAGTGTGAGGATCTGAACCCTCATGTCTGTTCCCTCCATTATTAATTCTCTACCGGATATAGTCGCTGGCACATATTCTTTAACTTGCATGATTTATTATCTCCTCCTTGGACAAACTTACTTCTATTAAAAAAGCTTAAGCACCTTAGAAAGATGCGGATAGTTCATTCAAAACTATTTTCATTCAATCCTAAGCTTGCAGTTAAAAGTACCTGCACTTATTGAAAAATGAAAGAACTGCCACACCTCTTAAATATCACAACAACTCTTACACCTAGCGAACAAAGATTTAGGACAACTTACCAAATGAATATTGTCTGGTTTAAGCGTGATCTAAGGTTAGAGGATAACGAAAGTTTTCTGGAGGCCTCTCGAAGCGGACCAGTCCTACCCATCTATATCATAGAAAGACAATTGTGGTTACAGCCTGATCTAACTGGGAGACAATATAATTTTCTAAAACAATGCTTAGACGATCTAGATCAATCGCTTCGGAATTACGGCGGTAAACTAATTGTAAAAGTTGGAGACGCCGTACAAATTTTAGCCGAATTGAAGGAGAAACATAGTTTTGACAAACTGTACTCTCACCAAGAGACTTGGAACCGTTGGACCTTCTTACGCGATGTTGAAGTGAGAGTATGGGCAAAGAAAAACAATGTACATTGGATTGAGAAGACTCAACATGGTGTAATCCGTGCGTTATCTTCCCGCAATGGCTGGTCAGCAAATTGGTATTCCAGCATGAATAAGCCTGCATTTCAAAAACCAACCCGTATAATGTTCGTTAACGAACACACAGACCCAATACCTGCTAATTGCGAACTAAAGCTTGATGACGATGAACTTTATCGAGCTCCTAGGGGCGGTAGGGAGGAAGCTAAAAAACTTTTAGATAGCTTTTTAAACTCAAGAGGAGAGAAATATAGAAGCGAAATGTCCTCTCCCCTTACCGCAATTGATAGCTGCTCGCGCTTATCTCCCCACATTGCTTTCGGTACTATCTCAGTGAAAGAGATATACCAAGCTACTACAGATAGACTACAAAACTTGAGACACATCTCAACTGATCTAAAAAAAGACTGGAGCCAGTCCTTAAAATCTTTTTCCAGTCGGCTTCGTTGGCATTGCCACTTCATTCAGAAATTGGAGTCGGAGCCCGAAATTGAATTTAGAAACATGAATTCCTGTTACAATGGATTACGTGAGGACTATTTCAATCCAACTTACTTTGAGGCGTGGAAAAGTGGGCACACCGGATATCCTATGATCGACGCCTGCATGCGTTTTTTGACTGCTACTGGGTGGCTCAATTTCAGAATGCGCGCACTTCTTATTAGCTTTTCAAGCCAACACTTATGGTTACATTGGCGCGAACCATCAGTTCACCTTGCAGGACTTTTCACAGATTACGAACCTGGCATTCACTACAGCCAGACTCAAATGCAATCTGGTACTACGGGAATAAATACAATTCGAATTTACAATCCAATAAAACAAGGATTGGATCAGGACCCTACAGGAACCTTCGTTCGTCAATGGGTCCCCGAATTGAAAGATATCGATCATGACTTTATCCATACGCCATGGCTTTCACCTAATAAACCAAAAGGATACCCGGCTCCCATCGTCGACGAAAAGACATCGCGACAAGCGGCTTCCAAGATGCTTTACGCAGTTAAAGGAAAACCCGAGCATAAGGAGATTGCTAGAGAAGTTTACGTTAAGCATGGAAGCAGAAAAGGGAAGCAAACGACCGGACGAACACGAATAAGCCCAAAGAATAGACTTCAGGGTGAATTGAATTTTTGACATCAAAAAAAGGTATATAACACCAATTTTTTTTTGCTTAATATTGAGTAGTATTTAATTAAGTTATCAAATGAATTATCAGACCAACTATCTATATTTAGGATCATCCAGCCTATGTCTTACTACAAACAAAGAAAACCCATAATGAAGCATGCTCTAATTACATTACTTGCAGTAATGTTACTACCAGCCGTTGCTGCGCACGGTGATGAAAAAAACTATACGATACTTGGCGCGGGCGAGATCTCTTGTCGTGTTGTTTTAAAAAATCCGGAGGATAAGGGTTTGAGAAAATTTTATCAAAACTGGGCGCAGGGATGGATAACCGCCACTAATTATTTCGGCGAACATATTCGATTGGGATTAGAACAAAAGACTGGTGTAAAGGGCCCTCTTCCCAATGATATCGCACCCCGCGAGGATGTAATTTGGTACAAAATATTAAGTTTCTGTAGCGAAGAACCTAAGGCTTTACTTTCTGACGCTGTAAAGGAATTAATCAACTCACAATGGCGTAAGCAGGCAAAATAACTCCATAAACCGGTTATACAAAAGTGATCAAAACTCAACATTTAATAACCATATCAACTCTAATTGTTTTAACGACGGTTATGTTTGGTGAGGCTAAGTCTAAAACTATTGTGGCAGATTATACCTTCTACTTTGGCGGTTTTACTATTTTACAAGCCAAAACTACAATCGAATTAAGGCGCAAGAGCTATAAAGTAGTTTCGAAGTCAAAGACCGACGGACTTTTGAATGTATTTTATGAATGGAGTGGACAGGCCACGTCAAAAGGGAATTTTCTAGAATGGCGTCCAGTCCCTAGTCTCCATCAAAACTTCGGCAAAAGAGCCGGTAATGTTCGGAAAACAGTCCTATCATATGAAAGAAGCGGACAACTAATATTTAGCGATACTCAACCTCCCCCAGACCTTTCAGAAGTTTTTCCAATCCCAAGAGGTCTGGTAAAAGAAACTATTGACCCTCTGACAGCCATTGTACAAATAAACCGACGACTTGAACGTGGCATGGGCTGTAACGTGAAACTTCCAGTGTTCGATGGACGTCGCAGGTACGACTTGATCCTTGAGGACAAAGGCGAGTCAACCTTCAAGCAAACACCCTTCTCTGTTTTCAAAGGGAAAGCATTTATTTGTAAGATGAATGTTAATATGTTCGGCGGACATAAACGCGAGAAAAGCAAGTATGCCGCGACGTCTGGAGAAAAACTCGTATACGTCGGCAGGCCACTTAAAGATGGGCCTATCCTTCCCGTTGGTTTAACGGTTGAAACAGCATTTGGCACGCTAACGGGACATCTTGTTTCGATAAAAAAATCAGATACTTTATTAACTTCGCGTTTAAAGAAATAAGTCCAAAGATTTTCGTAAACACAGAGTCCATAAACGCCTTTAAACTTTTTTAAATCTTACCAACCAGCCGTTCCTTGCCCTCCTTTAAATGGTCCGACCAAGTGTTTTGTTATCCAACCACCGTAGAAGTCTCCCTCCTGGGCCATGACCTTTTCACCGTTAACATAACAAGCATCTACTTTTGACGCGTAAAAACTCAAATAATTCTTAATTTTTCTAAATGTTGGAGTTGGGTCGGTATATGTCCATGCAATATCCGCTATACTACGATCACCCAACTTAAAATTAAAATACGATGCCTTTCCTTTCCATTCGCAAAGTGTAACGCGTTGATTATATAGTAGATCAGCCATTTCAATGTCATCTGGAGGGATGTAATAACTTGGAGGGTGGGAAGTTTCTAAAGAACGAAAACCTCTGTCGGTTTTTGCAATCACCCTGCCCGAAACCACTACCTTCAGGCTTCCATTGAAAGGCTCACATATTGCGGGCCTTGGAAAGTCCCAAACATTTTCTTTTTTATTTACCATTTCCTCTCTTACCCGTTTTTAAGCATTGCCAGCAGTGGCAACATTAATTTTTGTGTTATCGAGGCTTTCGAGCGCATCGTTAACCAAAGACTTTACCAACCTTGGAGTGGTATCGTCTGCCCCATGTATTATTTTAGATCTTATAGCCAATGCCATAGCTAGTCCTTGTAAAACATCCCCATTGCTGGTCTCACCCAAGAGCTTGATTTCATTATCAAGAGTTGCGAGTACAGATGAGACCAGATTTGATACTTTTATTGGATCAGCCGTGTGCTCATGTAACTTAAAGTTAAAAGAAAATTTATCCCCCATTGTGGTCGTAACGTCGACCGGGAGCCTTGTAATTTTTTTGTTGACCAATATTTCCTCCCACCTGACTGTCTACATTGATCTCTGAAAACAAACTTTCAATTTTTTACGAAAAATAATTCGAGTCGGATTATTAACGACAAATAACGCGTACATGCCCCATGCCTACAATTTGTTTGCTTAGTTACATGACAACCTCTATTGCCCTAGGAAAACCCTATCATTCCGAAGGCGATTTTGAAGTTCTAAAATATTAATGGCCGCAGGCATTGTTTTAGTTTCAATAGCTAGATTAGCAGCTGTGCCTGCCGCTTGTCCCATCACAAAGCATGGCCCGCTGACGCGAAGAGAGGACTGACCTTCTGGAGTAGAAGAGGCGCAACGGCCAGCAACAAGAAGATTATCAACTCCTATCGGAATTAACGATCCGTATGGGATTTGATGATAGCCCCTGCCCCCTAGAAATGTCCACTTGGCTGCACCTTTTAAGTGTTGCTCTAACGGCCAACCATTACATCCGATCACGTCATCGAAATCTGAGCAGCCCAAAACGTCTTCTCCTGTTAATACATATGAACCAATAATTCTGCGAGTCTCTCGTATACCAACCTGAGCCGCTGTTTCTAGCAGATAGGAGTTTTGAAATCCTGGAACGCAGTCCTTTAAAAACCTATGATATTCTAATATTTGACGCCGTCCCTCTGCTTCAGCAAAGCTTAAATCATCCCAATTGCTTCCGTCTATCGGTGATCCATCACATTTACTGATTTGTGTTAGATTGGCTCTCCATTCACCTTTGTGTGCTTGCGAATTAATTATACCCGTTTTGCGCGGTAGATTATAATTATGTTTATGTTTAGCGATTAGTTCGTTTAAGTTTGGACGGCCCAAGCGGTGAGCCAAATCATCGTCAACATTCCCAATCCTGAACATCGTTGTCGGGTATGCTATAAACCCATCATCATCACCTTTTTCAACCTCTGCCCCTGACCAGAAAGCCAAATCAGCGTCCCCCGAACAATCTATAAAGATCTCCGCCTTAATCGCTTTTCTTCCCGATTTAGTTTCCAAAATAACAGCATCAATGGAAGATTTATTTTTCATTGCAACGCCCGCAGCAAGAGAATGAAAACGTATGTCTACGCCAGCATTTTTTAAAAGTTCATCCGCAACAACTTTATACGCTGCAGTGTCATAAGCTTGAGCAGCTGTATCGTGCCCACCATTTCTGCCCTTAATGTGATGGGGAGCATTTAAGCCGCCGAGGGCTTCCAACCGAGCAAGAATATCATCTGCAACACCGTGCACAATTCGTTGGACGGTACCGTTTATGTTGGCATGAAGCCCGCAAAAATTAGTAACCATCGCCGCGGTACCCATACCGCCTAAAAAACCATATCTTTCAAGTAAAATTGTTTTAGATCCAGAGCGTGCCGAGGCGATTGCAGCAGCTATCCCTGATGGACCTCCACCGAGAATAAGCACTTCTGCACTGGCGCAAATTTCTACCTGCCTCTGTGGCTCAATTAAGTAGTTCATATCGCAGAGTTCCTTGGGTGGCTGTTTATTAAGGCGCTTTGATTAGCGGATGCTTAATATTAGAACTCGTCAGCTCATCTATCGAGCAATTTTTTTTAAATTATATCTTATTATTGAATAGACCCACTTTTTTTATGATATGACGCCTTCTTATCCCATAAGTTTTCCAATAAACGTTCTTTGACGCCGATATACAAAGGATTGTCGAACGTCGCGCCATCTAAAAAGTCTTTTAATGCGTCTTGCTCTGTAACTGGGATATCCGAGAAGGCTTCATCAATAAACCCGTAAACATCGCCAATAACACTCAGTGTCCAGATTTCTGGATCTAAAGTCTCTTTTTTTTCACTCATAGTTATCCAATCCAGCTTAATAAAAGACGGTAATTTTTTATTAACCTTGGAGCTAGTTAATCATCTTTTGTAAACATGTTTTTACAACGTTAAAAAAGTTAGATCTCAAAAAATTACCTCCTTGAGGTCTATTTTCTTTGTTAAAATTTGCGCCGCCGGCTATCAGTGATATGGTTCAGTTATGTTTTTGAATCGGGGCTGACCTAACAAGTGGGTACTCTGCGTTAAGCTTAGCAAGAACCTCATCACTTGATAGACCTTGGCGTTTCAGGGCACGTTCGCGCCACGCCCTAATACACACCAGACATTGAAAAGACCATTTTAAACTATTATCTTCGCCAGGGAAAATAATCCATCTTCCACGGCTTTCGCATTCGTCGATCTCGCATTCACTGCAAATCGGCATAATCTATCGCTAGAGCGTTCAAACTGCGTTTAGCGTGTTTTGCTGAGCGGCCGCTTACGCGTTCCCGCCACTTCTTAAAAGATCCCGGCTTAAGAGAGCGCCTCATTAACTTGATAATACCTTTTTCCGATAAACCGGTCTGATCTTCTATCATTTCAAACGAAGTTTTATCATCCCAAGCTAACGCAATAATTTCTGAGTCTGAGCGCATGGAATCCACTCCAATAAAGTTTATAATTATTCTACGAAAGTGAGTTGCATGTAGATTTGTTTCGTAAATATTTTTTAAACGCAAAGGTAAATATTCCCCTCACCGATGTGCTGTTGATAGCTAAAAGTTTTAGCAGTTGCCCAATAACCAACTCCTTGCATGATCTAATAGACCGGTTAATCCGTAACAATATAACTAACGTTTGAGAGGGGATGAACGGGTTGTACAGTAATTTCGAAAAGCTTGGTCATAAATATGGTCTAACGCAGCTATCACTTAAGTATGATACTCCTAAAAGTGCGCATGATATTTTTCTTGGCGGCATCAAATTTTCATTTTTTGGCGCTGAGGGACTTCACAACGTGGGTTTCCAACTCTCTCAAAAGAACCACGGCTCAAGTTTTTACCCGGTATTGGAGATTAACTGGGCTGATATGGAAAAAGACGAGAAAATTATTTTTGGAGACAATTTCTCCGATAATCCAACAGCGCATGCGTGGATAGTCGACAGCCTTTTAGAGGTTTTCGCGATAGCTGTTCAGCAAACATACCTCGAAATATTAGCTTTGGGGATGCCGACCGAAAATAGCGAGTGTGGCACAGGCCTCACCGTCCCTGAACTATCAGTTTCCCGAGATTTTGTTAACAGGATAGATCATGCTGCGATGCACTAATTACGTCAAGTCAGGGACTTACGATTAACATTTCCAGCAAATGTTACTTAACGCAACGACAATCGGCGCAGTGGTCAGCATTAAAACGGCGATAGTTCGCAAAAACTTTGTATAAGACTTCATAAACTTACCTTGTTTCAAGATGACCTAGAACCTGCTATAAGGTTAGTAGTGCAATGTACGCTTCGGCTCTACCGCTATATTTGCACTGCTGATATTCCAAAAACTCATAACTTATTGTTACCTTGCAAATTCAAAGGACCTTAAGGTTGAGCTCACGCTCTATTATTTTCATATTTGCTGCAGCAGAAATTGAAAATGGATAAATTTTCAATACTGCTGTAAATGCCAGTAAAGCTCTTTGAAAATCACCACGGTTCATGAAAATAAGCCCCATACCAGACAACGCTCCAAAATGACGTGGTTCAAGAGTAAGCGTTGCTTTTATGTCCATTAGAGACTTCTCGTATTTTTTCATTAAAAAATATGCCGTAGCTCGTTTATTATAGGCTTCGGAAAACGCCGGCGCTTCTTTAATAATATTATTAAAAATATAGAGGGCCTGTTTAAAATTATTTTCCTGCAAATACGTTGTGCCGAGCCTCAGTTTCTGCGATAAGCGAGGAATTTTATGCCAATGCCATTTCGCCCAGATAATGCGCTCCACCCTCTGGGCTTCCACCAACGACGGCGCCTTTTCGAGTTCTACGAAAAGCGTGTCCAATGTGGCGGTATCATCACCTGACGTTTTTACCAGGTTTTCGCTTTGGTCATCGGCTAGAATAGCTGAAAGAAATAATGGTTCTATAGTGAGACAAACTAGCGAGAGTATTAGTGTTCTTAAAGTCATTAGCATTAGTTCTATATTTCACCAACAAAAGCATAAATTTGTCTTACTGCCTACAAAGGTTAGCTATACCCAGGTATAAGCTTGAATTACTAAAGTAAAACACCTAAAGAAAAACTCAATTCTCTCTTGTTAGCAATAATTTTCGCATAAGTTTCCGAGTATTAAATCGCCAACGAACATTATTTTGTTAATATGGAGGCAAAATTAATAACAAAGTTGATCTGAAAAGGAGCGATAATAGATGAAGACCATTGCTCATCGCGAACAAGCTAGCAGTACCATTCAAGTTGACAACGAAAGAGTACGCGTTACGGAGTACACCTTCGAAAGTGGTGATGAGACTACTTTTCATCGTCACGAGTGGGATTACGTTGTTGTACCACAAACTGACGGTGAGCTTTTATTAGTGGATGGAGATGGTAACGAGACACGGGCTAGCCTCACCAGTGGAATCTCCTATTATAGAAAAGCCGGCGTCGAACATAATGTTATCAACGCGGGAGACCAGCCATTAACGTTTATTGAAATTGAAATGAAAGCTCATTCTATAGAATAGTCTATTCATATTTATCCAAGTAACATTAGCTATAAAAAGGAACCTCAAAAAAATATAAGAACGCTTAATTCCCATTCACTATACAATAGACATCTGATATTCAAATATCTCATCCGACTTTAAGATAGCCTAGCTGGAAAACACGACACAATAGTGATCTGTTTGATAGTGCTTAGCCGTATGTCACCAAAAGGAGATACTAGATGAGTGAAGTAATTCAAATTTATATACTACTCCTTCTTCTCGGCGGTATGGTTTTTTTTCCGGCTGTTGTTGCGCCAGCTATTTTTTCGTCGTTGGATATAAAAACGTCTGGCGTGGTCCTAAGGCGGCTATTTCCTAACTATTATCTTTTTATTATTGTTTTGGCCCTCATTGCTGGTTTTTTAGGTAAGCTGATATCGGTAGCTACTGCCGCGTGCATTTTTATCGTTATTACAACTGTTCTTGTCCGACAAATACTTTTGCCTAAGATTAATCAATGGCGGGATGAAGAATTATCGGGCAATCTCGACTCCGCGAAAAAATTTAGCCTTTCCCACAGGCTCACCGTGATATTAAACCTTTTACAAATGGCTCTGATCGTTTATGCGATAGGATCCGATCTCTTATCCATATAACTCGACGCCCGTACCGTGGATAAAGATGACAATAGCAACTTGCTTTACAACATAACAGAAAACTTAGTTTGTGATCAGTGCCATGAGGAATATTGTGCTGGACTGACAGATAGTAGGTCTCTTCAACAATATTCAATGTTGGATGTCGGTTTAACAGACATCGGTCTGCAAGTGTGGTGCCGTCGCCACGATGTTAACGTTGTACACGTAGATTTTGGTGGGAAGAAATTAGAGGCCGATTTTCGCAGCCTAAGCAAATTGCACAGCGATTGAATACTCAGTCAGTGAGCATAAAAAGCGCCGAACGGGCGCTCAATTATCTATCAAAGCTCTGCAGTGAGAAAGACGTCTAAAGCGCCATTCAGCAAAAGTAGTATATAATTTTCTTAATATTTGGTGTATCAAAGGCAAAGAGGCTATAGCTGCAAACCACCTCCAGCGCCTTAGATGACGCCAGATGACGAAGAATGAATCTATACCTTGGTGGACAATTCCTGAGTGATCGACAACATGAAGCAATTTTAAGGCGTCCACGGTCTCTATTCCGTACGTTTTCAAACGTCCTTTGTCATTGCTTATAGGGATCCATTCAAATTCATTTGATGCTATTTTTTTATAGTGCGCTATCTCTTTAGAACATAACCCGCATTTGTCGTCGAAAAAGACCGTGATCATCTAGCTAAAGTCGCGACTAGCGGTTCTTTGTTTGTTGATGGAATGGTAGAAAGAAAGTCAGCATCTGCCTTTTTGGTAAAAGCAATAGTTACCCGCCCGATATCCAAACCTAATTTGCTAACCCTGGCTTTATTGATCAAAACACCGTTTGGCTGAAGAAACATCCAGTCGTCGAAGTGTACTTTAACTCTGCTCCCCCCAACCTTTAATCTCATGTCATACTTCCAATTTAGCGTGTTTCCTGAAACTATGCCTTTAGCTGAGCCAATAACATCGTCGGCAGTCCCCACATAAGAGGCGGGTGCAATTTTTTCTATTGACCACACTCGAGTTTCCGTCTCCCCATCACCAAAAATAAAGTCCTCAGTTAAGGTAAGCGTTTTACCGTCCCAAGTTCCGTCAATATCTACAATAAACTGTCGCCTCACATTCCCGAAGCGATCTTCGAAAATACCAGATGCAAAGGTCTTACCAAGGAAGTACTGTTCTAAGATTAAGTCAGGTTTTTTTTGAGACACATTGGTAACTGTCATTGTTGAACAACCTGTTGCGATTAAAAGACCGAGGATAATAAAAAGAATTCTCACGACATAAGCGTTTTAGCAATTAATTGATTGCTATTATACGGGTTCCAGTCGACTGCAGATCACTCAACTTTAAAATATTTTGATGCGTTCCAATCGCACTTTTGTTGAATATCTATTGGCCTTTTCGCTAATTTTACCACTATCCAATGAACTTTCCTTCACGTGGCCGCGGATACCAGTTTTCGTCGGCGATCTCTTCAACGCAAGTGTCAGCTTTGTAATGAATGACACTTTTTGTTCCAAGGCTCTCAATGGTGAACCAATTTTGCGCAGGGACGTCTTTACACTCTCCTGGTCGGGAGAGGATACTGGCAGCTGCATCATAACCGTTTGGTGAGATAGTGACGACGACAGGATCACCGTCGTCCAGCGTTACAGCAAATTCTTCACTTCGCCTTCGCCAGCTAATCCAATTATCGCAGTCCAACATCTCTTTCATCGTCAAAACTCCTACCACAGAAATAATCCGTTTCTATTCGTCTTCAAGCGTTGATATTCTTATTTGTAATCCAATTCCCTCGGTAAACCGTAACTTTTACAAATTCAACAACTCTAGGTTACATCCATGACAAGTTTTGCATCCTTAAAACGGTATCTATTTGCCGTCTCACTAATAGGAGCCTCTACTGCTCTTCCTGCATCAGCGTATCACTCAGGCAGTAAGAATTTGGGCGTGGGCGCGGTCCAATGCTCTTATATACTAGCTTATCAAGAAAATCCTGCAGCTCAAAAAGACATAAGGATGTGGGTTCAAAAGTTTGTTGATCAGGTGAATGAGGAGACGTCTTCGAAACGATCTCCTAAAGAAAAGGTCGCACTTAGTCCGGAGTTGCAATGGTTTGCGACCCTCTTATACTGCGGATTAGATCCTAAACAGCCACTTGTGAAGGCAACAATGCGTATGATAGATGCCGAATGGGACAAAATGCAGGAACAAAAGAAACGACCTTCATAAAATCGTTTAGACGTCGTCTTCTTCGATCCGCTCTAAATAGCACTTCTGCTGCAGTTTAATATTGCAAGGTTTCTCGATGCTAAACTCCCGACGAAAATATTGGTTAAACATAAAGGTATCGCTGTCCACACTTATCTATATTTTGTCAGTGACAACTAGCTGCGGCGTTTTTGCAACCGAAATCAATATAGCACGGATCGGGCCTACCCTTGAACATCCGTGGGGTTTAACGTCGTTAGACAACCAGCGAGTCTTGGTTACAACCCGCCCTGGATCACTTTATATTATTAGTATATCTACTCAAATCAGTAAAAAAATAACTAACACACCAAAAGTCGTTGAATATCGGCAGGGTGGCTTACTGGATGTGACGTCTCAAAAAATCGGGGACGAAATTATTGTATTCCTTTGCTACTCCAAACCCATTTCTTCATCCAAAAGCAGCACGGCTGTTTTTCGAGCAACATTGGATGGTGATACATTAGTGAACGGTTCGGATATATTTGTATCAAACAAGCCATCCAAGGGCGGCGTCCATTTTGGTTGTCGGTTAGCTATAAAGGACAACATTCTCTATGCTTCAATAGGAGATAGAGGTGAGAGAAACAACGCGCAGAACCCTAGAAACCACTCAGGAACGATAATACATCTAAGTTTATCCCCGGCCAAAACAGCACGTTCGCCAAATAAAAACTGGGCAAAAGAGATTTATTCAATAGGTCATCGAAACCCGCAAGGCCTGGTATTTAATGATCGAACCGGGGAACTTTGGTCGCACGAGCACGGCCCGCGCGGCGGCGATGAAATAAACATCATTTCTTATGGAAACAATTACGGTTGGCCTAAAGTGTCGTATGGTAAAGAATATATTGGCGGCGACATCGGGCTAAACTATTCCCCAAAAGGTTTTACCGACCCTGTTTGGAAATGGACACCAAGCATAGCACCCTCTGGGATGGCTTTTTATTATGGAAACATGTTCCCAGAGCTACGCGGAAAACTTTTAATTGGAAGTCTCAAGTTTATGCGCTTGTTCGTCGTGAGCATGGGAAAAAATGGTTACCCCATATCTGAAACCAGCATCTTGAAGAGCGTAGTTGGACGGGTAAGAGACGTTGAAGTATTTAAGGACGGTAGCATTCTCATTTTAAATGACGAACAAGACGGTGGTTTGTTTCGAATATCGAGAGTAAAGTAAACCGATAGACAGAATGTCTGCTCCTCTATCTGATCCCGGGCTGGGTGCACGTAAAAGTTTATAAACGGACGTCTTTAAAACATGAAAAAGCCAATGCGAAATATCTCTCAAAGATGAAAAAAAAAAATATTCGTGGCAATACTTTTACTAGTCGTCGTTTTAGTTTTTGGCGCTGCTATGGTCGGGCCAATTATGAGTAACGTTGAGGTTCCCGCCTACAAAATATTAAAGAAAGAACAAAATATAGAAATTAGGCAATATCCGCCATTGATCATCGCGGAGGTAAAGACCGCTGGCTCCCGTCAGGCTTCGATCAGTGATGGATTTAGAATATTAGCAGATTTCATTTTTGGTAATAACGAGGGAGAAAAACAACTTTCAATGAATGGTCCAATAACGCAGCAGGAGGGGATTAAAATCGCGATGACTGCGCCAGTTCAGCAGGAAAAAACGGATACAGAATGGGCTATAAGTTTCATAATGCCCTCGAAGTTTTCGATAGATACTATTCCAAATCCAATAAATGATAGAATAAAAATAATCCAGATACCTTCTAAACGCTACGCGGTAGTCACTTTCTCAGGTAGAAGTACGGAGGAAAACCTGACTACGCATACGAATGAATTAGAAAAATATATAAACGGCTCTAACTATTCTAAAGCTGGCAACCCAAAATATGCCTTCTATAATCCGCCTTGGACACTCCCATTCCTGCGTCGTAATGAGATTCAATTCGAGCTTACTGAATAGAAAAACCACATGCGGCCGATTACCGCTTGGAACACGGTAGCATCCAAATCTCTTCTAGAACTCAATAACTTCCGCATCCAGTTGAAGAGCAATGTTATTTGCAACCAAATCAATATGCCTATTGCTGATAATTTGCCCACCATACTTTTTTACCGCACCCCACCCAATTAAATGATTATCGCCAAGAGCTATGTGGGCCGTTCCTTTTCTAAACTTATTCTCAACATGTCCGATTTCTCTGGCCATTGGATTGGTGCCAATACCGAGTTCCGCTAACCTGGTCACATTTTTATCTCCCGCCTTTATGATCTCTTTGAGTTTTTGACTATCTCTACCCGAATTAATCTCAACTAAATTCCCTTTGGCAAAATGCAGTTCTATGGGTTCACTAATAAGCCCAATTTGCGGACCAGAACCATCGATGTAAACTACTTGACCAAACGAGTCGGCCACAAAGGTTCCATCAGCCGTATCTTCCTCTGGCACCAACATTGCTTCACCACTGGGGAAAGATCCAAATCCCATCTCCCTATCGGCAAACCCAGTCAACGATATGCATGGTCGGCAGATATCCATGCATAGATCCGTCCCATTATTGGAAGTAACACGTATTTTTTTCGCATCTGAAATCCGCCTTGCAAGTTTTCTTGTATCCTCGTCTAAGGCTACAGGGTCTGCAAGCGAAGCGCCCCTGACAAAATCCTCTAAAGGCGCATTGTTAATGAGGACCTGTCGTTTTCCCGATTTATAAACAACCTCGCTTAAGTCATCATAAGCTCTTGGGAAATTTATAGTCGTTGCAACAATAGTGAGGTCTGCATGTTCTACGGCTGCCAACACGGGATCAGGATGACGAAAGTTTTTAAGTGTTTCTGGACAAGCAATCACTATAGTGGAAACAGTTTTAGGATTATTTCCGGATACTGCTGCCGTTAATGAATCAACCAACCTCGCATCTTGATCTGAACTTGTTACGATAAGGACATCTTCGCCAGGATTAACGTTATTCTTGGCTAGGTTTCCTGCTGCCCGATGTAATTCATGCTGTGGGAAGATCGTCATTATTTCGTTTCCTTTGAACAGTACTCAGCTAATATATTTTTCTTGAACTTTGATTAGAAAGCGAGGGTACAATGTCTATCACCGTAATCATTGAAGCCGATGTAAAAAATTTTGAAAATTGGTTAGCTTTGTTTAATGAACTTGAAGACCAAAGACAAGAAGCGGGTATTAACTTCAAGGCTTTTAAAAACGCCAGCGAACCACAAACAAGCTTTGTGATAGGGACCGCGCCATCAAAACAAGTTTTTTTTGATTTTTTTAATACTCCAGAACGTTTGGCTATTCAGCAAGCTATAATAGTTAAGCAACCCATAATAACTTTTTTGGAAAGCGTTTAAATTGTCTGCAGTATAAATCTAAGCATTTTTAAACTTAAATTAGGCTAATGGTAATTAATCTAGAAAGAGATCCCCAGGACATCTGTGCAACACTGCATGCTCCACGCACATTGCTCGAAGCTTAAAGTTTTCTTCAGAAAGCGGCATCTTTTTTAACGATAAGAAGGCTTCATGTGACGGATACCAAATTGCTATAATCTCATGGAGTTTTTCTCCACCAAACGGCTGACCATACGAGGGCATTTGCCATAGAATTTTACCGCCAAGGCTCTCTAATAACTTCGAAAGAACATCCATGTAAGATTTATAAAGTTTGCCATCGGGAAAACCCACAGACTCAAAATACCGATTAAGATTAAGCATCAGAACTGGTCGGTCCATGTCACTTTCAGCAATGGAGTTAATTATGGAAAAATCTTCCTCATTCGGCTCAAATTGATCTGTCATAAACTTTAACTTTCCTTATCAGCACCAAGCTCAATTAGCGCATTACGGCTACCGTCTAAGTGACAACTCTCCGTGCCTCGTGCCTCATAGTTAAACCACGTTTCCATTTTTCGCGGCGCTTCAATGTCGCCTACAAAATGCGCTTTCGATCTCTTAAATACTTCTCCTGAAAGTTTAAACCAAAAAGTAGGAGGATCAAATGTTCCTCCAGCAACCCCAACGTCGCCAGGCCATGCCTCTAAATACATAAATAACGTAGTACCACAGGTGCTACAAAATTCATTTTTCCATGTCCTACCCATCTCAGTTCTGAAATGATACTCGGATAATTTCCCTGAGCGTAACTGCAATTTCTCCAGTGAAAAATAAACCAGAGTGCCGAAGGCACTTCCTGCTCTTAGTTGACAATACCTACAATGGCACACGCCGGCCCTAACAGGCTGCCCATACACCGTATATCGAACTTTTCCGCAAAGGCAGCCCCCATCATGATTATCCAACACCGTATACTCCGTAATAGAATATTAACGAAAGTCAGCAACGCTATCCATTTCTTCACAGACCGTATCAAAAAAGTTATTCATATCGCCAAGCTGCTCGATTATTGCTTCCCCGCTTTCCGCTTTCCACCAGCAGAACATTCTCATGGAACTCATGCCATTGGCCCAATTCATTTGACACTGGGCTTTGTCACCATTGACAGCTGCGCTTACATCCTCTTCGGACATTTGGGAAAAGGCTTGAAAATACTGTTCTCGAAGTTCCGCAGATTTAAACTCGTGTGTCGCAATAAAATTTTTCATAACTAATTTTCCTAGAAATATTATTAATTGATACGTTATACTATTGCGATTATAGCAATATTAAAAAGTTACCCTTTTGTTACAATCCTATCTCAAAAAGTGTTTATATTTCGCCGGATAGCTTGAACCAGCGTTGAACTTGCACAACTTGCAACGACTTCGCTAAGGATTTGCTACGTGGACAACTGACCTTGGACAAACACAGATGACGCACTTTACGGCAACTGATGAACCTAAAGGGCCTTACCGGTGGGTTGTTTTATGTGGTGTATGGTTGATCTATTTTAGTTTTGGCCTAACCGTTGCGGCTCTAGGCCCACTGGTCACGCCGATAACAGACGACCTAAATATGACTTTTGGTGAAATGGGCACAGTATTAGGCGCCTGGCCCTTAGTATATATTCTTGCAGCCCTTCCCTGCGGTTTCTTAATTGACCGT
>CACITD010000022.1 GCA_902589475.1 uncultured Alphaproteobacteria bacterium | reverse complement strand
GAAAAAAGTGCGACAGTACAAATCCTCGCTATGGTATCCCAAGTCTTTTAATTGTGAGAAATATCTTATGAACCAAACAAATCAATTAAATAAAGTACTTGAACACTTGAATTTAGAGGAAGTATTTATCGCAACGCAGGTTACAAACGACATAAAAAAACTTTGCTCGGAGCATCCTGAAAAAATAGCAGGTATCGGAATAATTGGACCGTATGCTCTTGATACAAGTATCTTCGAAAAGCTTGATAAAAGTACTATGATTATCAATAGTGATCACGGCCCGTCGAGATTGATTTGTGAAAAACTTAAAACAGTTATAAAAAACCTCAACGTTTTCGAGATTGAAAATTACGAAATCCTGGCTTGGTCTGATATTGCAGATGATCATCCTACCATCCTAACACAAAGCATAACTAAATTTTTTAAAACGATTCCAATTAGTCAAAGAAGCTACAGTTCAAAAACCTTAGAAGGAACAGTTGAAAATATAAGCTATACGATAAAGGGTAACGGACCCCCTTTAGTTATTCTTCCCTTTTCCCTTGCAGCAAACCAGTGGGATCCTGTAATTGACAATTTAGCTGTCGAATTTACTGTGATAAAGCTTACTGGTCCAAGTTTAGGTGGGGTTCCAATTTTAGAGACGAGGGCAGCTCTTCCATCCTATAAAACAATGTTGTCGTCAGTATTATCAATAATGCAAATCAAAACAGATGGTCATGTCCTTGAGCTTGGATGCGGAACAGCCGCATTATGCCGACAAGTATTGAATCTACGACCAGATTTATCAGTAGTAGGTGCCGACATAAATAAATACTTTCTAAGAGAGGGTTCACAACTTGCGGAAAATGAAGGATTTAAAGTGCTAAGTTCTTTTGAGAAATCTACTATAGTCAAAAACAATTCTTTTAAAGCAGGGCACTTGAGCCTAGTTCTTGGTGATGCTAACAACATCCCATTTCCAGATAATTCCCTAGATGCCGTGTTTTCCGTTACCGTTCTGGAAGAGTGTAACGCAATCAAGGCGCTGCAAGAGATTTATCGAGTATTAAAGCCAGGTGGAGTTATTGGGATAGTAGTAAGAGCGATTGATATGCCACAATGGTGGAATCTAGACCTTTCAAAAAACTTAATGAAAAAAATCACCATTCCCCCTCAAACGGTCGGAGCAAATGGTGTCGCAGACAAAACGCTCTACACAAAAATATCAGGCGCCAACTTTAATAGTCTTGTCTGTTTTCCGTATATGTTCACGGCATATCAGGATGACACTACTGGATTAGTCTACGAACAATATCGTCAAAGAGCAAAACAGAACCTTAACCAAGACGAGCAAGCAGAATTTGAAGCCGCAATAGCGTCTCAAAAGATAGAGAAGCAACTAATGTTCTCTGGACCAATGCACTGTTGTGTGGGGTGGAAGTAATCTGCAACCCTGATTAGCGAAAAATGTGTTGAGCAATCTTTTGAGGACTCCATGAGAGATCGGTTGAGAGCAGTTGAATGCCCCAAGGAGATAATTGATCAGATTGGTGGATGGTCATCCAGTGATGTTGGAGAGAATTATGGCGATGGATTTCCTCTGGATAATATCGAGAAATGGCTTATTAAAATAATTAATTATTAACCACGGACTTCATTTGACTATGCTACTGGAGATTACACATGGAGCTTAAATTAATAGCAAATATAGCCACTATCATAGGCTCGTTATCTATATTCCTAACGCTCATTTTCGTTGGATATGAACTAAAAGAAAATGTCGTCCAGTCGAAATTAGCTAATCAGTCAAATAGAGATCTCCTTCATAGCGAATGGCTGCATTTCTGGAGCAGTAAAGAAAATGCTGCTTTAGTAATAAAAGGAAGAGAAGACTTTCATAGTTTGAGCCAAACCGAAAAATTTCAGTTTGAACAATTTATAGAACAGAGAATGAGGTTGTTTGGATCGGCTCTGCCTACTGTACAAAATGAAAATGGTTGGAAAATTATTCGTTCAAGGGCCAAAGACTTTTTCAGTTACCCAGGTTCTATGGCTTGTTATGAAAATCTGAAGGAAAAGGAACTCATAGCTATTCCTTGGATGAGCTTTATCG
This sequence comes from uncultured Alphaproteobacteria bacterium, assembly GCA_902589475.1. Taxonomy (GTDB): domain Bacteria; phylum Pseudomonadota; class Alphaproteobacteria; order Thalassobaculales; family Thalassobaculaceae. Next base: position 36,963 of record CACITD010000022.1, on the reverse strand, counting down.
ATGATGCTCTGAAGTCCTGATTTAACTCTGCTTAATCTATAATGATGACTGAGAGAGGTTAAGAACAGTTGGATGCCTTAAAGAGATAATTGATCAGATTGGTGGATGGTTATCAAGTGATGTAGAAGAGAGCTATGGGAATAGTTTTTTCTTCATGTAATAGCGAGAGGAATGTTATGCATTACACGAATTTCAATAGCAGCGAGTTGTACGTCCCGACGTTCTACAACGTGTACCATCAGAGCCACGTATAGTATTCCCGCGTATTTTGTAAGTAACGCCGTTAGAACCACGAATTCTATTGCCATTTATTGTGTAACGACTACCCTTCGAACTCCTTAAAGTATTGTTTCTTAACCTAAACCTAGATCCGTCAGAACCCCGTATTTCATCACCTGTTCTTGTGAAACGTACTATTCGCGGGTATCCATTTTGGTATGAGGAAGCGGAATCAATCGACAAAACTCCTGCGTTAGATTTTGAGGCTCCACTATCGCGACTAGAGCGCAAATTCGAAAAGTTTTGAGCTGTTAAAAAATTATCTATTTGTTCTAAAGTTGGTTGAAAAGATCTTGCTAATTTTTCCATATTTTCTTGGTGTTGAAGTACTTCAAGAGAATGCTCAGCGGCGCGTTTCAGTTTTTCGTCGTATTTGCTTGCAAACTCTAAATAAAATCTTGCCGCCTCATAATCTGGATCCGCCAAAACCCCAGCCAGATAAGCTTTTCCAAGATTTAAAGCACCTAAACCATACCCTAAATTAGCTGATTTTTTTAGCAGAGATATATATTTTTTAAGATCTCTGCTAACGTATCGTCCATTCTTATATAGTAAAGCCATGTCATTAGCCGCAAACCCTTGAAATTCATTTTTCTTGTTTACGGCTTCGGTCAGTTTTCCAATTGTGGTTAAACTCGATATGCTACCTTTTTCAGCTTCTTCAAGTTCCAATTTATACAAGAAGTAGTTTGCTTCCACTTTACCCAGTGCGGATGCTTTCCGTAAGCTCTCTACAGCTTTTTCCCTCAAAAAATCGGGGTCTTTTGCATTTTCGTTAAGACTTAATCGAAGTGATGTTCTTCCAAGTAGATAGGTGGCTTCTTTATGGCCAATTTCTTGACATGCAACTAAAAACTTCAACGCAAGTGCCATATTGTAATATTTCGATTTTTGATCTAGGGCGAAAAGAGCAGCGTAATAATAGGCAGCCTCCACATTGCCTGTTGGAATATAATTCTCATCGATTTTAGCGGCTTTGAATAAGTACTGTGCTGCCTTTTCAAGATCTTTCTGAACAAAAAGACCCTCATGGTACATCCAACCCAACCAGAATGTTCCCACTAGATTCTTAGATTGATGCAAAGCTAAGCTTTTGTAGTAAGCAGACTCGTTTTCGCCGTTTTTAAGATCGGTTTCTATCTCGTTGTGTTTAAGTTCTATATTCTTTTGCACAGCGTTAGCAGTTGCTTGAACTGGCAAAGCAATCGCAACGAAAAACAAACTGAGAATTAACGAAAAGAGTGAGTTTCTCATCTTTCAATAATTCGTCGTAAATCAGATGCCCGTGGACCAGAAAAAATACTCGGGGTGCTTAGAGCATTCGGGCATTTCTTATTTTTATAGTCCCAACTTCTTCTTAAAATATATCCATCGCCTTCTCCAACGGAAATACTATTATCTACTATAGATTTAAGTTTGAAGTAATACCTCTTGTTTAAAAAGCCTTCATAGTCTTTTGGGTTTTCAAATACTGTCGCTGTTACTTTTAGCCAGTTGTGTATGTTTTCTATGAAAGTGCCGTAGTCCGTACTCGAAACGGTTGGGCAATACTTTACCATGCCAATCGTGTATCCGACTGTCTCCAAATCTTTTAAGTCTGAGTAAGCAATTTTCGCAAAAAAGAAAGAACCAAATTTTTCTATCAACTGTTTTTCGTCTGAGAACACCTTGGCAGGTATTAACGCTATAAACATTGAACATAATAGGATTCTAAAAAGACTTTGCTTCATCTGCATTCACCAGAATGGTTCAAAATAAAATCTGCAATATTGTCCTCTTGTTTCAACCTTATCAAAAAATACACAGATTGTTATGCTTACATTTAAGCACCAGATTACAGCTTAGTAAATTCTGCTTGTTACCTCTCTACTCGAAATAGAAACAACTTGCCTCTTCTGACTGCCGAATTTACTCTGAGTTCTGGCGGTGAAGAAAAACCAGCCAAATCCTATAAAACATAGTGAAGAGACGATTATGCGTCTGCTACTTTTATTAACCTTAGTCCTTCTTACTCACTCGATTCCAGCTAAAGCTGACATGATTGAAACAACCTGGTTCGTAGATAGTTTTGTTGGGGACCCTATTTTTGCTGACCCTAAAAAGATATTAAGCCAGAGACAAATGTTTTATAAGGGCAGTGCAAAAGGTGTCTTTTACTCCTGTGATTATGGAGGACAGATAAAGACTTATAACACTTATTCTTTAGATGAATTTTTGACGAACAAGGAATTTGATTTATTTGCTAAATATAAGGACCAGCTTTTTAGAATTAAAAATAAGCCTGTGGCTCCCTCGGAAGTTTTTGTTCATCGGATCACCTGTAATGGAAAAGATAATCCCAAAAAACGTCGCGTTCTTTATCCGTTTGTTACTCTTGGTGATTCTGAGAAGTGGAAGAAAGCGTTCTATCTTTTTGAAGAAGCTATTTACATCCTTAAATATTAGAAGACTGTTTAAGCCACTGAGATATTCTTGGTTTTTAAGCTGATCTGTATTCGACTAGATCCATAATGATCACTCAGATCTACTGGGATTCTTCTAATAAATTGATAAACACCATCTCTATTATACAAGTATTTATCTGAAGATTTGTTATGCATTATGTACTGCACCAAAATATAATTAGATATATCTACTTATATTTCAATGAGTTAGGATCATTTGGATCTGGATTATGGTGCAGTATAGAGGAAACTAACTCTCCCCGCCCGCACCAGTTTTACTCAACTTGGCACCACATCGAATGCGAGCACTATCCGTTGCTCTTTCGACCTAAATGGTATTGTGTAATGCAGCAGCGATGCTGGAAAGAGACACAGGTCGCCAGTTTTAACGTGGATTATCCTTTTTGTATTTTTATCTGGGTTGAGTGAATAGCCATCATCATCAAGACAGACTACTAAATTGCCGCTTGTTGGTGATTCTTTAGGAGGTACGTTAATATATAAGCAGCCGCTTAACCATCCTTCGTCATGTATATGAGGCGCTAATTTACCATAATTTTCCATCGTAATTAGCCAACCTAATAGTTTAAATTCCTCGGGCCACTTTTTTATGAAGTATTGTTGGGATCTAAAGGAATTCTGCCTATAAAACTCGATCTCTTTTTCAAGTATACTCTGTATGCCAGACAGAGTTTTTCTATATTTTAGAAATAGATTTCCATCTGTCTGCCGACCATTCTTTAAAAGTTTTTGCCTTTTAAAAGATAATTTTCGGTTATTAAGAATTTTTGAGACAGGGGTGACAAATTCCATTTCAAAATTATATTTTTTAGTTAAGTCTATTTTTTCAAAATTCTCGATTGGGTTTTCGCAAAAAGGGTTTTTCCTTTTTATTGCAAAACGCTGTGACGCTCGGTCACAAAGTGAGCCGAGCATTGGATGCACTTCATTATTTTGGATTAGCTTGTCTAAAGTTGTGTGGAATAGCTTTTGATCGCCTCGAAGAAATTGACAGCGCAGAAGATAATATTTGCTTTTGTTTAGTTTGCTAAAAATAAACTGCTTCTCTGCATCTTTATATTTGCCAACTTTATAAAGTGCTATGCCAAAATTATGGTGTATTCGATCATCTTGGTATCTAGATTTAAGTAATTTTTGGAAGCACGGAATAGCCTCTTCTTCTCTTCCGATCTCAGTTAAAGCAATGCCAAGATTGATTAATGCATCAAAAAAGTCAGGGTAGGCATATAGAGACATTTTAAAACAGCTAACCGCATTGTCCTGTTGACCAATGATACTTAAAGCAAGTCCATAGTTATTAAATGCTTCCTCGTAATTTGGATTTAATATTATGGCTCTCTTGAATGAGTCACATGCACTTGCGAAATCGTTCAAACTGCTGGACACAAAGCCCATATTATTATGTGCCTCTGCTAAATTGGGCTGGATCTTAAGGGCCCGGTCATAGAATTTTAGACAATTTGTGGTTGTGCCCTGTTTGAATGTTGTAGACGCGATTATATTCAAAACCTCAGCAGAGTTTGGGTTAAGGATACCCAGGCCAATAGCTTCCGTTAAAGCCTTTTCCTCTGATGCTGTGAAGTACAAGTTCATCAGGTTTTGTATTGCCCTATCCGTTTTATTGATCATATATGCTTTCATTTCGTGAAATTTATTTATTTCTATGTACTAGAAACCATATAGTCACAATCCATGCGCGTCTTTCTTTTAGTTAGTATCGTTAAACTTTAATCAGGATATTTCTGGGGACTTAAATATGTTGAAAGAAGCCTTCAATTATCGCCTAATTACACCTGCTATTGGTGCTGAATTCTTGAATTTCTCCTGCTTGTCGTCATCAAAAAAACGAGGAGAAGCTTTACGCAAAGTCCTTATTGACCGGAAAGTTTTAGTGTTTAGAAATCAAGAACTAAAGCCCTTGGATTTCCTTGAATTTATGAGAATATTCGGAGAACCATATGCTGAGGACCTAACGCCTCAAGATGATAACCCCCCAGAAGTTGGAGTAATTAAAATCCGTCCAAACGAGAGACAGACAATAAACTTTTGGCATATGGATTATTCCTTCACTGAAAGGCCCGCAAGAATTCTGGCGCTGCACGCACAAGATATACCTCCTTGTGGAGGTGATACATTGTTCACTAACTTAGAGGCGGCGTATGAGGGTTTAGATGATGAGACAAGAGAACAGATCGATGGGTTGTCAGGAAATCATAAAATGGATGTCGAAACTCAAAATGCAAAAAATAGGTGGACCCGAAAAGAATTAGAGGAAATGGAGAAAGCACCACCACTGCAGCACCCATTGGTTTGTACAAACCCAGCTAATAAGAAAAAGTTTTTATTTGTAAATGTACCCATTTTCTGCGGAAGCATAAGTGAAATGCAAAACTACGAGGGCAGCCAATTGCTCGCTCGACTATATCACCACGCTCAGCGTCCAGAATACAGTTTCAGACTGACTTGGGAAAAAAATACAATTGTTGTTTGGGAAAATGACCACTGTTTGCACTACCCGGTTTCCGACTACTATCCTCACGAAAGAAAGCTATTGCGAGTTGCCATTAAAGGCGAACGCCGACCAGCCCGCTAAAATCCCAAAACATGCAAATCACGAATTTAAGCTGAGCTTATAATGGAATTGGGAATATCAATTTTTGGGGCACTTGTTTTAGTATTCCTGTTATTAACATTTCTGTCCGCAGTCTTTGCTATCTCCATTGTAGTTGCGCTTACAGTAGGCATTTTTTTCACTTTCAGTTTTCTAATACAAAATATTGAAGACGTAAAAATTTTAGACGTAATTTTTCTATTTTCACTATTGATATTTGGCGCAGCTTCAATTGCCACATTATTTGGGCGGTTTACGGTCATTCCGGCAAGGTTGTATACAGCAAAAAAGCCCAAACTAAGTCTTAGGCTTATCAATTTCACTCTATTGTTGCTTTTGTTATTAACTTTTATAATCTGGTATGGGTTTGAAAAAATCGTTTCCATGAAAGAAAGTTTTTCAACAATCCCGATTTAAAGATTACGGCTGTTTTTTGCAGAAATTAGATTTTACTTCGTGTTGAATGGAGCATGGCGTAAAATGTATCGAGAGTTTACTTAAATATATCTCGTAGTGAACCAAATACTAGGAACCAGTATAGGCGGAGGCGCGCCAAGACCCCTTTTTTTGCGCTGAGCTGGTTGTATTTTTCAATTCCGCACGCAGTTTTAATTTTCATGAAACGGCTATCCCTAGAAGGATTGAAGAAATCCAATAATTGCGTTGATAATTTGAGCCTTAGCTTCAGGATTTTCCATTAGGTACCACATACCAAAGGCACCGACGATCAGACCACCTATAAACCCCATTTACTCTTGATCTCCAGCAAAGTGATAGTAAGCCCTTTTTCATTGTAAAACGATTTTGGGTTTTCTTAGTAAACTGGGATGCCCCCAAATAATTATCTAATCCCCCACTGCTGTGAGGAGACTGGATCTCCGTTTTGCAGTTTTACTCAACTTGTAAATTTCACTGAAACGTCACACTCAGTATGTATCGATACCACTATAATGTTAGATCTTCAAGTAGTGCGTTTTGGATGCAGGGCTATCTGGAAAACACATAAATATTACCAAGGAGAATTCAAAATGACTGTTATTTCAATGAGGCAAATAACGCCGAAAATAGGTAAAACAGAATTAGTCACCAATCGTGTTAGATCGATGGCCGGTATAGTTGCACGTGCTGGTGCAAGAGTGAGAATTGGCAACGTCGTTGGCGGTGAGGGAGCTGGCAGTCTTCATATGTATGCAGCTTGGGAAAATTTTGAATCTTTAAGTAGTGGTACAGTTAAAATAGCAGCAGATCCAGCTCGTCAGAAACTATTGCATGAACGTGAGTTAAACCCGGCTGGTGAGATGATTGGCCCCGAAGTTTATAGAACAGTTTATGGCGATTTAGCCCCCGATTATCCTGTTGTAATGCAACGTGAATATTCTGTGCCACGGGAAAATTTAGGCGAAGCACTTGCGATATTACCTGATATAGAAAAGCTTGGGAAAGATCATGATTACAAACTGGCAGCAGCTGTTCCTGTCATAGCCGATGATTTGGGGCGAATGGTGGTGCTATATTATTATAAAACGCTGGAGGAACTAGGGATAGCAATTGACCAAATTGGTATGTCGGAAGAATTTCAGAAAATTGTGCTAAAAGCCAATACTCTTGGTACTCTTACAAAAAGCCGGGTTGTTTGTATTATTTAGCAAAAAATTGAGTGCTTCATTTTATCAGGCCACTCCTCGGAGTGGCCTGTCGTCTTGATCTGATACGGTTAGATATTAAATTCCTTCAGCAGAATCCTGTCCTTGCACGGTAAAAAAAGATGCGGACTTTGGCTGTTGCGGTAGTTCTACCTCAAAATCGATCATTCGAGCGGATGTAACAGCCTCTCCTCTAATAATTTTGCCTTCATTTAGGCTTGGCATTGGATTTTTTGCGAGAGGGATAGCATCTGCAGCTGTATAGACACAAATGTACAATCCCCGGGAAGTATCAGCGTGGTTAGCTGCTGACCCATGTGCCAGTCTAGTATGCATTAGACAAACGTCCCCCGGTTTACCCAAGATGGGCACCTGTTTTTCAGCGAGCTTATTTTCTATTGTGTCACTAACCCGCCCCACAAATATCCCGTCCTCATATAACGAGTACATTTTGCCTTTATGGCTTCCAGGAACAACCATTAGGCATCCATTATCATGCGTTACGTGATCGAGCATCAAAAGTGCCGTCACTACATCGTCGTTGGAGTGAGGTGTAAAAGCAAAGTCTTGATGATAATGGACGACGGTATGACCGCCAGGGCATTTCAAATTAATCTTGCAATGATGAAATTTGATATTTTTCCCAATTAAATCGCAGACCATATCCACCATTCGCGAATCTGACATAACCTCATAATATATAGGTGAGATGTCTGAAGGATTATTGACGCGGCGCAGTGCGGGTTTTTCAGCAGTGTGCTCCGTTCCCATGTCAAATCGCGGGCGCCCATCAATCGTAGGCTGGCCATATGGTTCAGAATGATTCCTACTTTCTTCCACCCATCCGGCTAACTTAGCCTTCAGTTTTTTTAGTTGAGATGAAGTAACGGCATCTTCAACTGTTAAATATCCATTCTCCCAAAAATAATCGATTTGCTTGTTACTGAGGGCTTTACTCACGAAAGATACTCCATTCAAGAGAGATTTTGTTTTAGATTGTACACAGATCGTTAAACACAGCAAAACCTTAAAAGTAGGATGCGAAAATTATTATTTGAGCATTTTTAATCAGGAAAAGTATCTTAATTTTTACAAAAATACACACTTAAATTGTACTTGTTTTTTAAAAGGTTAAGATGTGTCTAGTTGCCTCTTGGGAAACGCTCTTTTTTTGGAACAAATTTTTTTGAGGAGTTTTCTATCTTGGATATCTTAATACCAGCTTCAGCAGGGGAGCTCATAGACAAAATTACTATTTTAGAAATCAAAGTTAAAAATATCAGCGATCCAGAAAAAAATAGGAATGTTGTTAAAGAATTGGAGGCGCTTGATATATGTTTAAGAAAAAATCTTTCAGCTACCCATCATTTAACCGATCTCCGAGCCTCTCTAAAAAGCATAAATGAGACGCTTTGGGATATAGAGGATGATATAAGGTTATGTGAACAAAGAGGCGACTTTGGCGACAAATTCATTAATTTAGCTAGAAGCGTTTACCGACAAAACGACAAAAGAGCAGCTGTAAAAAAAGAAATTAACGTGCTGCTAGGTTCTTCAATAATAGAAGAAAAATCCTACGCTGATTACATGCAAAAGTAAAATGACGAATAGGTTCAAAGATAAAGTCGATGCCATAAAGTGGTTAGTATTGCTTCTAGGACTCTCTGTATTCCTGCCAGCCGGATTAATAGCAAAGCAGTCTATGGCAGTCATATTCATTATCGTAATTATTACCTTGTTTTTTTGTACTTTGCTTACGCGACCTAGTGATTTAAGTCCAGATAGGAGAGTTTTGCTTCTTTTCCTCACTCTATGTGTCTACATATCTTTTACGCATTACCTGAATGATTCTTGTGCTCCCTGTGTAAGTAAGGCTTTCGAAAAAGTTTTATTTTTTGGCCTTTTAATCTGGATAGCATCTTCTCGGTTGACGGTAATGCCAAGTTTAAAATTTGACACTCTTAGTACTTTTTTAATGATTAGTGTTATTTTATCCGTTACCTATCTAGCTCTTGAACTCGTTATGGATGCTTATCTTTATAGGACTGTTACAGAGCGGTTGTTGGATAACTCTGTGGCACTTTCTCGTTTCAATAGAGGGACCAGTGCGTTGGTCATTTTTATATGGCCAGTTTCATTCTTGGTGTTTCAACGGGGTTTTAAAATTACGGCAGTATTTTTGCTAATCAGCTCATTTTGCATAGCCACTCTAGGTGATTCAAACTCGGCTAAAGTAAGTTTTGTCCTGGCTTTTATAACTGCTTTCTTAACTTTAGTTTTCCCCCGCCTAACTTTGAATTTAATCATTATATCGGTCACGAGTTTTTTTATGCTCGTGCCAATTATTTTTCTAAACTTGTTAGAGTGGTCTCAACCAGTAGCTAATAGGATTCCCCCTTCAACATTAGACAGGCTGGAAATTTGGCATCGTTCAGCTGTAGCAGTGATAGAGGAACCTCTACTTGGATATGGTATAGGCATCAGTCGCCACCTGCCAATACCAGAAGATCTCTCTTTACTTTATAAATATTTTACAGTGCCAACAACGCATCCACATAATGCACCCATCCAAATATGGCTGGAGCTCGGGTTGATTGGTGTTCTTATAATGCTGTTATTGATTGGATTTGCCTCTTCGCCAATTCGAAGAACAAAAGGGCGCTTTAGAGTGGCAGCCTTTGCAACCGGTGTTTCGATTGTTTTCACTGGCTTTGTTTCTTATGGTTTCTGGCAAGAAACCTGGCTCAGTATCATTGGAATGGCAGTCATTCTTTTTAAATTAATTCATCAAGTCGTTCCTGATGGGAGTGACCAGGTGGATTAATTTTCTTTTTTTGGAGTATAGACGATGTCCAGATATCAAGATGTTAATGCGGTTAAATCCATAGGTATCGTAGGCACGGGGACAATTGGTGCAAGCTGGGCAGCTTACTTTCTTGCGCAAGGTTTTAAGGTAAAGGCTTGGGATCCCGCCAATAATTGGAAAGTGAAGTTGGAAAACTTTATTGAAAGTGCATGGACAGATTTAGAAAAGCTTGGTGTACCGGAGATTGCAACCCCATCTAATCTTACCCTTTGCGATGAACTTGGCTCTGTCACAGAGGGAGTTGATTTCATTCAAGAGAATGCACCTGAACAGCTAGGTGTTAAACAAAAACTTTTTAGAGAATTAGATAAAACAGCTCCAACTTCAGTGATTATATCCTCTAGTACTTCTGGTTTAATTATGTCGGAAATGCAGGAAAATATTGAAAATGCTGAGCGATTTGTTGTTGGACATCCATTTAATCCACCCCATTTGATACCGCTTGTGGAAGTCGTGGGAGGAGAATTAACAGCGGCTGACGTTGTTGATTGGACGATAGATTTTTATAACGTGATTGGAAAGCACGCTATTAAAATAAACAAAGAAGTGCCCGGCCATTTAGCTAACCGTCTCCAGGCGGCATTGTGGCGAGAGGCTGTCTTAGCTGTCCAAAATGATCTGGCATCTGTTGAAGATGTTAACGCCGCTGTAGCGCAAGGTCCTGGTTTAAGATGGGCGCTGATGGGACCACACATGATTATGAATCTTGCCGGCGGAAAGGGTGGAATGGAGCAGATGCTTTCCCATTTTGCTCCAGGTATTCAAAGCTGGTGGCAAACTATGATGGAAACCCCTAACATGGACCAAAAACTTCAAAAAGCGTTAATAGACGGCGTCAACAAAGAGGCAGGAAACAAAACCATTGATGACCTTGAAAAAGAGAGAGACACCAGATTAATAAAACTTCTTCGTATACTTCAGGAGACCGAATAACTTGATTAGTTTAACTTTCAGAGTTAATCGCATTCGATGCCTGTCTTAATACTTGACGTGACCGGTAAATTACCATTTCTAGCCAGTCCGGTGTGGCAGGGTAATAATGTTTCTTTAAAGATCTCTTAATCCTTTTAGTTTCGGGGCAAGACCAGTCTACGATTCCCTGATTATGTAACCAATGATCTTCTCGTAAAGCGGCTCTACTTCGCTCTTGGGAATAAGTTCCATATTCCAGTGCAACGTAAGCATAGTTTTCACCCAGCACTCGATCCCATAAATCTCGACTTGTTCCGTTTAATGGGATAGAAAAAGAAGTGCCTTGTTCTGGAATACCAACAGAGTCTCCATAAACTTTGCTAACCCATTCACCACTTTTTGTATTCGGTTTATGCATTGAGATTGGTTCTCCGTAGCCAAATGGCCCTAATCCTGTATGGAAGTCTATTGCCGCAATAAACTTTTTATTTTGAATGTTAAAGTCGGTAATTATTCTTTCTAGTGTTTTACGCGCCCAAGTCGGTTCAAACCCTCCAAAAAACATACTGTGTGCATGTTTATACTGGCCTGATTTGCGAGCTTTTTGGAAGGCCAATTCGCCATGCGTTTCTCTATAGTCCTTAATAAGCTGCTCAGCTTGAGACATAGATTTTGCGTCTAAACTATCAGGCACGAAGGCGCTAACGAGTTCGTCATGTCCAATATTATCTGGAAGGGGTTGGTTGAAATCGAGAAAGTTGCGGTTTAGATCACACCCTTCTTCTGTTACTCTTCTACACCAAGCGAAGCCATGTGGGTTTATGGCGTGAATAAAAAAAACAGCGGTTTTTTCAGAAATGAAAGATGGGTTCCAGCATTCTAACCAATCTACTTGGCAACCAGATCCACAAAACCCCTCAACACCATGTGTACCCGATATTATTATCAATGCTTTTTCAGCGTTGATTGATCCTGCCCATGCAACATCACAGGTTAGGTTTTCGCCAAGTGGACCAAGGTTAGGGTTTTCATAAACGGCGAGCTTCAAGCCTTTTTTGCTGGCAGTATTGACAAATTTGCTTCTGGCCTCGGAGTATGTCTCCGAGAAGGATGATTTAATCGTCTTTAATATATCCATTGCACTCATATAATTATAAAATGTAAATAAAGCATAGACTGCCGCGCACCATATTTTTAATAATAAGACATATTTTATTCAACCGGAGAATAACTTACACTATAAGCAGAAACCAACGATTTATAGTCAGTGTACGGATTTAAGATAAGTAATTACGCATCTTGCTTAGATTCTCTGGATATCATGATAATACAGTAAATCTTGGTGAGTCTCTCTCTGCAAGCTTTGGAAGAAAAGGGCAAATTCAATGGCAATCAACAAAATCTGCGAGAGCTTTGAGGCGGCAGTTTCTGGAATTAAAGATGGTTCAACCATATTAGTATCTGGTTTTGGTGGAGCCGGCATGCCTACCGAGCTATTAAATGCCTTGCGGGAGCAGGGCGCTTCAGAATTGACAATAGTTTCCAATAACGCAGGGGTAGGGAAAGAAGGCATTGGCGGACTGTTATTAGATGGTCGTGTAAAAAAAGTTATATGTTCATATCCAAGATCAGGTGGTTCAGTTGTATTCGAAGAAATGTGGGCAGCGGGGAAAGTAGACCTTGAGGTTGTGCCTCAAGGAACGCTAAGTGAACGCATTAGAGCTGCAGGTGCTGGGATTGGAGGTTTCTACACACCAACTGGGGTAGGCACTCAGTTGGCAGAAGGAAAAGAGGTCCGCGAGATCAATGGACGGCTCCAGGTACTGGAAGCACCTTTAAAAGGTGACGTAGCCTTTATCTTGGCACGTCAGTCTGATCGCTGGGGAAATCTTGTTTACAACAAGTCTGCTCGTAATTTTGGCCCGGTCATGGCGCCAGCAGCAGATCTGACAGTGGTGCAGGTACATGAAGTTGTTGAACTTGGGGTTCTAGATCCCGAAGTTATTGTCACACCTTCTATATTTGTTGATAGGGTGGTTAAAATGTCCGGTCCGGGGATGGGCGAAAGACAGTAGCTCTAGAGTTTGGGCACAGTACTCTAATAAGAAAAAGGTCCTGTTCCCACTTTCTTTGACTGTGCCACATGTTCAATTGCTGCGGTTACTCCCCCAGGTGCGAACTTAATATCAAGATACCTGAATGTTGCCTCAATTGAAGCGAGAGCCGCAAACAACATGGGTGCATTCATATCCCCCATATGACCAACCCTAAAGGCTCTTCCTGCTAGATTTCCGAGGCCACCGCCTAATCCCACCATCATTTCATCGCGGCATACGTCTCTTATCATATTTGCATCCACGCCCTCATCGGTAAGAATAGTAGTTACGGCGGTTGATCTTTCTTTTGGTTCGATTGCATTAAGGGAAAGTGTTCCGGCTTGGCTCCACACCTCAACCGCCGCATGTGTTGCCTCCGCCAAAACTCGATGTCGCTCGTAGATGTTTTCCAAGCCTTCCTCAAAAATCATGTCGAGTGCTTCCCGCATCCCAAAAACCATTAACTGCGGGGCAGTGCCACAAAATTTTCTGTAATCTTCAGCCTGAAGTCGAGTGTTCCAATCCCAGTATAATTTTGGCATCATACAATGTTCATGCACTCTCAAAGCTTTGGCGTTAGCTGCAACAATCCCTAAACCTGGCGGCATCATGAGGCCCTTCTGGGAAGCAGTTACTGTTACATCGATCCCCCAATTATCCATTTGATAGTCAACCGTCCCGGCTGCAGCCACGGTGTCAACTAAAAATAAGGCAGGATGATTTGCAGAATCTACGGCTTTTCTTAGCGACGGTAGATCATTTGTTATTCCTGTTGCGGTCTCGGTGTGAATTATCAAAACACCTTTGATCTCATGTTCTTTATCTTCCTTTAATTCGTTCTCTAGCAAGGCCGGATCGATAGCGCGTCTCCAATTACCTGGCATATTAATCACCTCCAGATGTAGTGCCTTTGCCATATCTGACCAAGCATTAGAGAAATTTCCTGTTTCTGGGACTAGTACTTTATCTCCGGGTGAAAACACATTTGCCAGAGCCGCTTCCCAAGCACCGTGCCCATTCGAAGTATAAAGGAAAACTTCACCGGAGGTATTAAGAACTTTTTGCGTATCTTGAAAACATGATTTTGTGGTTTCCAAAAAATATGGGTCTGATAAATCTAATGTCGGCTGATGCATAGCATTCATCACTCGGTCTGGTACGTGAGTTGGTCCGGGGGTATTAAGGAACTTCCGACCTCTTTTAACAGACATTAAAAAAACTCCATGGCATAAGCATCTAAAATTTTGGTTGCGTGAGCCGCGAACATACATCCAAGTGCCTCGAAAATAAAGGTAACTTTAAAGAAATTTAGTCCTGCGATAGTGGAAATTAGTTTCGGTGCATAATAGTTGACAAAAGCTCTTTTTTAGGAAGTTTTTACAGCAGGTTGCTAAAAAAAATTGGAAAAGGGGATTATGGAGAAATTATCTAGACGCCAACTTGCTTGGCTTGCTGCAAATCAAATTCCTGACGGCGCGTACGTAAATCTAGGTATCGGTATACCTACGCTTTGTGCAGACCATATGCCTTCGGATAAAGAAGTACTTCTCCACAGTGAGAATGGTGTATTAGGTTTTGGGCCTCGACCAGAAGAAGGCGAAGAAGATTTGGACTTAGTCAATGCCGGAAAGCAACCAATAACCATGCTTAAAGGTGGCTCGTATTTCGTGCATTCTGATGCGTTTGCTATGATAAGAGGTGGGCACATTGATATAGCGATGCTAGGCGCGTTTGAGGTGTCGGAAAATGGGGATCTAGCCAATTGGACTACTAACAACCCAACCTTCCCACCCGGTGTTGGAGGTGCCATGGACCTTGCTGCTGGTGCAAAACAAGTTTGGGCTTTGACAGAACACATTACTCGTGACGGTAAACCAAAGATTGTAAAAAACTGCTCCTATCCACTGACATCATCAGGATGCGTAAAGCGTATATTTACCGATCTAGCTATCATAGATGTTTCTGATGCTGGTTTAACGGTCATAGGTATGATGGATGGTCTTTCGTTGGAGGAACTACAAGCTATTACAGAGCCGAATTTAGCGTTGTCTCCGGAATGTTACAAACTAGAGGCTCCACAGATATAAAAACCTCGATGCGGTTGTACTGTGTACTATAATCAACTCTTTTGTTTTCGAAGCTTTAATTGGAATATGGAAACTGGTAATAAAAAAGGTAGGCAGTGTGTCTATTTATATGAGATGTTCAAAAAGAGCATAGCTGGTGGTAAGTGATGTCTAAGATCGTCATACGTGCGGCTGAAGAAAACGACCGCGAAGATATACTGGGAATGTTGCAGAGGCTGCAAAACTATGAGCACGCATTGCATGCTGGCCGGCGGCCAGGAAATGAAGTAGACGAATTTCAGTATGTACGGATCTTAGAATCAACAAAAGCGTTTAATGGTGCCTTTCTCGTTGCAGTAGAAAAAGACGAACTTGTTGGATTAACCGCTGGTTGGATGATTATTGATGACAATCAGCTCTCGGAAATGCCGCATCGCGAACATGGCCATATTTCAGTCTTGTTTGTGAATGATGAACACAAAGGTAAAGACATCGCTCGTTTATTACTTGAGGCTATTCAAGGTCATCTTATGTCGGTTGGAGCTAGCCGATTATCGATAAGCTCTCTAGCTCGAAATGGTCCCGTTTTAACCGCTAGTAGGACTTTTGGTTTTGAACCCTACGAAATAATTCTTGAGAAAAAAGTAGGTTGATCGTGCATAAAAACGATTCACTTCACACGGTGCGCTTGCGTGACTGAATTTTTGGCGAATCAGAGGCAGTCCTATGACAAATGGACGCGAGAGATCATCCGCTATGGCGACCTAGATCCTGTGGGACACGTAAACAATAATGCTTACGGCCTTTTTATCGAAAATGCTAGAACTGTTTTGTTTATGGATGTGGACAACGAAATCAAGTCAGAGCTCGATAGCTCTTCGAAGTGTGATTGGGTTTTACGAAAACTCGACATTGATTTTCTGAGAGAAATTCATTACCCGGGTGAAGTCGATGTAGGCATTGCAATTACCCGAATTGGAACAAGCTCTATGGTTGTAAATCATGGTGTTTTCACGAATGGTTATTGCGCGGCAACAGCCGTTGGAATAAGTGTTTATTTTGACCTGGAAACCCGTAGTTCGACGCCGATACCTCAGAAAATTCAACAGGCCATGCTTAAAATAGCTAGCCCAAAAAGTTGAGTGCTAGTTCACGGGGGTTAAAACAGACCCATCGCTAAGAAACGTTTTCAGATTGTCGTAGAGTGTCATGCCCATTTGCATTCTTGTGAAGTGCGTCGCACTCGCCATATGGGGAGTAAGAATAAGATTATCCTTAATATTTAAAAAGGCGCTCGGTACTTCTGGCTCATTTGGAAAAACGTCTAATGCTGCTGCCCCTAGTGATCCATCTTGCAAACACCTAGCGAGGGCTTCGTTATCGACTACCGTTCCCCTGGCTACATTTACTAAGAGGCCTTCTGGTCCGAGAAGTTTTATTATTTTTTCGTTTATTAAACCCTTTGTGTTTTCACCCCCCGGCAATATTGCGACTAGAATATCCACGGCTGCGGCCATTTCCTCTAAATTCTGAAAAAACTTATAGGGTACATCTTTTCGCTCATTACGTTGATGATAGCTGATATCCATTTTGAAGGCGGCGCATCGATTTGCAATTTCAAGTCCTATTCTTCCTAGGCCAAGTATACCAACTTTAGAGTGGTTGACATGATGCACGTATTCGAAGTTGCCTAACTTTCTCCAATTACCCTCTCTTATGTATCTATCTGCCTGGGTTACTTTTCGGCGACCTGCTAAAACCAAGGCCATAGCCATATCAGCCACACAATCGTTCAATACATCGGGTGTGTTGACGACTCTTACGCCACGGCTAGTCGCGGCAGGTATGTCTACCCCATCATAACCTACCCCAAAGTTTAAAATAATTTGCAAATTTGGACAGGCATCCATTAGGGAAGGGGGACAATGGTGCATTGTTCCTATTCCCATACATTTAGGTCCATGTTCTTTAATGAACCCTTCTTTATCTTGCGCTAGGTAAACATGATGTGTTGTACAAATCTCATCTAACCTGCTCATAGCCGGTTCATACCAGGGAGCGTAAATAAGAACATCGGGTTTTGTTGTCATTTTACTTTCCCTCAAACAGCAATGGCTTTTGTTTAGAATTGGGCCGCGTCAAAATCCATTACACAGCTTCCACCATTTTTTATGGGACCGACTAAGCTGCTAGCTCTGCTTAAATGGACTTCAGCAAAATAACGCGCTGTTACCAGCTTTGACGACAGAAACTTTGGATCTCCACTTCCATCACTGATCTGTCTGCTTGCTTCTATCGCGCCTCTTGCTAGCATCCAGCCGCCGCTAATGAGCCCCATCATCTCGACGAGTGCGGTAGCGCCGGCTGCAGCGTATCCCGGTTCTAAGTTAAACGTGTCAAGCATCCAATCAACTGTTTCACGGAGCGCACCAACGCCATCTTTAAGATGTTTAGACAGGCTCGCATGAGATTCAATTTTTAGATCTAATTGATCTATTGTTTTTTCTACTTTCTCCATGAAGATTTGTGCTGCTTCGCCCCCATCCCGCACTATTTTTCGTCCAAGTAAATCCATTGCCTGAACCCCGTTCGTACCTTCGTAAATGGTTGTGATCCTTGCATCGCGGTAATGTTGCCCTGCGCCGGTTTCTTCCATAAATCCCATACCGCCATGAACTTGTACGTTGGTGGAAGTAATTGCAAGGCCAGTGTCTGTACACCAGGCTTTTACAACGGGTATCATTAGGTCGAGTAATGACTGTGCTTTCGCGCGCTCCTCGCTGTCTTCTAGCTTGTTTGCTCTGTCTAAATCTGCAGCGACTTCATAGCAAAGCCCTCGCATGGCTTCGATTTGACTTCTCATACTTAGCAGCATTCGTCTGACGTCTGGATGTTCCACTATCGCGGCGCCATCCGTAGCTCCTTGTATGGGGCGCCCTTGAACGCGCTCTTTTGCAAAAGCTGCAGCTTGTTGATAGGCACGTTCCGCTATTGCCAAACCTTGAAGGCCAACAGCTAAGCGGGCATTGTTCATCATGACGAACATATATTCGATGCCTCTATTTTCTTCTCCAACCAAGAAACCTATCGCACCCTCATTTTCACCATATGACATAACACAAGTAGGGCTAGCATGGATGCCTATCTTGTTCTCTAGTGAAACAGGCCTTACATCATTTCTTTGTCCCAGAGAACCGTCTGGGTTTACAAGAAACTTTGGAACAATAAATAGTGATAAACCGCGAGTTCCTGGTGGGCCGTCGGGTGATCGTGCCAAGACCAAGTGTACGATGTTATCGGTCATATCGTGGTCACCCCAGGTAATGTAGATTTTTTGTCCTTTAATACGATATCTACCGCCATCACGAACAGAACTCGTCCTAATAGCACCTAAATCTGTCCCAGATTGTGGTTCAGTGAGATTCATCGTTCCGGTCCATTCACCGGAGACTAGTTTTTCTAGATAGGTAGATTTTTGCTCTTCGCTACCATGCCTTTCAAGTGCATCGATCGCAGCTTGAGTTAATAGAGGACATAGTGAGAAGGCCATATTCGATGACTCCCACATCTCCCAAATTGCGGTGGTAAGCGTCCAAGGTAGTCCTTGGCCACCATATGCTTGATCAAAAGGAACGGAATTCCATCCTGCGTCCGCCCATTGGTTATATGCTTCGCCAAATCCACTTGCTGGTCGCACGACACCATTTTCAATCTTTGCACCGCTCCGGTCCCCTTCAAAATTCAGAGGTGCCAAAACGTTACTAGAAAACTTGCCGGCCTCCTCAAGAATTTGATCACTGAGGCTAGCTTCTACAGCCTCAAAACCTGGCAGCCGAGTTAAGTTCTCGAGCCCTATAACGTCGTTAAGCGTAAAACGCATGTCCGTTAGTGGTGGTGCATAAGGTGTCATAATCTATCATTCCAGAAGTTTTGTTTTTTAAACAAGTATTTAACCGCTAACATAAGTTGTTTTCAATTTCTATCAAACTATTATGAGGCTAATAAGTACGCTTTAAAAAAAATTAACTCGAATACTATCCGTCCAGTTATCAAACACAAGTGTTATTAGCCTTCTAACTCGTTGATTAGCGTTCGCACCCATTTACATGTCATTGGTATTAAATGCGGGTCAAGAGGAGCAGCTTGCGAAGAGAATTTAGCAACAACTATTCGCTTTTTAAAATTTATGAAAAGATTTTGCCCATGTACGCCTAACCCAAATACCAGCTCCGCTTTTGAGTCATTGGACCCATGATCCACATACCATTTAGATCTATAATGCATATCCCTGTTAGGGAAATATTCGGCAAAATTCCCTTCAAGCCAAGCATCCCTGCTGCCATTTTCTTGGATGTCTTGGAGCCAATTTTTCGGTAGAATTTGCTGGCCGTTGGTGAAGCCATAATCAAGAAAAAGTTGCCCCACGAGGGCTAAGTCGATTGCTGTTGTACAAAGTCCACCTGCCACCCTTGGCGCTCCAAGTCGGTCAACGGTTATATAACTCGGCATTGACGCGCCCAAAGGCTTCCAAAAAAGATCGCTCAAAAGGTCGCTAAAGCGTTCTCCGGTTGAACGCTCGATAATCCAACCTAATAAATCACTATTTGGCGAAACATAATTAAACTGCTTTCCATCTGGGTGACTCTTCTTGTCCAGCAAACGATAAAAGGATCTTAAATCAGAGGGAGCCTCATTATTCTCAAGCGGGTTCCAGTTTGTTGCTTTTCTGTAGTCAATCATTAGTCCTGATGTTGCAAGATAATCTTCAACGAAGGTTACTCCCGTTCGCATATCAAGTAGGTCTCGAATGGTGGCTTCTTTGTAGGCGGTGGAGTTTAATTCTGGAATAATAGCGCATACTTTATCGGCGGCTTTAAATATTTTCTGATCAATCAAAATACCTATAAGCAGACCCAAAATGGATTTAGAAACGGACATAAGAATGTGGGGCGTATTTCTCGCCATTTCATGGAAATAACGCTCTTCGATTATTATGCCATCTTTCAGAATTATAAGCGCATCAGTATCGGTTATTTTAAGGAATTCTTCGTAAGTTAGTTGGCTTTGATTATCTAGTTCAACCTTTACAGCTGAAAAGTCGTACTTCTCGTGAGGGAGGTTTTTTGTTTGAGAAGGATTATTTTGTATATTGGCTGAGGGAACAAGTTCTCGCACGTGCTGAAATGCCCACTTATTGTAGGGAGACGTTCGCCAATTTGCCAGTGTTACCTGCTGGTCTGGATTATTTGGGAACTGGTTCATCATATACAGCTTTTGTGTGGTATTCATATTATTTTGCCTGGGTTCATTATACCCTTAGGGTCTAAGGCGTCTTTTATAACCCGCATAACATCAATCGCTATAGATGATTTATAGTTTGGTAACTCGTCTTTTTTTAATTGTCCGATACCATGCTCGGCACTGATTGATCCATTGAATTGCTTCACTACCTCGTGAACAGCGTGATTTATGTCGGCCCACTTCGCAAGGAAGTCTTTTGATGGGCTATTTTTAGGTTGAGCAACATTAAAATGCAAGTTTCCGTCTCCAGCATGTCCAAATGCAATCAGTCTTGCCTTAGGTTCAACCCCTAATATTGCCTGCCAAGCGGTCTCATAAAAAGCTGGTATCGATGAGATTGGTACCGAGATATCATGTTTGATTGAAGTACCTTCTAACTTTTGTGATTCTGTAGCATTTTCCCGAAGAGCCCAAAATTCCCGCCTTTGTTGCTCTGTTTGAGCGATAGCAGCGTCTAAAATAAGTTCACTCTCAAGAGCTTTTTCGAGCATATTTTCGAAATTTTTTCTCGTTTCATTATCATCTTGCTTGGTGGAAACAATTTCCAGCAAAACGTAATATTCATAGGACTCTGTAAGAGGGTCTCTTGTGCCGGGAATATGTTTTAGAACTAAGTCGAGTACTTGCCTTGAAATCAATTCGAACGTTTCAACGCTATCGCCGCTTTCTACTCGCGCGCAATTTAGCAACTCTAGAGCGGCCGAAATATTTGGCACGGCACAGTAAGCGGCATTAATACTTTTGGGTGCTGGAAATAACTTTAAGACAGCCTTTGTTATTATTCCTAAGGTACCTTCTGATCCTAAAAAAAGTTGTTTGAGGTCGTAGCCGGTATTATCTTTCCGTAGGCCAGTCAATTGATCGAGGATACGTCCATCGGGTAAAACTACTTCAAGGCCTAGGACTAGCTCCCTCGCATTGCCATAGCGAAGTACGTTAGTTCCACCCGCATTAGTAGCCAAATTGCCTCCGATCATACAACTGCCTTCAGCAGCCAAGCTCAAGGGGAAATATCTATCCTCAGCTTTTGCAGCCTCTTGTAAATTCTGAAGGATACAGCCCGCCTCTACGGTCATGGTATAATTGGTCGTGTCTATTGACAAAATTTTGTTCATTTTTGACATTGATAAAACAATCGCATTGCCCTCTGAGGAGGGCACAGCTCCTCCACACATACTTGTGTTTCCACCTTGAGGTACAATCGATATGCCCCATTCTGCGCAAATCTTAGTCACGTCAGACACCATTTGAACATTTTCAGGAAAAACGACAAGCAAGGCGTCGCCAGTATAAAAGCCGCGCCACTCAGTTAGAAAAGGTATCATTTCATCCTTATGTTCAATAAACCTTCCCTCGCCAAGAATTTGTTTTATTTTTTCGATGGCTAATGATTTGGCGGGTTGAGGGGATGTTGACATCTTACTCACCGTTTCCTCGAGTGAGGACATAAGGCTCTCCTAAAATTGTTTGTTTAAACAAAATAGCAAATGTTGAGCACCAGGATCAACCTAACAGTCTCACTCGCGCGGTGCTGCAGCTCTTTGCAAACGGTCATTTATAGCAATTCCAAGTCCTTCATTGGGTATTGGAGCTATGGAAATATATGTTGGGTTTTGTTTATCCAATTCACGCATCATGTGAAACAGGTTGGATGCTGCCTCTACAAGATCACCCTTGGTACTTAAATTTGGAAAAGGCTCAAAAGAAATATTTCCAAATCCCAAAAAAGCTTCCCCGTCCATAACTGTTGTCATGCGGGTCTTCACTCTAGCTTTTGGAGCATAATGGCTTGCTAACATTCCAGGCGAAGAAATGATTTTATTTTCGGATGCTATTTCTACTTTACCAATTTTAGACTCTAGTTGTTCTTTTGTGATGTGGCCTGGTCGCAGTATTATGGGGATCGTGCCTGAAAAATCTAATACTGTTGACTCCAAACCAACTTTGCAGTCACCACCTTCTAAAATTGAAGAAATATTAGAACCAAATTCCTCGTGCACATGTCTTGATCGCGTGGGACTTATTCTCCCAGAGATATTAGCGCTTGGGGCAGCTACAGGAATGTTAGCTTGTTCTAATAACTCCTTTGCTACAGGGTGATCAGGTACCCTGATAGCAACCGTTTCTAAACCGGCTGAAGCAAGCCACGAGATCGGGCAATTATTTGAGCGAGGAACAACAAAAGTTATAGGCCCAGGCCAAAGCATCGAAGCGAGCTGTTTAGCTGTTTCAGAGAAGGCACCAAATTCAAAGGCATGTTGAGCCGAAGGAAGGTGTGATATCAGTGGATTGAACTGTGGTCGCCCTTTTATCTCGAAAATTTTTGCAACAGCCTTGTCATTAGTTGCATCAGCCCCAAGGCCATAAACCGTCTCTGTCGGAAAAGCAACCAGTTGGCCCTCTCTGAGCAAATTCGATGCTTCCTTTGTTGTTTTATAAGGCAAATTCATTGTTCCCATTCTCAACCAGAATTCCTTATTTGATGGCAGACTTTTAACCATACTCCAAAAATCATTTGAAATAATTAGTAAAGTTCCTCGGTAAGTTTTAACGAGATGAATTTTGGTAATTGCGTGTTGGATATATCTGCTAAGGATTGTCTTTATAATAGCTTAATCGTAAAGTTGAAATTTAAAATACGATGGTAACATTCGTTGAGGAACCTGATGGTAAAAACACCTTTATGGTCAACCACGCTAGATCATATCTGTTTGGAAACGGCCCAACCAGATGTTATGCGAGAGTTTTACAAGTCGGCTTTAGGCCTTGAGGAGACGGTTGTCTCAAATGATAAATGGTTGTTGCAGGGGCCAAATCGCCAGTTAATTTTGACAAAAGGCACAGCGAAAAAGCTTTCTTATACTGGTTTTAATGCTCACGATGACACCCAATTGATTGGTATCCGAGAACATATTTTAAAGCGAGGTGGCGTACCGATAGAAAGCCCTTCCTTACTCGCGCAGCAAGGCGGATTTGCGGTACGAGACCCTGACGACAACATATTGTGCTTTGGGGTTAGTAATCAGCATAAACTCTCAGCGGAAGGCTTGGATGGGCGATTACAGCATGTTGTGGTAGCTACAGCTAATTTAGAAAAAATGATGGAATATTATCAAAATGTGCTCGGATTTTTGCCTTCGGATATTGTAAAAACTGAAGAGGGACGTGTGACCGCAGCCTTTTATAGATCCGATCCTGAGCATCATAGTCTAGCAGCTTTTGCTGCTGGTGAACCCGGCTTTGATCATTGTGCATTTGAAACACCTTCATGGAACCACATTAGGGACTGGGCTGATCATCTTGCAAAATTTGACATCCCAATTTGGTGGGGCCCTGGCCGCCATGGTGCCGGGAATAACCTGTTTTTCATGGTGCTGGATCCAGATGGCAATAAAATTGAAATTTCAGCTGAGTTAGAGCTTATGGATTGGGATCATCCTACAAGGTACTGGCCGCATGACCGCCGTACGTTGAATTTATGGGGAAACGCGTGGATGAGATCGTAGCCCCAGCTCAAGGTATGACTAATAGCCGTACGCGATAAACCATTCGTTTTTGAATTCTGGTTTTCCATATTCAAAAGGAGTGCCGTTGAAATTTGTGAGACGGCCGCCTGCAGCTAATAAAACAGCATGACCCGCAGCCGTATCCCATTCCATGGTAGGTCCTAATCTGGGGTAAATATCTGCCTGCCCTGACGCTAAGAGACAGAACTTTAAAGATGATCCGCGGGAAACGGCCTTACCCACGTTAAGCCTCTCAATATAATCTTCCAGCTCCGGGCTCCTGTGGGATCTACTTGCTACTACCGTCAACTTCTTTTCGTTAGGTTTCCGAGTAGAAATCACCTCTCGGCTCCCCTCGGAATCCGCTGTAAAGGCGCCTATTGTCTCGCTACCAGCCCACAAGCGACCGTCATACGGGGTGAGTACTACACCTAAAACGGGTCGCCTATCTCTAATCAATCCTATATTCACAGTAAAATCTGTGCGGCGATTAATAAATTCTTTCGTTCCGTCCAAGGGATCCACCAGCCAGAAAGTATTTTCATTCGTTGAGGGAAGTGTCCCAGCAGCAGCACTCTCCTCTGCAACGACAGGAATAGAAGGCGTTAAATCTCTTAGAACAGGAATAATTATGTTCTCAGCGTCCTGATCTGCCGCTGTGACTGGCGACCCATCAGCCTTAATTGTTGTCGACGTGCCTTCGTCGAAGTATTTCATTATTATTTTGCCGGCTTGGCGAGATACTTCTATGACGGGGTCTATCATTGATTCCAACGACATTGTCTTTTGATTCTCCCTAGACCAATTTTTTGCTAAGGGTTAAGTTTAGTTTTGATCGATAAAATTTCATTTTTTGATTTAAGTTTCTGGAAGCTAGTTGATGTGTGGCCGCTATACCATAAGCGAAACTGTCTCAAAATTGAAGGTGAGTTTTTGTTTTAAAAACTCTTTAAATTTACAGCCAAGGTTTAATTTAGCACCTGGACAAGCAGCGCCCATAATAACTGGGGACGATAGAGGGTCTCGTCACCTTACTATGATGGATTGGGGTTTTTTATCTGAAAATTATAAAATAAAAAGTGGAGCAACTAATCGTATGATTAATGCTCGATCTGAAACTCTATTAGAAAAGAAATCTTTTAAAGATGCCGCAGTCTCGCAACGTTGTCTAATTCTTGCAGATGGTTTTTATGAGTGGAAACACGATGGCGGAGGCAAAAAAGCCTACTATATCTATAAAAAGGATCATAAGTCTTTTGCTTTTGCGGGGCTTTGGCGTTCTGAGGGTAATCATACGCATCTAGGCTTTGATACTAAAAGTTTTGTGATTGTAACACGGGAAGCGGTTACGTCTGTAAAACAAATTCACCATCGAATGCCGTTTATCTTGAATGAAGAGCACTGTGAAACTTGGTTAAATGGGACCGTCGCCGCCGCGACTAATATGCTGAATGGTAATTATCATATCGAGTTAAATTATCACGAGGTGTCTGACCGCGTGGGCAATGTCAAAAATGATGACTCTAGCTTATGCGATAAATTCACTCAGCCTCAGTTGAGACTATTCTGATTATAGTATTGAAAACTTTTATGGACAACGTCTATAAACTTTTGGGTCCTCGGAATTTTCAACAACGCCCTCGCCTTTGGTGATCCCGGTAAAGCTAATATTATTTTCTGTTATTTTAAGATAATGGAGAATGGTGCCATCTTTTATTTTTAAAAAAAAATTAAAATCATCTTCGGTTGTTTCAAGAATTTGATATTTTAAACTTGGAATTGCACCGTCCGCCTTTGAAAAGAATTGAATATCAAAGGGGGTGAAAATTACATAATCCCTCAAACATGTACCTACCGTCCATTTTCCAAATAGTTTTTCGGTAACGCCATATGTTTTTGTCGCTTTGCCAACAGTGAATAGATTAGTTGTCTCTTTTTCAATAGAGGGTCGGCTACTATGAGATTTCGGCTTCGAGGCGGAACTGTCAGACAATAGGCTTAGCTGATCGAACATAATAGGAAATTCGTTCTTTATGAAGAGAATGCAGCTTATTGTAGAAACTAAAAAGATAGTTGCTGCCGTGATGAGTATCTTATAATTAGAGGTTTTTTTTGCTAGGGCTTTTTGCGTTTTTTCATCAGTTTTGTTTTCTTGCACGACGTTTTGGAGCTCTAAAACATCGTGCGTCAACTCTTTTAAGGTTTGCTCAGGTGAGTTTGTTTTAACTGGTGTGCTATACTTGGTCTGTTTGAGATCAATCAATTTAATAAGCTGATAATTCCACTTATCAGCATCATTATCCCACAAACCTCGTATTATTCTGACCTTTGAAGAGGTAAGTTGATCGCGAGCTTTTTTCAGTACTAAATTAACCGCATTGTATGTGGGCGCATCATACAACGTCTGCCAACTTGAGCGATGATGCCTTTGTAGAAAGAAATGCTCAGCTTTTTCTGTCATGAGATTCTGAAGCTATTTCACCAGCGTCGATCTAATTGGATCAAATTAGAAGCATCGTTGCTATCAACTGGTCTTGAAAAATAAAAGCCTTGTGCGTACTGACAACCGAGTGCGCTTAACTGCGCATGTTGTTCAGCTGTTTCGACACCTTCCGCTATAACATCTAATTTCAGGTTATGAGCAAGCATTGTTATTGTTCTAATAATTTCCATGTTTTTGTAGTTTCGACCCATGTCGTTTACAAAGGAACGATCGACTTTCAATGTGTCAATGGGAAAAGTATGAAGGTAACTCAAAGATGAATAGCCAGTACCAAAGTCATCTACACAAACTTTAATATCATGCTCCTTAAGTTTATTAAGCATGTCTATTGAGCGAGGTGCGTTTTCCATTAACACACTTTCTGTAATCTCTAATTTAAGATTTTTAGCTTTAAGGCCCGATTTATCAAGATTGTCTAATACACCATTCACTAAATTGGGGTCTGCGAACTGCTTACCTGAAAGATTTATGCTTAATTCTAGTGCCTTTTCTGGCTCTCTCTCATTGTTCCAGTGTAATGTTTGGAGGCAAGCCTGATATAGGACCCATTGGCCTAGTTCATAAATCAAGCCGGTTTCCTCAGCTAACGGTATAAACTCACTTGGGGATATATTTCCTCGTATTCGATGTTTCCAACGAAGCAACGCTTCAAATCCGCTTATTACACCGTCGCGAAGAGATATGATTGGCTGATAGTGAATCTGCATTTCATCTCTATCAAGAGCACGGCGCAGATCGGTATCAAGATCAATCGGGGAAATAGGAGATCGTCGAAAATTGTCGTCAAACAGGACGCTTTTCGAATTACCGAGTCTTTTTGCTTTGTACATAGCTAATTCTGCATCTCGAATGATATCCTCTGGTCGCTCGTAGTCAAGATTTGAATATGCTACCCCCATAGACCCAGAACTAAACACTTCTTTATCACCTAGTGAGAAAGGTTTGGAAAAATCAGATTGGATTGTTTCGGTTAATTCGATTGCCAAATTAATGTCATCAATATCTTCCATCAGGATTGCATACTCGTCACCTCCCAGCCTTGCGACTGTATCGCCCGGTTGAACGCAATCCCGGAGCCGGTGACCAGTCTGAATAATTAGTTCATCGCCGTGAACATGACCTAAACTTTCATTGACTAGCCGAAATCTATCTAAATCGATGTAGATCACCGCATATTCTAATTTTTGATTTCGCTCTCGCTTTTTCAAAATTTGTCTTATTCGATCAAGAAATAGTGTGCGGTTAGGTAATCCTGTTAATGTGTCATGGAGTGCATCATGAATAGATTTTGCATCGGATAATTTTTTTTCAGTAATATCTGTTTGGGACCCTGCAATGCGATATGCCGTCCCGTCGCTATCTCTTACGGCTAAACCGCGAATTAACATCCATCTATAACCTTCATTGAAATGTTTGAGCCTGTACTCTACTGCGAAGCTAGCAGTATCGTTATTGAGATATGCGTCCAGCATTGTCTTTAATCGATCTATATCATCTTCATGTACTCTACTGAACCACTCATCCGGTATGTCCCTAATTTCATTTTCTTCATAACCGAGCATTTGCTTCCATCGGGTGGAGAAGAAAATCTTTCCGGTTCTTAAATTCCAATCCCATAGGCCATCATTAGCCGCCGCCATTGCCAGGATATATCGTTCGTTTTCTTCCTGAACAATTTCCTCCGATGTGGTGGATTTTTTTCTATTCATAAAGAACCAATCATTTTGGGTTTTAGCATTGATGCGAGCGTGTTGATTTTATTTTTTCTATTGTCAGGTTATTGCATACAAAATATCAGCTTTTTTAAAAATTTGTCACTGAAATCCTTCGAGCTTTTTAATCTTCTTATTTCGCACAACTTCAGCATAGTAATGCCAAAGAAGATGTGCCGCAGTGCTTCTCCATGGCTGCCAGGCACGACTAATTTCATCCATTTGTTTTGGTGTTGGACGGTAACTTAATTTTTTCAACGACCTTGTGGCTTCTTGTAAGGCAACGTCCCCACTCGGCCAAATATCACCACGTCCCAAACAAAAAATGAGGAATATTGACGCGCTCCACTCTCCAAAGCCGCGGAGACGCATAATATATTTCTTTGCGTTATCGTCATCCATAGAAAATATAGCATTGATATCAAACGTTTTGTCCTGCATTTGCTGGCATAAGTTTAATGTAGCAGTGGATTTTGACCTAGTGAATCCAATTTTGCGAAGTCTCTGTTCTCCCTGATTGATTATATTATTGGGAGTAATATCATTTATTTCTGAATTAAACTTTCTCCAAATAGCGTCCGCTGCTGTGAGTGAAATCTGTTGGGAAACTATAATATGTATGAGGGTTGCGAGAGTGGGTTCTCGGTATCGTTCTCTTGGCAACCCTATTTTTAAAATCAACTCACTGAAGTAAGGATCTGATGTTGCTAGTTTTTGAGCATCCCTCGCAATATCCAGCTTCATTTTGTATCTCACATATTATGGATCAGTTTATCCGAGTTTACGTTAACTTAGGTTGTAATTGTTATTTATGAAAGGTTGTGATTTCGATATGTTATACGAAATATTGATTGTTTTTCAGGAGGAAGATTGTGACAGAGTTCCATGAACTATCTGCGCTAGAAGCTTCAGCGAAAATTAAGTCTGGTGACCTAACCGCCGAGGCCTTGATGCGTTCTTGTTTTGAAAGAATAGATGAAAGAGATGAGCTTGTTGGGGCTTGGTCATATGTCGATAAAGATAGGGCCATCTCAGAAGCAATTAAATCTGATAAAGCGGGCAACCCGGGTCTTCTTGGTGGTTTGCCTGTCGCTGTGAAAGATATCATGGATACAGGTGATATGCCTACCACTTACGGTTCCTCCATATATGGCAACCATCAGCCGTCCGAAGATGCAGATTGCGTGAAAAATGTTAGAACTAATGGTGGCATTATAATTGGCAAAACAGTAACCACAGAATTTGCATGGCGTAACCCAGGAAAAACAAGAAACCCTCATAATACAAAACATACGCCTGGTGGGTCATCTAGTGGGTCAGCAGCTGGCGTCGCTGACATGCAAGTTCCATTAGCTTTTGGAACGCAAACTGCCGGATCGGTAATACGTCCTGCAGCTTATTGTGGTGTGGTGGGATATAAACCAACTTTTGGAACTCATGAGCGAAAAGGAGTCAAAGAACTTTCCAACTACCTTGATACCGTTGGCACATTTGCAAGAGATGTTGCAGATGTAACTTTTTTTGACTACGCTCTCCGAGGACAGAGCTGTCCCAATCTCACGGATTATGATAATCAACCTCCGGTAATTGGACTCATGATTCCGTTTAGCATTGAGGCAAGTAAGGATGCACTTTTAGCTTACGAAAACGTTTATAAGAAAGCAGAGAAGGCTGGCGCATCTCTTGTTGATATTCCCTCTTCAATGACATTCGAAAGTCTGGCTGATTTGCAGACAGTTATTATGACCGGAGATGCAGGCGTATCATTGTCATGGGAATATGAACATCACCCTGAACGTTTAATCAGGTTCTACCGCGATAGTATTGCTACAGGGAAAGCTATTAGTGAGTCAGCTTTGAAAAATGCGAAACAACTTGCTGATGATGCAAAGCAACGAGAAGCAAGTATTTTTCAGAAAGTGGATATTTTACTTACACTTCCAGCGAGCGGAGAGGCGCCAGAAGGTATCGATTTCACTGGCGACCCTTTATTCAATAGAGTCTGGACGCTGCTTGGTTGGCCTTGCATTAATGTACCAGCAGGGTTTGGGCCACTTAGGTTGCCGCTGGGAGTACAGGTCGTTGGTTCTTCAGGCGAAGATGCGAGTGCACTCGCTGCAGCGGCTTGGTTAGAAAAAGTTTTAGGAAACAGCTGAAATTTATTTGGGTTTTGTAGATGAAGGGATTTGATAAAAAAGGGGTAGTTGTAAGTATCTATTTGTTAGGCTTATTAATCCTCGCATTTGGATACTTTTTTTTCGGCGAGTCATCATATAAAATTAGTCCGGAGCTTACACCCGTAAAGCAGGAACAAATCAAACCGTAAAATTTCTTCTTGACAAGCGCTTCGAAAATTTTGTCTCGAAAGAATCAGGCAATCGTATATTAGCTTCAACTCTTAGGATTTGAAATTTAAGGAAACATAATCTAGTAATTTTGAAACAGATTGATCAATGTTTTGTGCACCTGTATCGATGATTAGATTTGCATCAGTTGGTTCCTCATATGGAGCAGAGACCCCGGTGAAATCTTCAATTTCGCCGTTCCGTGCTTTAGCATAAAGACCTTTTGGATCCCTTGTCTCACAAGTCGATAAGTCAGCTTTGATAAACACTTCGTGGAATTGATCTGGGGCTATGGCCCGCACGCGGTTGCGATCATCTCTGTAAGGAGAGATGAAGGCCGTTATCACTACGACCCCCGCATCTGCGAAGAGTTTGGCCACTTCGCCAATTCGACGAATATTTTCAGTTCGATCCGCAGGCGTGAAACCAAGATCGGCGGATAAGCCAAAACGTATATTATCTCCATCTAGGACATATATTTGATATCCTTTTTGAAAAAGCTGCCGTTCTGCTTCCATTGCGATTGTAGATTTACCAGCGCCAGATAATCCAGTCAGCCAAATAATACCGCCCGTGTGTCCATTTACTGATGCTCGTGTCTTTTGATTAATCGTTGAGGCAACTGCTTCAATATTCGTTGAAACAACGTTATGGCGGCCGCGTTGATTAGGATAGCCTTCCACAGAGATAATTCCACCACCCACCGTTTCATATTGATCGACCAATACAAAGCGGCCCGTCTTTGTGTTGACGTTGTATGGATCTAAAACAACGGTCTCTTTTGAGCGGATAATAACATCGCCAATTTCGTTTCGCCCTATCTCATTGGCTGTTACGGACTCCAATGTTTGCGTGTTGATGCACCTTTCAACTGATTGAATTTCCACCGAGTATTCTGCAGTAGTAAGTTTAAGAGTCATTCTACAAGACTTGACCAGAGGTTTTTCTGCTAGCCAAAATAATCGAGCTTTAAAGATATTCGTTTCAAACGGTGGTGATTTAGGATCACTAGCAATATGCCCACGTTCAACAAAAATCTGTTCATCTAGCGTGAATGCAACAGATCTGCCGGCACTTAATGTCTCCTGTGTTATTGTCTCATTCCAAGTCTCAAACGAGCAGACATTTGCTGTTTTGTTTGAGGGCGAAAAAAGTAACGTGTCTCCAATTGATAAACTACCTGTTTCAATTCGTCCTACAAGGATACGTCGTTCGTCAAATTTGTATATATCTTGTATCGGTAATCGAAGCGGCCCGCCGGTAAGCGGTTCTTTCTGTTCTATTGAATCAATCGCTTCAAGAAATGTTGGGCCGTCGTACCAAGCCATCAATTCAGAACTAGTAATAAGTCCCTCGCCCTCTCGTGCAGAAATGGGAACAATATTTTGCGCATGCATACCAATCCGATTAAGATAATCGGTTAGTTTAGTAGTGGTCTGTTCAAATATCTTATCGTCGTAACTAACCAAATCCATTTTATTTACAACTACCGTGACGAAGCTAAATCCAAGTAATTTGAGTAGATAGCAATGTCGACGGGACTGCTCTTGAAGACCCTCTGCCGCATCAATAACTATTACACCCCCATCTGCTTGTGCTGCTCCGGTAATCATATTTTTTAAGAATTCTTTGTGGCCAGGTGCATCGATTATAACGTAGGTCCGTTTGGTGGACTTAAAAAGAATTTTTGTAACATCGATAGTGATGCCTTGGTCTCTTTCTGCTTGTAGCGAATCTAGTAGGAAAGCATACTCAAGTGGCATACCTCTTCGTTTAGACATCGCTTTGATAGACTCCATTTTGCCATCTGTTAATAGGCCGCTATCATGGAGCAACCGTCCAACTAACGTGGATTTACCGTGATCTACATGTCCTGATATAATAAGTTGGACAGGGTTTTTGTCGTCATCTTCTATCAACATACGCCTACATATAACCCGAGACCCTCAGGCGCTCAAAAGCGTCTTCACTTTCATGATCCATAGCGCGACCGGATCTTTCGGCGATCCTGGTGGTTTCAAGTTCCTTGATGATCTCCTTGATGTTTGTGGCATTACTATCAACCGGAAAGGTTATATCTTGGTCACCAAGAGAACGATAACGCTTCCCGTCTTTCGCAAAATATAGTGGAACAACTGGGATATTTTCCCTTTCTATGTAGCGCCAAATATCTAACTCTGTCCAGGCGAGTAAAGGATGAATTCTTACGTGAGTGCCAGGCGGGAAACTTGTTTTATACTGGTCCCAAAGTTCGGGTGGCTGATTTTTGAAGTTCCAATCCGCTTCTTGGCCCCGAGGACTAAAAACTCTCTCTTTAGCTCTCGTTCCTTCTTCATCCCTCCGAATACCTGCGATCACCCCCTCTAATTTTTGATCTTTGATAAGGATCTTTAATGCTTCTGTCTTTCTTGCTGCGGATCGAGACGCTGGTGGTAAGGTTTGGTCTATAGTTTCAAGTGGTGGGCAGTTCTGCACGATTAAATTTAAATTCCATTCCTTAGAGTAACGCTCTTGGAATGTATACATTTCAGGAAATTTCTTGCCCGTATCGCAGAATAAAAGTGGAAAAGGGATATTTCCACAAAAAGCTTTTTTCGCTAGCCAAACCATGACATTCGAGTCTTTTCCTAAAGACCACAAAAGCCCCAAATTTTGAAATTTGGCAAATGCTTCTCGAAGAATAAAAATGCTTTGTGATTCTAGGGTATCTAGATGGTTCATAAAAATTCCGAAGATTTTTTTTTTTGTTGTACGATTCTTCAACCAAGAAGTCAAAGCGCGAGTTTACCGAGGATGGGACTTGCAACACTCTCTCGTCTTTTGCACAATGGGTGTCTAGGCGATAGTGTATGGAGTTAACGATGGATTTGGGTATCTCTGGTAAAAAGGCAATAGTATGTGGCTCGAGCAGAGGGCTTGGAAAAGCATGTGCTTCATCCTTGGCCAGAGCCGGCTGCAAAGTGGTAATAAATGGCATGGATGCTAAGAGACTATCAGAGACGGCAAGTGAATTGCGCAGTTCGACGAATTCGGAAATCATAGAGGTTCAGGGCGATATAACCAGCCACGATGGGCAGAGTGCATTAGCCGCTGCCTGTCCTGATCCAGACATATTAATCACAAATGCTGGCGGCCCACCATTTAAAGATTTTAGAGAACTAGAGCGCGACTCTATGCTAACAGGCGTTACGTGGAATATGATCACACCGATTGAACTAATACAGAAATTTGTTGATGGGATGGCGGAAAGAGGATTTGGCCGAATACTAAATATTACTTCAGTTTCAGTGAATATGCCGGTCTCGGGTTTAGATTTGTCAAGCGGTGCTAGAGCTGGTCTTACAGCGTTTTGCGCGGGTGTTTGTCGAAGCATCGCAGGAACGGGTGTTACAATAAATCATATTCAACCAGGGTTTTTTGACACGGATCGATATAGAGCCGGGATAGATGCTTTGGCAAAGCAGCTTGGTGTGGAGCACGACGAGGCACATGCTATGCGAATAAACGAGGTCCCGGCTAAGCGAGCAGGAACGCCAGAGGAATTTGGCGATGCTGCGGCTTTCTTGTGCAGTTTGCAAGCAGGATATATCACGGGGCAAAGCCTCTTATTGGACGGCGGTCTTTATAATAGCTCGTTTTAGTCTATTAAAGGAATTAAAGGAATAATTATGCCCGACGAAAAATTTTTTGACATTATTATCCGCGGCGGCACCGTAGTCGATGGTTCAGGCGACGATCGCTTCCAGGCTGACATAGGTATTGTCGACGATACAATAAAAGAAATTGGCTGTTTGTCCGGGGCTAACGGCGGCAAAGTTATCGATGCTACTAACAGAATTGTTGCTCCCGGTTTCATTGATGTTCATACACATGATGATCGGATTTTGTTAGCTAAACCTTCAATGGATATGAAAGTTAGCCAGGGCGTTACATCGGTTGTGGTTGGAAATTGCGGTATCAGCTTAGCTCCTCTTGTGGCCGATGACCCACCGCCACCGTTAGACCTTATTGCAGAGCCTGGCGAATGCCGTTTTGCGACTTTCTCAGATTTCTTGGGTGCTTTTGATGATGGCCCGGCGGCAGTTAATGCGGCGTTTTTAGTGGGCCATTCAACTTTAAGAGTTGGTGTTATGGATTGTCTTGATCGTGCCGCTTCATCAACCGAAATAAAAAAGATGAGGACCCTTTTGGAAGAAGGTCTCGGCAGTGGTGCGATAGGATTTTCGACAGGCCTCTTTTACAAGCCCGCATCACAGGCTCCCACAGAAGAAGTAATCGAAATTGCATTGGCATTAAAGAATCATAAGGCAAAATATGTCACACATATGAGGGATGAAGGTGACCACGTGATTAGATCCCTGGAGGAAACCTTTCAAATCGGGCGTGAGGCAAGTTCTCCTGTTATAGTCTCACATCATAAGGTCCATGGGCGGCAAAACTTTGGCCGATCAAAGGAAACCCTCGCCTGTTTCGAAAAGCATATGGCCGGGCATCATCATGGTATAGCTTTTGATGTATACCCCTATATTGCTTCGTCCACCGTTTTGAAAAATGACTCTATTCAAGTTGCAGAACGGGTCTTGATAACATGGTCGAAGGCGCGGCCAGAATTAGCTGGTCGTGAATTGTCTGATATAGCCGAAGAGCTAAACTGTGATATCTTTGAGGCTGCGGCACAATTACAGCCAGCCGGCGCCATATATTTTGCAATGTCCGAAGAAGACGTGCAAAGAATTTTACAACATCCCAACGCCATGATTGGTTCAGATGGACTGCCGCATGATGAACATCCGCATCCAAGATTATGGGGTACATTTCCGCGTGTGTTGGGGCACTATTGCAGAGACTTAAAGCTATTTCCTTTAGAGGAAGCGGTGCGCCGCATGACTGGATACTCCGCGGAAACGTTTGGGCTTAGTAAGCGTGGGATACTTAAGGAAAACTTTTTTGCGGATATCACCATATTTGATGAGGACACGGTACTAGATGCGGCTGATTTTGAGTGCCCAACTAAGCCTGCTAAGGGGATAGATTGCGTGTTGGTTAACGGCAGGGCAGTTTGGGCAAATGGTGAGGCGACAGGGAACCGTCCCGGGCGTGCACTTCGTCATGGCGGCTAACTAAATTTACTAATCTTCCCAAAAAAATGCTTTTGTAGTTAGTCCTCTAGGGATGGCATCCTTATTGGGTTGGTGGCTTCGTATGCGGCACTTGCTGCAAGCACTTGGCCGTCACAGTTCATGGGGCCAACAATTTGTAACCCCGCTGGAAGGCCATTTGAACACAAACCACAAGGTATGGATGCCGCTGGATGACGCCCCAAGTTGAATGGATAGGAAAAAGGTGTCCATCTGGTCCAACGATCCATCCCTGAACCTGTTGGGACTTCAGTTCCGGCATCAAAAGCTGTTATCGGGAGGGTAGGGGTTAAAAGCAGATGGTAGTTATCAAAAAAAGTGTTCAATTTAGTCCCCGCAAGCTCGCGTTCGCTAACAGCATCCAGATATTGATTCAAATGGATATCTGAGCCCTCCCTGCCGACCTCTCTGAAACCCGGGTCAAGCTTATCTAAATCATCCGGTGTCATGGTTTTTTGTAGGCGCGCGGCGCCGGTATACCAGAACGTCTTAAATAAATCATGTTGATCGCCTAAGCCGGGGTCTACCTCTTCAACATGCGCCCCAAGTGAGACGAATGTATTGGCGGCCGCTTTGACAAGATTGGCTATTTCCGGATCTACTTTTGCATGACCCAGGTCGGGACTGAATGCTATTTTCCATCCCTTGACCGATTTAGTCACATAAGAACTCCAATTTGTCTCTGAAGCTGGAAGTGCATACCAATCGCGACTGTCAGTTTGAGCCATAACGGTTAACATGAGTGCAGCGTCACCCACCGTACGTGTCATAGGACCTTGATGAGATAATGTTCCAAAACCACTCGCGGGCCACGTAGGCACCCTTCCGAACGTTGGTTTGATACCATATATTCCTGTATAACCGCTAGGCATTCTAATTGAGCCGCCGCCGTCGGAACCATGGTGCAGTGCACCCAAACATGCCGCGGCTGCTGCAGCGGCACCGCCTGAAGAACCACCTGGAGTTTTTTCAGGGTTCCACGGGTTTCGAGTAATGCCTGTCAGTGGGCTATCGGTTACACCTTTCCAGCCAAATTCGGGAGTAGTTGTTTTACCTAAAAGAACTGCTCCGTTTTCCCGCAGTCTGGCAACAAGTGGAGCATCGTTTTCCCAAGTTCCATTATCGCTCGTTGTCAAGGACCCCCTTCTTGTTGACCATCCTTTGGTATCAACAAGGTCTTTGATTGTACTTGGAACTCCATCTACTAGGCCGACGGGCTCCCTTTTTATCCAGCGTTCCTCGGATGCCTTTGCATCTGCAAGGGCTTTCTCAGCGTCAACAAGCCGAAACGCATTAAATTTTGGATTAAACTTTTCTATTCTTGCTAAAGTCGCCTTAGTTACTTCAACAGGGGACAGCGTTTTTCTTTGGTAGGCGCCTATAAGTTCTGTTGCTGAGAAAAGTGCTGGATCATTTTTCATTTTTCCTACCTTAGACAATTAGATGGCTAGATTTTATAATTGTGCATTTGTTTATGGTATTAATTTGAAGGTACTTTGATACGATTTCCCACTGGTGTA
>CACITD010000021.1 GCA_902589475.1 uncultured Alphaproteobacteria bacterium | reverse complement strand
TTATACCCTTTAAGGACCATTTCTTTAAATCTCTGCGGACTACCAAAACGTTTTCGTATAGCTGGAGCAGCATAACTGTAAGCTTTAGGCCAGTTATCTATTGCCATCGCTTCTATTTGAGCTTCTATCACGGCCTTCGCGTTATCTTTTGCTAACTCTGAGGCAACCGTTTCGGATGTAACGAAAGAACCATGGAGTACTAGTATACCGAGCAGCCACAACCAAAATTTTTTGATTGCAAAGGAGCCGGTACTGCTAGAGGCTTCCATTAATTTTTTTTAAGGTCTTTTTTTAACGCAAGTAAATGTGAACCTCGTTTCCTGGGTTATTCGCGGATGTCTCAGCAGACATCATAACTCTACTTGGTGGAAGTCCCATGTCCACTAGTGAACGCAGTACCGCCTGAGCGTTTCTTCTTGTTGCGTTACTATTTAGGGCAGACTTCGCCACTCCACCAGACACGGAACTGACTGCAATCAAATTAAATGTAGCGTCAGGCTTACGTTGAAGAACCCTATTTACTGCGGTATACAGTGCCTGTTCATAATTTACATTTGGGCGATCAAACCTGATCACTACAATTGGTTTATCACGGTTTCGTCTTATGCTTGAAATACGTGATTTACCCGCCTCTGCCTTAGCTGATCCCATTGTGTAGGAAGTGGTCGCTAGGCTTGGGCCAAAAAATTCTCCATTTTTCACAGCAAGGGCAAGTGTATTTAGTTCACCTCGCTCATTAGCTATGTAGTTAGTTTGGCGCCTGATATCGTCACTTAACTCCGTTAGGAGTCGCTCTATTAAAATTACCGTTTGGCTGACATCATCCTCCAAGACGGCTAATTGCGAGTGATCTTCATCTATTGCACCAGATAAACCAAATGCCGCTTTGGTCGAATCTAATATGTAAGCTGAGAGCGCTGCGTCAGCAGCTACCCTGCTAGATAAAGCAGTCATGATGCTTAAATCGTTGTTTACCTTTTCTAACTGGGCTTGCGATGAATTCCATTCTTTAACCAACACAGGGTTGCCAGGAGTAGTGCCTAGTTGAAGCTTGGAACGCATTGAAGCTACTCTCTCATGGTATCCTCGAGAGTTGGCATTAGCTAAACGCCTTGCATTTTGCAAATCATTATTCTGCTTTTGAACTGATGTCTGTAATCGTTTCAGGTCATCTCTCAAGGCGGCCACTTTGTTACCTACGACAGTTCCTGTATTTCTACCGGGAGTAGCTGGCTTTACTCTAAAATTTGTAGCGCCCAGTTTTGGCGGTTTATTGGACAAACCGCTCGCATTGCTTGCTAAGGTTGTCGTTTTTGCTCCCAACGAGTTGATCACTATCTTCTGTGATGGCTTCTTAGTTGCCTTAGGCACTCCTCCTGAAAGCGAAGGCCAAAGCGCATCTGTCGTGAAAGTACAACCGGCGAATAGAAACGCCGACCCAATCAATGTAACAACTGTAACTGCTTTTTTCATTGGACGCCATCACCCTATGATTTGTTGACGTTTCCTATCTTGATCACAAAATACGTTTTCCACCAGCTTTTAAGCGATAGAAGATCATATAAAATCGTTAAAACCGCTTAATACTATATAAACTGAGCGATTGCTACAAGTTGTTTTGAACTTAAACACTTTTTGCCCAAGTTATTTCATTTTTAGGTTTGCTTGACTTACCGACGGCTCAGACGTTAATACTGGTCATATCGGGGCGCCCGTAGCTCAATTGGATAGAGCGTCTGACTACGAATCAGGAGGTTGGGAGTTCGAGTCTTCCCGGGCGCGCCAGCTTTCCTAGTTTAGCAGCCTATATTTCTCCAAATAGGAAGCCCAGAAGGGCAAAGCGACTTCCCTTTCGCATTTCTACCACTTCATGCAGCAAAGAGCAGGAAAAAACAATAGCTGATCCCGTTTTTGGCTTATATAGCTTTGGACTAAATTCCGGGAACTTTAATTCAGCCCCTTCGTAGCATCCACTATTTAAGTTAATTGTCACAGCAAACCGTCTATGAGCTACACTGGCTTCGTTATTATCCCTATGGCCCACTTTTTCCCCTCCACGCACTCCTTCGTACCTAGCAATTCTATAACGTTCGTGCCGTGTTATTTCATAATTAAATGCCCTTTTTATTTCTGGAAAAAGCCTTTTCTGGAGTCTATCACTTATGAAATTTTGCGTGTCAGCTTCTACTACCCAATGATCCACCCTATCTTGGCGCCCTTGATCAGGAATTCGCATTTTACAGTCCGTTTTCCTGTTACCTAGCTGCATATGCCCCGGCTCAACGAAATCACGTCCTCTCGTTTCAAATATGTCCATCAAATGAAGGCAGTCTTGCTGGTTGAATACGTTTGGCACCAAAAGCACCGGCGGATGAGCACTAGGTAGAGTTTCCTCCATATCGTTTTTGTAGTTTTCAATCATATTCACCAAAGCGTTTATTCGTGCCTCGACGTGCTCGTCATTACAAGACTGCTCAAATTCTTGAATGCTCCGGATATGTTGGTTGGGTTCTAATATTATCAACGTGCAGCTACTTTTGGACACTCCCACTTGCTCTAATACCAATCCTCCTTCATCAATTAACGTCATAGCTCCCGCTTTTTGAGCCCCTGGAATCGTGCTTAATCCAATAGTTTTCAAATTTGGCGCTGCTCCAAGGCCAGGAAGTAAATTTGAAGATTTTTGAAGGTTCGTTGTTGTTACTGAGAATGACCTCACACCAAGCGATTCGAGTGACGAACGTTTATCAGAAATTTTTAAAAATACAGACTCCAAAACGCTATTTTTGGAATGATAAACGATTAGAATACTAAACCTACCTGCTATTGGCGGCATAGAAATATTGATGTGCTCATTAAAAGGGCCAACAAAATTCCAATCAGGGCAAATATCTCCAACTTCTAACATTTTTTCACCATCGAGTTTTTAACAGCAAATCGTTATTTTTTCATCAAGATTTAGACTAGTATCCAAAAGCAAGAAACCGGTCACATCGACCGGTTTCTTTTTTTACTCAAATTTAAATAATATTATTTTAGTAAAGATTTTGCGCTGCCACCATCGCATATAACATCGGAATAGACAGCAGAGTATTAGTTCTTGAAAATAACATAGCTGTTCGCGCAGAAGCAGCCTTTGTATCAGCATCAGCCTCCACAATACCCAAGGCTTTCTTCTGATTTGGCCAGATAACAAACCAAACATTAAACCACATTATTGCTCCAAGCCACATTCCAATACCGATCGCAGTATGTTTTGCAACTCCGTCAGATAATCCTAGTTGAATTGCATCTACCAAATAGCCGTTCATCCAAGCTAAAATTAAGCCAGTTATGATGGTTGCCATGGCTCCCCAGCGAAACCAAAAAAGCACAGCTGGAGCTATAACCTTACTTATTGCAGGCTTTTGGTCATCTGGAATATTTGGCATGTTAGGAATCTGAACAAAATTCAGGTACCATAGTAAGCCAATCCACATTACACCGCT
Source organism: uncultured Alphaproteobacteria bacterium (assembly GCA_902589475.1). Taxonomy (GTDB): domain Bacteria; phylum Pseudomonadota; class Alphaproteobacteria; order Thalassobaculales; family Thalassobaculaceae. The sequence continues at coordinate 36,975 of CACITD010000021.1, read as the reverse complement.
TAATACATGCAACCATCTTAGAAAAAACGCCGCATAACTATGGTCAACTGCAAATTTATCCGCACCAGGCGTTTGCGATACGACTATAACCATTATAACTGTAAGCACTAGACCTGCGATTACAGTATTACGCAAGTTGCTCAAAATTGCTGCCATAATTTCCCCCAAAACTATTATTTGTTTTTATCAGCATCAGTTGGTTTCTAATAATGCCAACGGCATTCAAGAAACAAAAAACTCAGTATATTGTAAATGAGTCGAGAAACGAATAAAAGGGGGGTATTGAAAATTTGCAACATTACCCCTGAAATCAGAGATTTTTTTCTTTTACAATACTTTTAGACTTCAAAAAAATACTAGAAAAAGTGCTTTCAAGACTATCAATTGAGCTAGGATAACGCAAAAAATGGCAGAAATTTTCGAACCCACTCCGGAACCAGACAACTCCAAACAACCCAAGGTTTTGTCTCCTGAGGCGAAAATTTGCAGAACGATCGCAGCCCTTCTTATGATCACATGGTTTTGGTGGTGGTGGAATAGCTATGATGATGGCGCCTACTGGGTCATCCTTGCCGTGTTTATTTTGGCTACCGGCGAAACACGTCCTCACTATTATAAGTTTTTGAGACCAGTTTGGGTTCCACTTAGCTACCTTATTGACCCAATGATCTTTCTTTTAACGCAATTTGTACGGATTACTATTCCTGAATCCTATCGCCAACCACAAAGAGTTTTGAAACCACTAAGCTTTAAAGAAATAAATAAGGCATTAGATGATGCTGCCGAGGAACACGAAAAGCGAAAGAAGACTGAGTAATGAATTTCTCCTTTAACCCGACGGCACAGGATGATGTTAATTTAGTACACGCAACACACTTAATCCAAGACTCTACCGAAGTCGCTAGTTTTTTAAAAAACTCGGGTTTCGAAATAATTGAGCTCGCCGAAGTGTCAGACGGTGGAAATACCCACTGCTACCGGATTTCTTTAAATGGTAGTTACATCTCCTTCAAAAAAAGAAATAATTCAGAAATACCAGAATTTGTTGATAGTGCTCTCACTGGATTTGGACTGGGAACGAAAGATATCGAGAGCACGCAAGGGCGTTTGACACTGCACGGATTTCACCCCCTTTCTATAGAAGAGCGAAAGCTGCTATTTCCACTGGCAAAAAAAGAGCGGAGAGAAATTGCATGCAAGGTCTTCAAACTAAAAGAAAGTGATGTATTTGAAGGTGAAGTCGAATTTATAGATGTAAGTAATTCGACAAAATCCAGCACTAAGTCTGCTCATAACAATGCATTAAGCCACTTTCATGCGATCATACTCCACACCAACAAGCCAGAAGAAACCATCGCTCGTTATTGTTGGCTAACCAATCAACCGAGTCCACGACGGATCTTTGGCTCATCTTGGCAGGTTGGACTTGATCAACAGAAGATAATAGTTTGTTCTGGGGAGGACGTTGAAAGAATCGTTCCTAACGTAAATATTTCCAATCTACCATCAATCCTAGGATATGCGTTGCTGACGGAAAGTCTCTCCAAGACAAAAGGTTATTTTTCTCACAACGAATTAGTCCTACAGTCATTAAATCAGGGCTCTTTCTTAGTAAAACTCCCTGAATTTATTAGTGGTAATTTAATAATTGGGACCAGTGCCGCGGACTTCCCGTGGAATAGTGACTTTAAATAAAAACGAATTCGTTTAGATGTCTAAGTTTGCCACTTTGAGCGCGTTTTCTTGGATAAAATCCCTTCGGGGCTCAACAACATCACCCATCAAAGTCGAAAACACCTCAGCTGCCTCTTCTGAATGATTTATCTTTACTTGAAGCAATGTCCTCTGATTTGGATCCAACGTAGTTTCCCATAATTGATCTGGGTTCATTTCACCTAGTCCTTTATAGCGATTTACGGCTAAGCCTTTCTTGCCAATCTGCTGTATTAATTCACTTAATTTTGTGGGTCCATCTATTGTTTCTTTAGAATCTTTTGTCTCTAATACTGCAGGCTTACCGTAAGCTTCTTGCAGGTCACCAACCATACTGTCCAACTCTCTTGCTTCGGGGGTTTTAATCAATTGGGCATCTAAAACATAGACTTCGGTAACACCACGCACCGTCCGTTTGAAAGTTATATTTTGTTCCGATTCGTTGAACTCACCAGTCCATCCCTGCTTTAAATTGTTCGATAGTTGGTTTAGCCTCTGTGCAACGTATGAAGCAGCATCCTTTGCGTGATCAAACCCCTGTGGCCCCATTACGCCGGCAATAGCGCATTGTTCTGTGACAATTTGTGATCCAATACGCCTACTCAGTACCTCTATCATAGCTTTCGCCTGCCTTGCTTTTTCCACCAAGGAGACCAGATCATTGCCAGCTAAAGAACTACCATTGGACAAATTTAAAGTGGCGCCCTCTGAACCATTTCGGGTAAGATAGTCATCGAGCTCTTTATCATCTTTGAGGTATGTCTCGGACTGGCCTCGCTTTGCTCGGTATAGAGGTGGTTGAGCAATATACAGGTAACCCGCTTCAATCAATTCTGGCATTTGTCTAAAAAAGAACGTCAACAAGAGTGTCCGTATATGGGACCCGTCAACGTCAGCATCAGTCATAATTATAATTTTATGATATCGTATTTTGGAAATATCGAACTCATCTGGTCCAATACTGGTACCCAAAGCAGCGATCATGGTACCAATTTCCTGACTGGATAACATTTTATCAAAGCGAGCACGCTCGACGTTCAATATTTTTCCTTTTAATGGAAGTATCGCTTGTGTCTTTCTCACACGACCCTGCTTCGCTGAACCACCAGCGGAGTCTCCCTCCACAAGAAACAATTCTGCTAAAGCTGGATCACGTTCCTGACAGTCAGCTAGTTTTCCAGGCAAACTTGAAATATCTAAAGCACCCTTCCTACGCGTTAAATCTCGTGCTTTACGCGCTGCTTCGCGAGCTGCCGCTGCCTCGTATGCCTTTGAAACAATCTTTCTAGCGTCAGCAGGGTGTTCCTCAAACCACTGTTGCAGCTTATCTGAGACAGCAGCTTCCACAACGGGCCTAACCTCGGAGGAAACTAGTTTATCTTTTGTTTGCGATGAAAATTTTGGATCTGGAACCTTTACAGATAGGACACATGTTAACCCTTCACGCGCATCCTCACCTGAGAGTTGAGCCTTTTCTTTTTTAGAAATTCCGCTTTCAACGGCGTATGCGTTTACAGTACGGGTTAAGGCTGCTCGAAATCCAGCTAAATGTGCACCGCCGTCTCTCTGAGGTATGTTGTTTGTAAAACATAGCATGGTTTCGTGATAGCTGTCCGTCCACTCCATAGCTAATTCTACGGTTATACCCTCTCTTTCAGATACGAGAACGAAGGGCGAATGCAATGCTTGATGGGATTTATCTAGATAACTTACAAATGCAGTGAGCCCCCCCTCATACTCAAGATCAATTATTTTTGGCTCGACTTCTCTATCATCTTTAAGCTGAATATGAACCCCAGAGTTCAGAAATGCTAGCTCCCGTAATCGGTGTTCTAGCCTGGGTAAATCAAACTTGGTATTAGTAAAAGTTAAAGCAGAAGGCTTAAATGTTATTTCGGTTCCCGATTTTCCAACCGCATCTCCCATTACTTTTAGATCAGCTTCCGGCTCACCATCGAAAAATCGCATTGCATGCTCTTTATCATCCCGCCATATGCGTAAGTCCAATGTTTCAGAAAGTGCATTAACAACTGAAACCCCAACACCATGAAGACCACCCGATATTTTGTAAGAATTTTGATTGAATTTTCCCCCAGCATGTAACTGTGTCATTATCACCTGAGCAGCAGAAACGCCCTCCTCTTGATGGGTGTCAACAGGTATCCCTCTTCCATTGTCACGGATCGTCGCAGAACCATCTCCATTCAGAATTACTTCCACTAAGTCACAATGACCGGCTAATGACTCATCAATGGCGTTATCAACAACTTCATATACCATATGGTGAAGACCAGACCCATCGTCGGTATCCCCAATATACATCCCTGGACGTTTACGAACTGCATCTAACCCGCGAAGTACTTGAATCGAGTCGGCATCGTATTCATTTCCATCATTAGATTGAGAATTTTCTATTTCAGACATTGGTCAATAATCCCTCGCGTGAATACGCTTTAACTATACTATACAATTTTTCCTTCAGAAATGTTATATACCTCAGCTGTTTTTAGAATATCAGAAAATGCAACTCTTTCTGTTCCAGTCATCCATATTTGACTTTCTAAATTCTGTAATAACTCAAACAAGGAAGATCTTCTCCTCTCATCTAAGTGAGCAGAGATTTCATCAAGTAGTAAAATTGGTGCGCTTCCACACTCTTTTTTTCGCAAAATTGCATGAGAAAGCATAATTGAGACTAGAAGAGCTTTTTGTTCCCCTGTAGAACACAAAGATGCTTCCATTTTATTAGATGAATGCAAGCAATTAAATTCACTTCGATGCGGTCCTGGGATCTGGTTCGATTCTGAGGTTCCATTCGCTCTCGATTTTTTTAATTCCTCCCTAAATCTTTGCTCTACCTCCAAAGCCGAATCCTCTTCTAGCCAATTTTCAACTTCGCCTTCCATAGAAATAATAGCACTGGGGAATAAACCCATATTCTTTCCTATTATTGGAGACAAGCGTTTTATGAGATCCTGCCGAGTTACTGCTATCGCCACACCCATCTCAGCTAAACTATTTTCAATAGCGTTTAACCATGAGGTATCTTGGGTCCATGATTGCAACAGCTTCTTTCGTTCTCGGAGTGCGTGATTATATCGATTAACACGCTTAGAGTGCAGGGCATCAAACGCAAAAACCAGTCTGTCAAGGAATCTTCTCCTTTGAGTACCCCCCTCGATGAACAGCCTATCCATTTGCGGGGTCAACCATGAAACCGACAAATAATCGTTAAGTGAGATCTGCGACTTCACAATATCCCCGTTTATTTTTACGAGACGTTTTGCACTTTTCCCATCAGCAACAGCTGTAGCGCATCCAGTACCAATTGTTGTTTGAAATCCATCTGACTCGACCCTAACAGACACAGCCCACTGACGTTGTGCTTCAATAGTATTATTCTCATTTCTGGCATCTGTTTTTGCTCTATTCAATTGCGTGAGTTGCGCTCGCCTTAAACCTCTGCCCGGCGACAACATTGAAATTGCCTCTAAAAGGTTCGTTTTGCCTGCACCATTATTGCCTAATAGGACCACCATCTGTTTTGAAGGCTCTAACGAGGCCTTGGAATAGTTCCTAAAGTTCGATACGGTCAATTTTCTAATTAAGGGGCCATCAACTTGTCGCGTAACGTTTAAACTTGCTTCCGATTGACCCAACTCGATAATCATAGCTCACCGCCATAAGCGGCAAGAAGGTGTAAATAAGACAGCTTTCAAATCAAACCCGCATCGGCATGAGAACATATAGGGCAGAGGTATCCTCCTGATCGCGCAAAATTGTAGGAGAACCAGGGTCTGCCATCGAAAACTCAACGTTTTCCCCTTCTATTTGATTAGCTATATCGAGGAGGTAACGTGAGTTGAAACCTATTTCAATCATTTCACCATTATAGCTTACTTCAAGTTCTTCTATAGCAGTCCCACTTTCTGGGCTATTCGCGCTCAGAACCAAGTTATTATTGGACAGATGCAGTTTTATAGCCCTTGATTTTTCGGTAGATATAGTGGAAACCCTGTCTACCGCTTCCGACAAATCGTTACAATTAACGCACATATTTTTGTCATTTCCCGATGGAATCACTCTCTCATAATCTGGAAACGTGCCATCTATCAATTTAGTAGACAAAATTATATCACCGATTGAGAAACATATTTTTGTCTCGGACAAGCTGATATCGATGTCGTCGCTCCAATCATCGATTAATTTTCTAACTTCGGTAATAGCTTTTCTAGGAATAATTATATTAGGCATCTCCTTTGCACCTTCCGGTAAGGGTATCTCTACACGTGCTAGCCTATGTCCATCCGTGGCCACTGCTCGCAACATTGGGACATCGCTTGTTTCCGAAGCATGAAAAAAGATACCATTTAAATAGTATCGGGTTTCTTCATTTGATATGGCAAAGCGAGTTTTATCAATTAAAGCTTTTGAATCGTCACTCGCAAGCGAGAAACGGCATGGCAGTTCTTCGTCACTCATTGCCGGAAACTCATCCGCAGGCAACGAAGGAAGTGTGAACTTAGATCGTCCAGCTAAAACGAGAACACGATTGCTCTCACCATCCGCTTCCAGACTTACCTCTGCACCTTCTGGCAGCTTCCGGACAATATCATAAAGGGTATGAGCTGGCACCGTCAGACTCCCCTCTTGCAAAATATTGCAAGAAACGCTTTCTAAAATATCCATATCCATGTCAGTCGCAGTTAGCTGAACTTTGCCATTTCTCGCTTTAAGCAGAACGTTTGCTAATATCGGTATTGTATTACGTCGTTCAACTACACTTTGAACATGACCAAGGGGTCGAAGAAACGCAGATCGATCAATTGTTAATTTCATTAATTTTTCTTTATCCGTAGGTATTTTAAAGTGACGCTTTGCTGTAATCCAAATCAAAACTTAAGTGTTATTTTTGGACTCTGTCCGTTCAAAGTATAACATAGTTTGAAAGAAATAGACTTTAAAAAAAGCTAAGTCTCTAACATCCTCCGCAAAAACTCAACATCATCCTTAAATCCCACGTCTACAGCGCAGAGTTCATCTACCTTTTTTACTGCGTGGAGGACAGTTGTATGATCTCTGCCGCCAAAGCGTCGGCCGATATCTGGTAAAGAGTGTTGAGTTAACTGTTTAGAGAGATACATCGCTATTTGTCTTGGTCGAGCAACTGCTCGCGACCTTCGCGCCGAATGCATGTCACCCATTCTAACTTGATAGTGGCTAGCAACTTGCCGCTGAATTTCTTCGACGGTTACTCTTCTATCATAGGCACGTAAAAGGTCGTGCAATACTTCTTGAGTTGCTTCTAAAGTTATGTCACGGCCTACTAGTGTGGCGTGAGCTGTGATACGATTCATAGCCCCTTCGAGCTCTCGAACATTTGAGGTAATCTTGTGTGCTAAAAACTCCAAAACCTTAATGGGCACATGGACACCGATTTTCTCCACCTTTGATTGGAGAATACCTAAACGCAATTCATAAGTAGTTGGGTGAATATCAGCCACTAAGCCCCAACCAAGCCTAGACCGCAGACGCTCTTCTAGACCTTCTAAGTCATTAGGGGATTTATCAGCAGAAACTACAACCTGTCTATTTTGATCAACCAAAGCGTTAAACGTGTGAAAAAATTCCTCTTGGGTAGAGTCTTTTCCCCCAATAAATTGAACGTCGTCGATCATCAAAACATCTACAGATCTAAATTGATCTTTGAAAGCCATTGTATCTTTGAATCTTAAAGCACGAATAAATTGGTACATAAACTTCTCAGCCGATAAATACAATACTCGCCGAGAAGGGTCACGTCGTCTTATTTCCCAAGCTATCGAGTGCATCAAATGGGTCTTTCCTAGCCCCACCCCACCATAAAGGAATAATGGATTAAAGTTCACATCATCACTGCCTGCGACCCTCTGCGCTGCCGCATAAGCTAGTTCATTTGGCTTTCCTACAACGAAGTTTTCAAAAGTAAAACGGGAATCCAGAGCTGCCTCAAGGGGGTTGTCCACTTTTACATTTTTACTTACTAAGGGAGTTTTGGAGTCCTGTTTAAGCTCCAAATTATTAAGGCCGAAATTTTCCGAAGAACTCGCGCTTAGAACAGTAATTCCTAATGTCGTTATTGAGCCACCACTTTCCAATTTCCATATCGCGTTTATACGATCTGAATATTGTGCCTCAATACGTTCCTGCATAAATGTGGTGGGTGCACTCAACTCCACCTTAGATCCGTCGACTCCTCGCAGGATTAGTGGCTTAAACCAACTCCTGTATACTGACTCGCCAAATTCTTGGCGCAATTTGGCTCTTACACGGGCCCAGGCTTTATCAGGCAGGGACTGGATTTCTTCAGACAAAATGCGCTCTCTCCCCCCCGAGTTCTTAGTTAAGTTTTGGGTTTTGACTAATTCTAGAGAATTAACCTGCAAAAAATTTTTTTTTTAGAATCAATATTAATTTAGTGATGTAAAATGCAATTAAATAGGCATCAAGTTAAGCTAAGATTTGCCTTTCTGGCAACCTTTACGGCAAAAAAAATACGATAAAGTTAACTTTTTTTTTTCAAAAAAAAAGTTCTTTTTTGGAATCAATAGTTTGCAAATAACACTGGATGTGGCACGTAAACCATAGCAGTCGATTGTTGGACTGAAGCTGAGTTATTTTTTGGTAAACAATTAATGGAGTCACTTATGAAAGGGTATTTCTATCCTACCCTTCATCCCAATCTCATGGTGCTTAGTTGGCTGTATTAGGCTGAAAGCGCTTTGATATTTTTGGATAAACGAGAGATTTTTCTGGCAGCAGTATTTTTCACTAACACCCCTTTCGAAACACCCCTGTGTAATTCTGGCTGCGCCATTTTTAGGGCATGGGTAGCTAAGTCTTTATCTCCCGCGGCTATTGCGCTCTCTACCTTTTTAACAAAAGTCCGTATCCTAGAGATACGAGCGTGATTGATAACTCGTCTCTTTTCGTTTCGAACTATTCTTTTTTTAGCAGACTTGTGCTGAGCCATTGAAATTCCTATCTTCCATTGTTCGAATTCGCGTTATAAAGACCCTGTTAACATCCGTCAACGAAGAAAAGGGTCTCCATTTAACGATTTTTAAAATTTGGCTCGCGTTTCTCTGAAAAGGCGGCCATTCCTTCTTTTTGGTCATCTGTTGCAAATGTTGAGTGAAACAAACGCCGTTCAAATTTGATCCCCTCAGCCAATGACATTTCATAAGACTTGTTTACGGATTCCTTGGCCATCATAATCGCCGGTCTGGATAACTCGGATATTCTGTGTGCTACTTTTATTGCTTCAGCCATTAGGTCTGCTAAAGGAACGACACGGCTCACGAGACCCGCCCTTTCTGCTTCTTCGGCATCCATCATTCGACCTGTTAAACACATCTCCATAGCTTTGGATTTTCCTACCAATCTAGTGAGGCGCTGTGTACCACCAGCCCCAGGGATAGTTCCTATTGTAATTTCTGGTTGACCGAATTTAGCATTATCGGCAGCTATTATGAAGTCACACATCATTGCCATTTCACAGCCACCCCCAAGAGCATAACCTGAAACAGCTGCAATTATGGGTTTTCGAACCTTAGCAACATGTTCCCAAGCCACCGTTATGAAGTCTTGAAGATATACATCCATGAACGTCTTAGACTGCATTTCTTTAATGTCTGCTCCAGCAGCAAACGCCTTGTCGGATCCTGTTAATATCATGCACCCGACAGCATTATCATTATCCAGATCCCGCAATGCAGCCTCCAGCTCCCTAGTTAGATCCGCAGAGAGGGCATTCAAGGCTTTTGGACGATTTAAAGTGATTATGCCTACACTATCTTTACGTTCAACAATGATATTTTCATAGACCATTATAAGCTCCTAAATCTTAATTCTCTTTCAAATAACTTTATCTGTTAGCAGTTAAATTTAACGTGGTTCTAAGGAAAACCGGATCGCTAAATAGTCCCCATCCGGTAGAAATTCTATCTTTAAAATTTCTTCATCCCTAAGAAATTCTCCATCTCTATTAATCTTCCAACCTAGTTGGCTCAATGACTCTTTATAAAATGCTAGTATCTTTTCCTCACTTTCGCTGGATTGCGCAAAAGAAACTAAAACTCTTCCATGCACTGTATCAAAAGCTACATTGCTTTCGGTGGTTTCTGTCATGCCTCGCATAAGCGGTAAGTCGTCAAAACCGCTTATAAAGCGCTCATTACCATGTGAATTCGTCGACAACACCCCAAGTGAAGAGAAAACTAGAGCGAACCGGGATGCGATTAATAAAACCTTGAAACTTATCATGGCAAGAAAACCTAACGCTGACACTTACCACAAAAAAACGTGGATCTTCCTGATTGAATAATACGTTTTATCGTCCCTAAACAAGACTTTTTCATACATTTCTCGCCTACTCGAGAATAAACTCGAAATTGGTGTTGAAAATACCCCATCTCGCCGGTTGTTTGAAGATGATCTTTTAAAGTAGACCCACCAGCATTAATAGCATCTTGTAGGACAACCCGGATAGCGACTACCAAACTATCGATTTTGTTTTCTGAGATGTTCTTTGCCTTGCGTCTTGGTGATATACCCGACCGGTGAAGCGCCTCACAGACGTATATATTTCCCAATCCCGCAATTATCGTTTGATCTAATAAAACAGATTTTATTGGCGCTTGTTTCTTACTGATTTTCTGTTGCAAAGCAGAGGCGTTAAAAGCATTACTTAATGGCTCGGGTCCTAGATTAGCTATTGATGGATATTCTGCCAAGTTACTCAGCGGAACTAAGTCTATGAAACCAAATCTTCTCGGATCATTATATCTAATAAAAAATCCATCTTCTGTTTTGAAAGTTAGATGATCATGGACATTCTTAACCTTTGGCAAATCTTTGGTAACCAGAACTCGACCAGACATACCTAAATGCAAAATCATTACCATCTCGTCTTGTGTATGCCAGAGAATATACTTCCCACGTCTCTCTAATCTTAGTACCCGAGCACCAGTTAAGACATGTTCTAAAGATCCGGGAATAGGCCAACGAAGATCTGGCCTAGTTTTCTCAACTCTCACTATTTTCCGCCCCGCTAGAAAGGGACTAAGACCACGCTTAACTATTTCTACTTCAGGTAATTCTGGCATAGTTTCTTTTTCTCATAATTAGAGCTTACTTACGTCTTGTGGAGCAAATGTTCTTTTCGACTATTAACATAAGCTATCTTGGAAGATAATGTTATTTGGTCTAAGTTGAAACAGTTAAGAAAATAGGAATACAAACCTTTAAAAAAATAGATGGAAATGCACCGTGGCTAATTTGAAGCAAGGGTTTACTCATTTCGGTTTCAAAGAAGTTAGTAGATCTCAAAAAGGCCAATTAGTAAGGAATGTTTTTGATTCCGTTGCAAATCGATATGATTTGATGAACGATCTCATGAGCCTAGGCGTCCATAGGCTTTGGAAAGATGCCCTAATTGATTGGCTTAACCCCCAAAAAGAACAAACCTTATTAGATGTTGCCGGAGGGACAGGTGATATTACTAATCGCTTCAAAGAAAGAGGCGGTGGCCGAGCAATAGTATGTGACATAAACCAACAAATGCTTAGAAACGGCCAGAAAAAATTTTCTGACTCTATTCTTATGAAAGATACGATTTGGATATGCGGTGATGCTGAAAAATTGCCCATCGATGATAAGTCAGTCGACGTTTACACCATTGCCTTCGGCTTAAGAAACATAACTAATATTCAAGTTGCGCTCGAGGAAGCCCAAAGGGTTTTGCGACCAGGGGGTAGATTTCTATGCCTTGAATTTAGCGACTTTTCCGTACGAGTTCTAAAACCTCTCTATGAAGCATATTCTTTCAAAGTAATCCCACAGATCGGCAAAGTAATTGCGAACGATAAAGACTCCTATAAATACCTTGTTGAGAGCATCAGAAAATTTCCTGACCAAACCCAACTTATTTCTCGAATGAGGCAGGCAGGTTTAGAACGATGTAAATTTAGAAATTTGTCTGGTGGAATAGCTGCAATACATTCAGCATGGCGGATATAGATCGACTATATGATAAGCTTATTCAGTAATTTAATTACATTGTTACGTCTTCTATTTAAGCTCATCCGCTACAATATTATCTCACCAATCGGTTTTTTTCAAAATTACCCATTTATCGGCAAATTAGCTACGAAAACTTCTTTTCTACGTAATCGTAGTTTTGATAATCATAACTGGGGAGAGAGGTTAGTCTATTGCTTTATAGCTTTAGGTCCTAGTTTTATAAAATTCGGTCAGGCTTTAGCAACGCGCGCAGATATTATCGGCAGGGATAACGCCTTAGCTTTAACTCAACTTCAGGATGAACTCACTCCATTCAGTTTCGAGCAGGCCGAACGTATTGTAAGAAGTGATTTCAACTGTGGCATCGAAAATTTATTTTCACACTTTGAAAAAAAACCTATAGCGGCAGCATCAATCGCGCAGGTTCACTTTGCTAGGCTTAATGATGGTGTAGACGTTGCTGTAAAAATACTTCGCCCAAATATCGAAGAATTATTTGAACGAGACTTAAAACTCTTGTTTTGGCTAGCTGAGTTACTTGAGCGTTTCTTTCCAGCAACCCGAAGGTTAAGACCCGTAGAAGTTATCGAAGTTTTTTCCACCTCAATAAAACTTGAGTTGGATTTGCGCATGGAAGCAAGTGCCGCCTCCGAATTAGCAGATAATTTTTCCGAAGACACCGACTTCAAAGTACCAAAAGTTTATTGGGATTATACATCCCAACGCGTGCTTACCATTGAAAAGATTACCGGTTGTCGACCTGACAAAAGAGAAGAGCTTAAAAGGATGAATTTAGACCCACGGCAACTCGTAAAAAAATCAACCCGTATTTTTTTTAATCAGGTCTTCAGGGATGGTTTTTTCCATGGAGATATGCATCCAGGAAACGTCTTTATTCTAGAAGATGGAAGGATTGCACCAGTTGACTTCGGGATAATGGGTCGCCTTGATATGGCTACGAGGGTTTTTCTAGCAAAAATGCTTATCGGTTTCCTGACAAAGGACTATCATTCGGTTGCTAAACTACATTTTGAAGCAAGATACATCTCAGAGGATCAATCAGTTGAGATGTTTGCTCAGGCTTGTAGGTCTATAGGTGAACCTATTTTAAACCGCCCTCTAGCTGAAATTTCGTTAGCAAATCTACTGTCCCAACTTTTTCGCATAACCAAACAATTTGAAATGGAAATACAACCACACCTTTTGCTGCTCCAAAAAACAATGCTTGTTGCTGAAGGTGTAGGAAGGCAACTCGATCCGACAGTTAATATATGGGAGTTAGCGCAACCAATGATAAGGGATTGGATGGTGAAGACCCAATTGCCAAACATACCTTTACAGAGTTTATGCATGGAATTGCCTGAATTGATAAACCGACTACCAAGCCTGTTCAAAAACTTCGAAATAGCAATAGAAAATTTAGCCAAGAAAGGCATAACGGTAGAACATGAGAAAGAGCTATTAAAAAAGAATAAAAGTAAAAAGCGCCGTCGGGTTAAAAGGATACTTTTTAGTTTCATAATATTATTAATGTTATCTGGCTATTATGTTATGAACTGAAATATCAAAAAGGAACCGAACGCAAAATACATTTTGGTGAATATAATTCTTCGGTAAGAGTAGCGAATTTCAAAATGCAGCAGTGGTTAAGGTATTCAATAGGTGCCCATGCAGGCCTTTTGCTTGGGATGGGCCTGGGGCGCTTCAGTTACACCCCAATTATTCCGATGCTAATTCAATTCAACCATCTTACACCTGGAGAAGCTGGCTATATTGGCGCGATAAATTTAAGTGGTTATATTTTTGGTGCGTTACTTTTACCAAAATTGAGAAATTGGAGCAGTGAGCCAAAATTAATTAGAACCTGTTTTATTGTTGGCCTTTTGGCATTGTTTGCTAGCATTGCGCCTCTTGGATTTTTCTGGCTGGCTTTTTGGCGTTTTTGCCTAGGAGTATTGGTAGCTATAATAATGATTTTGTGTATCGCCTACGTTACTAGGTTTGCACCAGAGAATAGAGTTGCTCTGGCCACAGCTATCAGTTTTACAGGAGTGGGAGCAGGTATTCTAATTTCGTCCTCGATATTGCCGTACCTTTTGAAGTTTGGCGTTGAATGGGCTTGGGCTGGAAGTGCCTTTCTTGGGGTTCTTTCTACTATCGTTGGTTTATGGTCCTGGAGGGGCGCCCCAAACCTTGAAGTTGCCACCTCCTCGAACAACTTTGGCCGACAAAAGTTGTCAAACAGTGGATGGAAATTAGTAATTGTCCAAGCTTTATTTTCTATTGGGCTAATTCCTCATTCTATCTATTGGGTTGATTATCTAGTTCGCGATCTCGGGAATCCTATAGAATTTGGATCTATGCAATGGCTCTTAGTCGGGGTGGGTGGTCTTATTGGAACTTTTTTATGGGGGAAATTGGCAGATAAAATAGGACTAAATATCTCATTGGTTCTTGTTTTTGTTACGCTAGCATTATCAGCTATTTCACCAATTATTCTAACCAGTATTATGGCATTAACATTATCATCCCTGCTTTTTGGATCACAGCCTGGATCGGCGGCGATAATAGCTGGCAGAGCCCAAGTTGCTAATGGAAAATACGTAATGGTTAAATTATGGCGATATATGGTCCTCGCCGTGGGGGTCTCACAGATAATAGGTGGTTTTTTTCTAGTTAACCTTTTTAATCTTACTGACAACTATACGCTTATCTTCGCAATCGGCGGCTCTGCTTTCGCTATAGCGGCTGTTATTTGCTGCACCTTACCAAAAGTCAGGCACAAATAGTTGGTTTCTAGTTTGTAAACTCATCGGATTTTTTGTTGAATTACGACTAAAAACTAAATCAATCAAAGTTTTCCGGAAAGGACATATGCCAGAATTTTGACAACTTGTTCTGGACTTTCCGCAACCGCTAATGCAGCAGCATCAACTTCTTTAAGCGGATGCGTCAAGTTGGGATCATGAAGGACAATTATTGCCTTCCCAAGAGCAGCTGCATAGCCTGCATCGAATGCAGCATTCCACTGTTTGTATTGATCTCCAAAACGCACTATGACCAGGTCAGATCTTTCTATGAGTGTCCTTGTTCTTATCGCATTAAGTTTAGCGCCTTTATGATCTTTCCAAAAGGGCGATTTCTCGGGTCCTAAAATCACAGCACCGCAGTCATCACTGCTATCATGGTCGGTAACTGGCGAATGAAATTTAACTGTTAGATTCAAGTCCGCCACCCCAGATTGAATCTTTTCGCGCCAATCAGTGTGTATTTCACCAGATAGATAAACTTCAAGAGCCGTCATTTTTTTCCATTTTCAATAATTGCGTAAATCTAATCCGACTGTAGCAACATGTATTCATGTATGCCCAGCAATAATTTTTCGTGCTCGTCCTTTTAGGTTAAATGTAATATAGACCATTTTATCAGCGTATTTCAAAGTATAAGGTTCATTAACAATGATAGTGATGGGACGCCATTTAAATTCTCCCCCCAAAAAAATAGCCTTATTTCTAATTGTCTTCGCATTTCTTTTTTTACCTACTATAGACGCGCTTGCAAAACTTTTGGGTGATAATATTTCAGCCGGACAGATAGCGTGGAGCCGTTTTCTAGTACAAACCATACTGATGTGCCCAATATTCTTTTGGGGCTTAAGAAAACATAAAACACAGAGAATTTTTTTGCAGTTCATGCGAGGTGTATTAATCGCATGTACAACCGTTTTAATCTTTGTCTCGGTTAAATTCATGCCGTTGGCAGAGACAATAGCGATCTTTTTTATCGAACCTTTGCTTGTGACCATGCTATCGGCAATAATTTTGGGTGAAAGACTAGGTTGGAAAAGGCTAGCGGCAACAACTATCGGATTTTTTGGTGCTTTAGTGGTTGTTCAGCCAAACTATAAACTATTAGGGCTCTTGTCATCTTTACCCTTTTTAGCTGCACTGTCGTTTGCATTTTACATGATTCTTACAAGAAAGCTCTCTCAAGTTGAAAGTGCGGGAGTTTTACAATTTAATTCTGGCTTATCCGGGCTAATATTTATGAGTGTAATCCTTGCAACTTTTTCGAGTTTTGATATTCCCATGCTGGAAATAAAAATGCCCCAGAATCAAGAGTGGATACTACTCGTTCTAATAGGTGTAATAGCTACCCTTGGACACTTTATTCTAGCTTTCGCATCAAAATACATTGAGGCAAATATTTTAGCCCCGTTTCAGTATCTTGAAATAATTGGTGCCACATTCTTAGGATTTTGGCTATTTGGAGATTTTCCTGCACCTGCTGCTTGGGCGGGGATCATGACCATCGTTCTTTCGGGAATCTATTTGTTTAGAAAAGAAACCTCTATGACAACCTAAGATTTCGCCAAAAAACTAGAGCTCCCATAATTAGAGAAGTACATACCCACCATCCGAAATTATTGTCTCACCCACCACGTAATTCAATAAATCAGACGATAACAGTAAAGCTAATTTTGCCATTTCATGTGCTTCAGCAAAACGGCCAGCCGGGATACCTTCCAAGGCAATATTTCGCTTAAAATCTGTATCCAAGGCGTTTTTATTCAATGCTGTGAGCGTCCTCCCAGGAGCAATACCCGCAACTCTAACTCCTTTAGAAGCCCATTCTGCCGCAATTGATTTTGTAAATTGGGAAACACCTGCTTTAGTAGCAGCATAAACTGCTCTTTCAGCAGCGCCGTGAAACGCCAGCTGAGATGATGTGTTAATAATTACTCCCGAGCGTTCTTCCAACATCGATTTTCCTATCTTTTGCGCGACAGTGATGTGGCCCACAAGATTTATTGCAATCAATCTATTAATATCTAAATCCGACATCTCTTCAAAAGGGCCCATCCACACAACACCCGCGTTGTTAAGCAAAACATCAACCCTACCTACCTCTGTTGCCATCTTTGCTATGGATGTTGGATCTGCCTGATCAAATTGAATTGTTTTCACTAGGCCCGAAAGTCTCTTACAATCATCTTTTTGAATTTTAGTAATGTCTGCGAGTATCAAGGAGGCTCCATGTTCACTAAAAGTTTTCGCCATTTCCGCGCCGATACCGCTTGCCGCTCCAGTGATAAGAACTCTCTTTCCACTGAAGTCTAAATCTTTCGTTTCTATTTTCAAACAACGTATCCATAAGATAAACAAAGGGGTAAGAGAGCCTCAATTAGACATTTTCCGAAAAACAGGTAACGTTTTTGTCGTCAGCCCATCATAACGAGACGAAGCTTATTTAAAGCTAAAGTCTATGCACCGAAAGGGAACCAGGGTAATGTCGTTACTATTTACTTAATACCTGACCTTCAATGGCAATAGAACTATATCTCTGCGGCTCAGTAATCCAGAAAGCTTCTTAACTTTCGTGATCTAGACGGATGTTTAAGTTTTCGGAGTGCTTTTGCTTCAATTTGTCGTATTCTCTCTCTAGTAACAGAAAATTGCTGTCCCACCTCTTCCAGTGTGTGATCTGTATTCATACCTATCCCAAATCTCATTCGCAGAACTCTCTCTTCTCTGGCGGTCAAACTTGCCAGCACCCTAGTGGTTGTTTCTCTCAGGTTGGATTGAATGGCTGCATCCAGAGGTTGCACAGCCTTTTTATCCTCTATAAAATCACCTAAATGACTATCCTCCTCATCACCAATTGGGGTTTCTAGGCTAATTGGCTCTTTGGCAATTTTTAGGACTTTTCTGACCTTGTCCAATGGCATCACTAGTTTTTCGGCTAACTCTTCCGGGGTAGGCTCCCTGCCAATTTCATGCAACATCTGTCTGGAGGTTCTGACTAATTTATTTATAGTTTCGATCATATGTACTGGGATACGTATAGTACGAGCTTGGTCTGCTATTGATCTAGTAATAGCTTGGCGTATCCACCAAGTAGCGTAGGTTGAAAACTTATATCCTCGTCTATACTCAAACTTATCTACTGCCTTCATGAGGCCTATATTGCCTTCTTGAATTAAGTCTAAAAATTGCAACCCGCGATTAGTATATTTTTTAGCGATTGATATGACGAGCCTTAAGTTTGCTTCTACCATTTCTTTTTTTGCCCGGCCTGCTTCTCGCTCGCCCTTTTGAACTGTCTGAACCACCCTACGAAACTCCGGTATTGGCAACCCTGAGTCTTCCGCAATAGCTACTAAGCTCTCCCGGGTGGTAAGTATCTCGTCTGCCCGGGTCTCCGCAAACTTTTTCCAATTGTTCCCTGGTAAACCGGAAATCATTTCCACCCAATTTGGCTCTAACTCTTTGCCAAAGTGCTGTGCCATAAAGTCGGCCCTTTTAACTTTATTACTTTCCGCAGCTTTCATCAGCCGCATATCCAACCCAACAAGATGCTTATTCAGTTTATATAATTGCTCTACCAATGCTTCTAAACGGCTCGCATTCAGTCGGACCCCGTCCATTAGTTCGACTAATTCATCTTTTAATTTTGCATAGCGTTGTTCGCTTTGTGCTGTAGCAGGCTCGCCTTTCAACATTCGGGATAAACGTCTATCTTGTACCTTCTTTAATTTTCCATAAATAATAGCAATTTTATCGAACGTCTCCATCACTTCAGGCATCAAAGCAGCTTCCATGGCCGCTAATGACATATTATTATCCTCGATGTCCTCGTCGTCCTCATCTTCATCTAATTCAATACCGTCGTTGTCATTAACGTTGTCTGATTCCTGCGCTTTTAAGGATTCGTCTGAACTCGGTAATGTTGCTGTCCCTGATGCAGGTTGAACCTCAGGGTTTCCTCCGTAGGTTGCATCCAGATCAATTACATCCCTGAGAAGCACCTGACCTTCTTTAATTGCATCTCGCCACTTGACGAGAGCTTTTATCGTAAGTGGACTTTCAGCTATTCCGCCAATCATCAGCTCTCTTCCAGCTTCAATGCGCTTCGCGATTGCTATCTCCCCCTCTCGGGAAAGAAGTTCTACCCCGCCCATTTCACGCAAATACATTCGAACAGGGTCGTCGGTTCTGCCAACATCATCTTCCGCAACATTACCTAATGCACTACCTTCTTGATCTTCCTTCGGGCTAGTGTTGCTATCTTCGTTTTCTTCATTCTCTGTAACAGTTACTCCCATATCGCTAAGTGACGAGAGAATATCTTCAATTTGTTCGGAGTTCAGTTGAGTTTGCGAGAAGGCAGCGTTGACCTCACCAAACGTAAGAAAACCTCTATCTTTTCCCTTTTTGATAAGATTTTTCACGGCAATATTTATAGTGTCTATGAGGGGACCGTCACTGCTTTGGTCTTCTCGTTCGCTCCTAGTTTGAACTTTTGCTGCTAGCGCTTGTTTCGCCATCATTATCACCCACTTAAAATCATTAGTAATAAAACAATATGCTAAACAGGGTCTTCCAAGTTTGACCCACCATTAACCGAAACCAAAGCTGCCCTTAGGGATGATAAACGATTCCAATTCACTTCGTTTAAGTCATCCATTACGGCGTTTTTAGCCAAGGCTATTTGTTCCTCTAACTGATATTTCCCTATCCTGGATAATAGTTCTCTAACACCCTCTCTCGCTTTCTGAATAGCCACCCCTGGCCCCGCAAATGCTATGTGGGCGAGAGCTTTATCTTCTAAAACACCATCAAAATTATCCGTGTAGCCTCTTTCAATTAAAAGTTTTTTTAAATACTTCGCGTTAACCGACTCTTCGTCAGCATGAATGTCTAAAATGTCTAGACGGAGTTTGTCAAGAAATGGATCTCCTAATTCCAAATAACCTAGAGCCTCTCCAAAATCCTCAACCAAACTTGGGTGCATTAAAAATGCTGCTAAAATAGCTTGCTTCTGACGCTTTTCCATTGTTTGGGTGATATTCATTCTAGCTGCTTTATTGCTTATCGACGATCTAATAGGTTTATATGAGTTGGATCGTGAATAATAGTTATAGGGGCCTTCCGTTCCATTGTTTACTGCTCGCATTGAAGCCCTAAAGTTAATAATTTTTGCTTCTATCGAGTCCTTATAAGCCTCTCTCACTGTCTGGTTTTTTATTTCTCCAACTCGTTTCCTTATCCTCTTAAAAAAAGCTGCTTGTTTCTCTGGTGTGTCTAGCGATCCATTACTTTTTTCCGTTTCCCAAAAAAAATCTGATAGTCCAGTAGATGCTTCAAGCAACTCTCGAAACTTGTTTGCCCCTCCACGTCTAACAATATCGTCGGGATCCTCCCCTGGCGGCAACGAAGCGAATCTCGCGGAGAACCCTGGTTCTAGTATTGGTAGTAATCTGTCAGACGCTCTCACTGCCGCACGCATCCCAGCACTATCTCCATCGAAACATATAATTGGTTCAGTTGAAAACTTCCAAAGTTCCCTAATTTGTCCTTCAGTCAGAGCCGTACCCAGGGGTGCCACAGCGTTGCTGATGCCAACTTCAGCTAACGAAATGACATCCATATATCCCTCGACAACTATCAGTTGATCGGTTTTGTGGGCTATCTCCCTTGCCATTTGGCCTTGATATAAGATCTGACCTTTTTGAAATAAGCTGGTTTCAGGTGAGTTCAAGTACTTTGGTTCTTGGTTATTTAGTGCCCGACCTCCGAAACCAATAATTTGGCCTCTTCTATCGCTGATTGGAAAAATTAGTCTTCCTCTAAAATAGTCATAGGTTGATGAAGAGGCAGCTGACTTTTTTATTAGACCTGCCTCTTCGAGTAATTTTTCTTCAATACCTCGGCCTTCCATATCTATGCGAAAAGTCTTTGAATTGGCTGGTGCTAACCCTAATCGAAAAAATTTAATCGTCTTGTCTGACAAGCCTCTTTCTTTCAGGTAATCCAATCCAGCTTTAGTCGGTGCCTTCCTTAAAAACTCCTCGAAATAAATTGTAACTTCTTCTAGGACTTCCCTTAACGTCCTTCGGCGGGCCTCTTTTGCACGTTCTACTGGGTCCTGTTTGGGGACTTCCAATCCAGCTAAGTTGGCTAATTTATCTATACTTTCAATAAAATTTAGTCCCTCCGTTTCCATAGTGAATTTGATTATGTCCCCGTGTGCTCCGCACGCGAAACAATGATAGAAGTTTTTTTCATCCACAACAGATAAAGAGGGTTTGCTATCGTTGTGAAAGGGACAAAGAGCTAGAAACTCTCTTCCTCTCTTAATAAGTTTTAATTTTCTACCGACAATCTCGGAAATTCGAATCCGAGACCTTAATTCATCAAGAAAATCAGCTGGAAAGCTCATATGCTAAGGACCATAAACCCGAGTTGTTTGAAGTACGAACTAAGGAAAAACTTAGGGCCTTCTAAATATGGACCATTTGAACAAAAAATGCGAGTCAACAAACTAAGATTTTAAAGCCAACAAGATCGATATACTGGGCTGCCATTTACGAAAGTTGCTTTCAATTTCCAGTCCCCAAGATCCAGCTGCTCGATTAATAGCAAATCCGCTCGTTTTCCCTCGATTATCTCACCCCTATCCGTTAACCCCGCCGCTTCAGCTGGTGCCTTGGAAACCATCCTCCAACTGGAGCCAAAATCCAGAATTTTGTTTTCTAATAAGTTGAAAGGTGCTTGCATCAGAGCAGGATAATAATAATCGGAACACAATATATCCCCCATGCCGGCCTTTATATTTCTTGAGGCGGATAGGCCAGATTTTCCCATATGGCTTCCTCCTCTTATAATATTTGGTGCTCCGAGTACAATGACGTTACCTAATTCATATGCTTGCGTAATTGCCTCCGTTGTTAATGGAAATTCACTAATATGACAGCCTAGGGAATTATAAAATTGTCTAATAGTACTGGTTTTGTCGTCATGGCTTGCCATGGAAATAGAATTTTTTCTTGCAGTTTTTGCCAATTTTTCAATTAGTTGGGTAGTTTCACTTTCGCGTTCTGAAAGACTTTCGACTAAAGACAAAAAGTCTATTTCGGCTAGACCGGTGCGCTCTAAAAATTGCGAAAGAGGCTGGTCTTCACAAATTTTTTTACGAATTGAGGGAAGATGATTATTAAAAGCCAAGAAATGTATCTTACCATTTGAGATCCAATCAGTAACTTCGTCTGCTGCGGCGAAATTAAACGTTTCAAATCGTAAATGACATTTCGTAGCCGCCCCTAACCCATCGGAAACCTTCCTCAAAGCTTTCAAAACTTTAATTACTGTCTCTCGACCACGTAGCCCAGGTTCCCAAGAGTAAGTTATCCCGTGAAAACCTGTTGTGATCCCATTTGCGACCAGCTGTCTGTCCGTCTCTAAAAATGCAAGTTCTAAAGGGAATGTAACTCCAGGCCGCGGCATTATTTGCCTTTCAAATGCATCGCCGTGAAGATCCACAATGCCTGGTAAAACCATGCATCCAGAAGCATCTATTCTTTTAACAGTTTTGGCGGGTGACACTCCGATGGCATCAATTCTCCCCTCAGATATCACGATATCTGTCTCTTGAATTTCACCACTTGGTAAAAGAACATGACCCCCTTGGATACAAAATTTGTTTACGTTACTTGTCATTAGGCAACCTTATTATCAATAATGCTGATACCATGCGTGATAATAATTATAGAGTTTTACGGCTCTTTTTGGAATTACAGATGGGTAATATCTTGAGTAAAGATGAAAAAACTATTGGCCCAAATAATGATAGATCCGGACGATTTGCCATTTATTACGCTCCGACGCCGTTCTCGGAACTTCATTCACTTGGAAGTACTTGGCTAGGACGAGATAGTGCAACTGGAAAAATTATAGAACAGCCTTCTATATCTGGTATAACCTCTGAGCGTCTGTCCGAATTAACTAAAAGTGCCAGACATTATGGATTTCATGCAACATTGAAACCCCCTTTTCAATTAAAGCACGGAACTTCATTAACTCTTTTGAAGCATGCATTGAGACGAGTGTGCGGAGATACAAGCCCGTTTTACATAAAACTTGACGTTTCAACCCTAGGCAAATTCTTCGCCCTAATGCTGTCGAAACCCAATCCAAAGATAAAAAATCTAGCCGAAATTATGGTTAGAGAAATTGATGCTTTTCGAAAACCTCTCACCAAAGAAGAACTCGCAATACGAAGATCAAAAGGCCTAACCCCTTCACAGGATGAAAATTTGATTAAATGGGGCTACCCTTACGTATTTTCCGAATTTCGATTTCATATGACACTAACTGCTAAAATACAATTAAGTGAGGAGCAAGCCATTATTCACGATGCCATTCAAAGGCATTTTTCTAAATCATTAAAAAAAAGGATAAAAATTGAATCCGCTTGTTTGTTTCATCAAACCAACAGACAGGCCCCTTTTTTCTTGGTTGATCAATTCAAGCTAGGTTTAAAATGAAACTAAAAATTCGTGAGGGTACTATTTCAGACGATGGATTGTGCGGCGCTATTATGCTGGGAGCTCTAGTGACGCAAGATATACCACGATCATTTTTAAAAGATGATGTTCTAATCTTACCGCTTCGAAGTAATTTGAGATTTATTGCCTTCTACGATCAAACGCCCGCCGGTTTTTGCGATTACTCAGTTTCCAAGAGTCACATAAATTATTTATTTGTCGATCCTTTATTTCAAGCTAACGGAGTAGGCTCTTGTCTCCTAGAGAACGTCCAAAGACGTCTTGAAACCCCCATTTCAGTGAACGTTTTATGCAGAAACGAAAAAGCGATTTTGTGGTATTTAAAAAAAGACTTTGCTGTTACAAAACTTTGGTCCGAACACTTCAACGGGCAACTAACCGCGTGGCTAAAACTTAGAAGAAAAACGTTATAAGCAAATTTGTGCCGCGCCTCTACTAAAATGGCACTCTTCTAAGATTGAAGCTAATTTAGATGTATCAATGACTTCCAACGTTTAAAAATATACTATAAATTGGATGTCCAAATTCGTTTCACAAATGAAGGAACCTGAAGCTTGAACGGATATCCTCGAGACCTGATTGGTTACGCTGACACTCCTCCCCATCCCCAATGGCCCGGCGGCGCCCGCGTAGCTGTAAACTTTGTTATCAATTACGAGGAAGGGTCCGAGTACTCTATACCGGACGGAGATGGTTTTTCCGAAGCGAGTCTAACCGAATCACCTTCATCCACTATTCCTCATGGAACCCGTGATTTGGCAGCAGAGACACTTTTTGAGTATGGGTCAAGAGTCGGGTTTTGGCGTTTATTAAATTTATTTTTACAGCACCAATTTCCCGTTACAATTTTCGCGTGTGCTTTAGCACTCGAACGTAACCCCCGAGTGGTCGAAGCAATAAAAAAGTATGAATTGGATATCTGCTGCCATGGCTGGCGTTGGATCGAGCACTATAAGCTTACTGAAGACGAGGAGAGAGAAAACATCCAGAAAGCCGTCGCATCGCTGAAAAATTTATTCGGCCAACGACCGCTAGGGTGGTATTGCCGGACGGGCCCTAGTGTAAATACTAGGCGCCTTTTGATGGAAGAAGGTGGATTTATCTACGACTCTGATGCGTATAACGATGAGCTACCGTACTGGCTTGAGTTTACCAACAAAGCTCATTTAGTGATCCCATATTCTTTGACGACCAATGACTCAAAATTTGGCCGCGGATGGTTTAGCACCTCAGATGATTTTTTTAAATTTAACAAAGATGCTTTCGATTTACTCTACGATGAAGGCAAGACAGCACCGAAGATGATGTCTATTGGACTGCACCAGAGGTTGATTGGCCATCCCGCCCGAGCGATGGGTCTTAAGCGATTTCTAGATTATATTGCTAACTTTGATGATATTTGGGTATGCAATCGAATAGACATAGCCAAACATTGGTTTAAAACGCACCCCCATCCGTTGCAACCAGAAACATCGAAAATATTTTGTTAAAATTGCTATCTCTTATGTGATAGATAATCTGATAAATCCAATATTTCTGCTTGAGATGGAGCCTCTTCGCTAGGTAGTTTGTAACCCCCATTCATCCAGTTTCCTAAATCAATGAGCTTACACCTTGCAGAGCAGAACGGTTTATAACTCTCGGCTTGTGGCTTATCACATAGAGCGCACACAGCTTTTTTACCTAGCTTCATATTCTCAATTAATCCCATTTTTGATTAAGAACTCATTATCAGCCATTTCCCTGTCTTCTTTTATGGAGACTTTCGTTCCTAATCTTCTGCTTATATGTCGCATCTCCTCATCAAACGTAGTGTTTATTACATTTTTCAAAGACAGAGAACATATAACTTCGGGATAGGCTATTCCGGTTGCATTTTTCATCAAACTCCGCAGTACCTGTAGCGCAGCCGTTTCTAATGCCGGTGTGTTGTCTTCAACTGTTCCAAGTAATACGTCTTTTAATGAATCTCCTTCTCGCGGCTTTGTTATTTCCAGCAACCCTGTACGTGTCCAACCATGGATAACTAACGATACCTCTTCATTAAGAGCAAAACGTTGCAGATTTTTCAGAAAGTTGTCTCTTATCTTAAAATTCTTAAATCTTGGAAAATCTATAAGTATAATGCCACCTATCTCTCTCAACCGAAGCTGCCATACAATTTCCTCAGCAAGATGTGCGACTAGAGAAGCAGTTTCTGATCTTGGCTTACTGCTACTTCCAATGTCTATATCAATCGAAGTAAGAGCTTCAGTCTCATCGAAGAAGAGGTAAGCACCATTATCTAATGATATTGTTCGTTCGAGTGCGCGATTTATCTCAAAGTCTACGTCATAATCTTTAAATAAACCACCATATCTACCCTCATAAACATTTGCGTTTGGATACTTTTCCATCGCATGACCCAAAGCACCAAGTGATGACATCAGTATTGAGGGTGAACGACTTTTTGAGATTCTTTTTTTGACGTTTTTCCATTTTTGTAATTGAGCCAAAGTTACTGCCCTCATACAGAGCAAATCGCTCACGTCAAAAGATTCTCTTATATGAACACCTATGCCGTTCGGAATGTTCTCATCTATAAATTGTTTTATCAAACCTCTCTTTTTTTTTGATTTGATTTTTCGTGAAATCGACGAGGTATCCATCACAGGGTAGAGATCAAAATACTCTCCTCTAAGACAAATATTAGAGCTTACTCGAGCGGATTTTTTTCTATGCGCATCATTTAAAACTTGGACAAGTAGAGATTCTCCATCAATGGGTTGATTCATTTTTCCGTGCTCAATATACCCGTACGAAGTACCAAGATCTAAAAAACTTGCTCCTAACTCTTTTCGTGTAGCCGTTACTTTAGCGAGTATGATAGCACCCCTTAACCATGGTGCATGATGTCGCTCTATAAATAAATTTGCCAGACGATTATTTTTTAAGACAGCAACTCTTTTTTCACCTGGCGATGTATCGATAATTATTTTTTCGTTAGAAATCAAAATAATCTTCTCACCGATTACATTCTTTATAGTTAAAACCCAATCCCCTCAAAACATTATAAACCTCATGAAGAGGCAAGCCCACCACATTAGAATACGAACCTTGTATTTTTTTTATGAAAGCAGCTCCCCTACCTTGAATAGCGTACCCTCCAGCCTTTCCAATCCATTCCCCACTAGCTAAATAATCATTAATCTCCTGCTCATCTAGACGTTTGAAAGTTACAGAAGAAACAACTAATCTTTTTACATATTGATTGTCTGCTCCAATAACAACAAATGCCCCCAAAACCTTGTGGCTACGGCCAGAAAGTCTTCGCAAACATTTCTCCGCTTCGTTCTTTGATATCGGTTTATCTAGAATCCTTGTGCCGCATGTTACAACCGTATCAGCAGCTAAAACAACGCACCTTGGGTGTCTTTGCCTCACTGTTTCTGCTTTTTCTAAAGCAACTCTAGCAGCATATTTTTTGGGGACCTCTAGCTTTTTAACAGTTTCGTCAATGTCAGCCGCATCTAATAAAAAGTTTTCTAGGCCAATTTGTTTAAGAAGGTTACGTCGCCTTGGGGACCCTGACGCCAAAACTAATTCTAGGCCATCTGGAGGTAAAAATAGTTTTTTTCCGTTTTCCACGAAACTTTATGAAATAGTTTACTTGAATCTAAATGTAATACGGCCCTTGGTTAAATCATAGGGCGTCATCTCTACGTTAACTCTATCGCCTGCTAATACTCTAATGCGATTTTTCCTCATTCTTCCGCTAGTATGAGCCAAAACTTCGTGGTCATTATCTAGCTTAACTCTAAACATAGCATTTGGTAGCAATTCCGAAATTGTACCAGCCACTTCCAAAACATCTTCTTTACCCAACTTGTACTCCTATCATGTTAAAAAGATTTTCTAAACCTGCGGGCGAATGACCCTTAGGTCAAGCCGTTTTTTTAAACTCCAAAACTTCTTCAGCCATTTATCGTGCAACTGTCTATAAAGTTTAGATAATGGGGACCTAACGACACACATTTTTTGCAAATATCACTTCAAGCTGTTCAAACGAACTCTAATTGATTCTGCATGAGCAGGAAGACCCTCAGCTTCAGCCAGGGTTACGGCTGATGGGCCAATCTTCTCCAAGCTTCTTAAATTGCATTCAACAAACGTAGATCTTTTCATAAAATCGAAGACCGATAATCCAGATGAAAACCTGGCTGCTCGATCAGTTGGTAAAACATGATTAGGACCGGCAACATAATCACCAATGGCCTCCGGTGTATACCTCCCTAGGAAAATTGCGCCAGCATGCTTAATTAATTTCATTAATTCACCAGGCTTTTCGACAGCGAGCTCCAGATGTTCCGGAGCTATCCGGTCAACAAGCTCCGGTGCTTCAGTTAATGAACTTAAAACAATTATAGCGCCTTGTTTTTCCCAACTCGCCCTAGCAATTTCAGATCGTTGTAACGAAGCCAATATTTCGTCCACAGCGTTGCTTACCTCTGCGGCAAATTTTTCACTGTCAGTTATTAAGATTGATCTTGCAACTTCATCGTGCTCTGCCTGCGCTAACAGATCATAAGCTATCCATTTCGGATCGTTCAATGTATCCGCAACAATTAAAATTTCTGAAGGCCCCGCGATAGAGTCTATTCCAACAACGCCATAGACTAATTTTTTTGCGGCAGCGACAAAGGCATTCCCTGGTCCAACGATCTTGTCTACCGAGATAATAGTCTCAGTTCCATAAGCCAACGCTGCTATGGCTTGAGCCCCTCCAATTCTATAAACTTCCTGTACTCCAGCCAGTTTTGCTGCAGCGAGAACCAATGGGTTAATAGCGTCACGGGTTTGAGGTACAGTGATCACCCGTCTAGATACCCCTGCCACCTGTGCCGGTATAGCATTCATTAGCACCGAGCTTGGGTAAGACGCTGTACCACCGGGCACATATAGACCGACAGAGTCGACTGGACTCCAGCGCATTCCCATTTTTACCCCTGCCTCATCTAAGTATTCAAAATTATCTGGCAGTTGATTTAGATGAAACGCCGTTATCCTGTCTGCCGCAAATTTCAGTGCATCGTATTGATAGGTAGTTATTCTATTAATAGCTTCGTCAATTTCGTCACTATCTATTATTAAACCCGTTGATGTTAGGTCCAACCCATCCAATTCCTTGGTGAGTGTAATAAGCGCCTCGTCTCCGCTATCCCTCACTTTCGCGATAATATCTGCAGAAACCTTATTAGCATCTTCGACCCTTGTCGCTCTCCGCCTCAGAAGCCTTTCAAACGACTCGTGAAAGTTAGGGTTACTACTATTTATCTTCGATACCATCCGAAACCTCTTTAAAACGATCGATCCACATGTTTATTGTCTGTGGATTTGTTTTGAAAGCAGCCCTATTTACCGCCAATCGCGCGCTGATCTCCGAAATTTTTTCCATTTCAACCAGACCGTTTGCTGTTAACGTAGCACCAGAAGAAACCAAATCAACAATCCTTCGACAAAGCCCCAGTCTCGGTGCAAGTTCCATCGCGCCATTTAGTTTTATGCACTCGGCCTGGACCCCACGGGCCGCAAAATACCGTTTTGTAATATTTGGGTATTTTGTCGCTATCCTTAGATGACTCCATTGCATTGGATCTTCCGTAGCAGCTAATTCTTTGGGGCCTGCGACCGACAACCTGCACTTTCCAACTTTAAGATCAACTGGCGAATAAATTTCGGAATGATCGAATTCCATTAGCACATCGCTTCCACAAATGGCTAGATGAGCTGCTCCAAAAGCAAGAAAGGTTGCCGTATCAAAGCTTCGCACTCTGATTAAATCTATGCTCGGGTCTTTCGTTGAAAATTGAAGACGGCGCGAACTCTCATTGAAAAAATCGTCTTCAGGCTCAATCCCAGCACTAGCCATGAGGGGTGCCACATCAGAGAGGATCCGCCCTTTTGGGATGGCGAGCACCAATGGTTTTTGGATCTTCATTTAACTCGTTTCCTCATGTTTTGGAAGCAGTGTGGTAGGCCAACTTTCTCTGATATCTTTAGCCGTTAACTTTAAGGTATCTACACCTAATCTGATCGTCTTTGAATCGGAAAACTGCAAATCTAAGCGCTGATCGCTCTCAAAAAAAATCAACAAGTTTAGAAATTTTGACCTATCTTTCATATCAATTCGTTGCGTCTGCATATATTTCACTTTTTCGATCATTAAACCGCATAAGCAACGTTGGAACCCAATTTGTTTACCTATTGTCTCTGCGGTTTTTATTATCTCCCATCGGAACCTTTTAAGAACCATAATAACTCTCTTTTGTGAGGGGATGTATAATATATCGGCGACTTGAACAATAAAATCCTGCAAAAATGTAGAAAGAACCTTCAGGTCATCGAGTGAATTTGCCTGCAGACGCAGGTTATTAGCACAATTTTTTTGCTGGAATACCCGCTTCAACTAATATGCCTTCTTATAATTGTTACTCAAGTTTCCACCCGATCTATTATTGCACCACATGATTTTAATTTAGAGACAAGGCTCTCATAACCTCTATCTAAATGATAAATTCGATTAATAGTGGTTTCGCCACTAGCTGCTAATCCCGCTAAAACCAACGAGACCGATGCACGCAGGTCTGTTGCCATAACTGGGGCTCCCATGAGTTTTTTTACACCTCTTATCAGCGCTGTAGAGTTGTGCACGTTTATATTGGCCCCCATTCGGTTTAACTCCGGTACATGCATAAATCTATTTTCAAAAATTGTTTCTGTAATCATGCTGGCTCCATCAACGCGCGTCATGTACGCCATCATCTGGGCTTGCAGGTCTGTGGGGAATCCAGGATATGGGTCGGTCATAATATCCACTGCGCCCGGACTACCGCCAGGGCCTTCCACAACGAGCCCAGAGCTATTCTCTTCTATTCTTGCACCAGAAGCTAAAAGCACATCAAGCACAGCTCTTAAATCACTCGAATTTGCGCCAACAAGTTCTAATTTGCCCTCAGTGATGCAGGCTGCTATAGCAAATGTGCCAGCCTCTATTCTATCAGCGATAACCGAATGGGCAGTTCCACTTAGGCTTTCTTTACCTTGAATTCGGATAGTGTCCGTACCATGGCCCTCTATTTCGGCACCCATCTTTATCAAACATTCCGCCAAATTAACTATTTCTGGCTCACGGGCAACGTTTGATAACTCTGTCTCACCATTGGCTAAAGATGCAGCGAGCATTATGTTTTCCGTAGCGCCTACTGAAACCAATGGAAAGTTTATTCTACTACCTTGGAGACGATTTCCTCTTTCTACATTGGCTTCGACATAACCACGAGACAAATCAATTTGCGCACCCATTTGGATTAATGCGTTTAAATGTAAATCCACCGGCCTATTCCCAATAGCGCAGCCGCCTGGCAAAGAAACACGAGCTCTTCCCGAACGAGCGATCAGCGGGCCCAGCACCAAAATTGAGGCGCGCATTTTTCGAACAATATCGTATGGCGCCTCTGTATTTGTAATTTTTTCGCACTTCAGTCTCAGACGTCCAGGGCTTTCCTTTGGATCCTCTATTTCAACTCCGACACCCTCAAGCAATTCACGCATAGAACCAACGTCTCCTAGGCGTGGTATATTTTCTAAAAGCATTTCCTCATTTGTTAGCAACGTTGTGGCCATAAGCGGAAGGGCAGCATTTTTTGCTCCACTAATATCAATTTTGCCCGAAAGTTTTGATCCTCCGGTTAAAATGATTTTATCCATGCTTACCTCGAATATATTTTTAAAAACTCCCAAAGTTTTTCTTTGGGTCAGGCACACTAGTCTGATAGCAACCGATATCAATGCTGCTAGACTCAGATAATTACCATGATTTTAAGAAAAAGCTAATTGGAACTATCGCCGCAAGTCCTATCAGGTTGCTGTTGAAGCTTTCTTCGTTTCAAGTTGGCCCGAAGAGCTTTAGCTCGCCTGGCTTCAATTTCTTGCTTTTTAGTCTGCGTTGCCGGGTTTCTTTTAGCCATCTTCCGCATGCTTCACAAATATTTGATTATAGAGCCATTAATTCTACGATATCTCAACTACTTATCATCATCAAATAAACTTGCTATATATATAAGGGCTATGGCATTGTGCGTGCGAAATTTAAGAAAAAATTATCCGGTATGCTGCCGTAGCTCAGGGGTAGAGCACTCCATTGGTAATGGCGAGGTCGACAGTTCAAATCTGTCCGGCAGCACCACTTTTCCCCTAAAGTTTACTATTTTTATTTTCCCAATAGGGTTCAATGATATTTTAGTAACTTCGCTTCTATTATTAGTCGTTTATTGCATCGCTTGATATCAACTCAATTCTTTACAACTAGGAGGTATGCGCCGGCCAATCATAAATATTACCTAATGTCTGACCCATCAGTTGGGCCTTTTCAGTTAAACTAAGCGGTGAGTTGTCAAGAAAACAGTCCACACTTTCTCTGTAAGAAATGAAATTGATCGCACGCGTCCAATCCGTACCCCACATGCATCTTTCGAGCGAAAACCTGGAGAAAACTTCTTCTAATGGGTCCCAAATATCAGGAAACGGAAATGCTTGACGCGATAATGTGCAAACGCCTGTAATCTTAATTACAACATTATCATAACTTGCAAGTTCTAAAACCTTTTGAAGTTTAGAGAAAGGATTATTGGGAACTGGTGGTTTGAATGGTTGCTTTGTACCCAAATGGTCAATAACTAGCCGAGTATCGGGATATTTTTTTGCTAGGTTACCAGCCTCCTCGACATTGTCCCAACAAAGAAGGTTCACCGGAAAGTTACACCTTGAAGCCGTCCTCATAACTACATCTAAACCATGATCACTCGAATTTCTTTGCTGCTCATAAGCCAACATCAATCTTATCGAGACAGCCCCCTTATTTTTGGTCCACTCTTGTATAATTTCACCAACTCCTGGATTATTAGGGTCTACTGGCTTCACCAATCTAAATTTCGTTGGAAATTTCTCATAAACGCTCTTTGCATAGCTGGCGTCATATCTGTACATAGTCCAGGGGGAAACTAAAATTGCTCCATCTACACCAACGCTTTCCATTTCCCTAACCAAAGTATCACCGGTCACTTCATCTGGCCCAACCAACTCATCAACCCAAGGTCTTTTACTATGATTCCGCTCGTATGCGTGAACTTGCGCATCTATCAGTCTCACTTCCTCTGATCCTTTTCAAAAATGTATTTTGTTAGTTGCTTGATATGATTTATTGGTATCTTTATTCTGGATCCGTAAAAGATTCTTCGAAAGCTTTCATTATTGGATAAGTGAAGTATGTGATCAGTTTTCGTTTCCCTACTTTTATATCTGCCGAAGCGAGCATGCCTTGGGACAGGTTAAAATCTTGTGGCATTTTTGAGTCTTTCACGCTCTCCGTTTTAACTCTCCCCCGATAATAAACACCTTTATCCCCAGCCAGTGATTCATTAAATGTATCTTTTGAGATAAATACCAATTCTCCGTCTAATCCGCCAAATTCTTGGAATGGCATTGCGTCCAACTTGACAGAGACTGGCATTCCAATCTTTATGTCGCTAATTTCTTTCGAGTCTATGTCAACCTCTAAAAACAGTGGTTGGTTTGTCTGAACAAGCGTGATTATTGGATCACCTTCACGGATATTTCCTCCGCTCGCAACAGACGGTATGTCGAGCACAACGCCGTCACCCGGCGATCTAACAACGATATTATCAACTAACCTCTGCAATTTGATCTTTTCCTGCTCGAGCTGCATTAGTTCTTCGTTTTTTCCAGTAATTTCAGCTGTCAGATTAGATGCCCATTGAGCAATGAAGGCCTGCTTATCCGCATTCAATGTGGTGATCTCAGATCTTAACTTTGTTATTGCACTCTGCGCATTAAATTGAGCTTTTTCCGCATTCAACAACTGGTCTTTTGCTTGTAAGTACTTCAGAAGAGAACCAATTTTACGATCATAGAGATCTTTTTGAACTCTTGTTAATTTTTGCTTTATTTCGGCTTGTTTTTCAGAGATTTTGAATAGTTCCCTAGATGCTTTATATTCATTTTGGAGTTTAGTTAACTTGGAATTAAAGGAATTATTTTTTT
The DNA here is from genome assembly GCA_902589475.1 of uncultured Alphaproteobacteria bacterium. Classification (GTDB taxonomy): domain Bacteria; phylum Pseudomonadota; class Alphaproteobacteria; order Thalassobaculales; family Thalassobaculaceae. Next base: position 3,755 of record CACITD010000021.1, on the reverse strand, counting down.
CTCTGTATTCTGTAATTTTTTTAACCAGAGTACTTTTATAGAGTTCGCTTAGTGTATTGCTAGTATTTTCTAAGCCCAACTTTTTAACAGTATCATAGTAGAGATTATCCAGTGTGGCGGTTGGCTTTAACTCATTGGGTCTGTCCACGAATGACTGCTCCATATTTAACCGGATCAATGACTGATAAATATTATCTATCTTTTCCTGATTTTGTTTTAAGTTCACCTTTACGACCGTGTCGTCTAAATAAGCAACTATCTGGCCCTTAGAGACAGTATCACCTCGCTCAACTTCAACACTTCTGACGACGGAGCTCGCACTTGCTTCTACAATCAAGTTTGGTGTAGCTGTCATAAACTCACCTCTAGCTGAAATTGTTGTGTCAACTTCGTTAAGCGCCGCAAAGACTACTCCCAAAATAAAGAATGCTAATAAGCTAAGCGTGGATATCAGTAGTGGTTTTGACGGGCCCTGTTTGTAAATTGCATCAGTATCATTTATCTCGTGGTCATGAGTGGCGTCAGCTTCATTGATACTAGGCTCCATCATGTGCGAAGTGTCTGCACTCAAACTTTCATATCTTGCTACAAGTTGGTTCGCCGTCCTTAAATTTTCTGATATTGTCTTCATAATCCGAATGGCAGCTTCCGGATTTTGTCTTAGATAGTTCACAAAATTTTCTGCCGTGACTTCTGTTACTACAGTGTCGCCCTTCGCTCTAGCGCCCGCGCTTCGCGGATTACCATCTATTAACGCCATCTCGCCAAAAATAGTAGGCGGCTCTAATTCTGCCAGCACTTGGTCCCCGCCAGACCCATGTTTCACAATTTCAACTATACCGGACTTAACGATATATCCATATACCGCGCTCTCGCCTTCGCGAAATATATATTCCCCACTAGAAAAAGTTTGATCACCCGACATTTTTTCTCTCTTCGTCGCTTACGGGACAGATTTTTTTAGGCCCCTGATAGTTTCTGATCCATTGTCCATAACTCTTTGTACAATGGACATGTCTTAAGAAGATCTTCGTGCTTCCCTTGACCAACAACCACACCCTTTTCAAGCACAACTATTTGCTCAAATTCAGCAGTTAGCCGCATATCATGAGTTGCCATCATAACCGTTTTATGTTCGGCAATCTTTGGGAAATTTTCAAAAAAGCCAATCTGTGTAGACTTATCAAAATTAACCAACGCCTCATCCAATAACAATATTTTTGGCTTTGCCATCAGCCCCCTCGCTAGCGCAACGGTAACCCGATTTCCTTGTGATAAGGGTAGTCCAAACTGATTTATTTCGGTAGAAATACCGTCTGGTAATTCCTCCAACACCTTTGATAACCCAGATATATCGAGAATTTCCTGAAATTCTCTCTCGCTTATATTTGGCTGCACCTTTCTCAAATTTTCTTCGATCGTTGCTCCAAAAAAGACCGGCTTGGCATCGATCAACGTCGTCTGGCTTCGGTAATTATCCAGACTGAGATACCTGATATTTTGCCCATCAATTTCCATGGCACCCATATTAGGCCTCAAAAAACCTTGGCAAAGTCTCAGAAAAGTTGTTTTCCCAGATCCAGATGGCCCTACTACAGCTACTTTAGTTCGAGGTGCGATATCGAGATTGAGACCATTTAGCGCTGCCGTGTCATCAAATTTGACAATTACGTCACGGCAAATTACCCCGCCCTTGACTACATGTTGATTACCGGCCCCTAGACGTTCAGTAGGCCCATTCCAAGTGGTGCCCACTGTGTCAATAGTATTTTTGAAATTTGTTAAATCTGCAAAAAATGTAAAAATGGCTGTAACTGGAGCAACCAATTTACCTGCCAACATATTACATGAAATGATAGCTCCTGCTGAAAGTGATCCCGCCAAGACCAGGAGAACTCCAGTGAATACCAACACCACTGTCATAATTTGAGTGAGAGTAGAATTAATATTTGTAACTGCGAGGTTTGCTATTTGACCTGCTACGGACCTTCTAATACTGCTCGAGGATATTTGTCGCCATTCCTTACGTTGAGTGGGTTCTAGAGAAAACGCCTTTATCGTTTCGATACCAGCAACGCTAGCTTGAACTGTTCTTCTTTTTGAGGCTTCTATCGGCCCCGTAATCTTACTCTCTTCTTTTTGCCGCCAGCGACTAAATAGTGTTATTGCTCCAATCAAAATCGTGAAACACGCGACGATCAAGGCAAGCGCGGGACTATAGCCAAATAGGACCGGCATAAATACTAGTAATCCTGTAGCATCGAAAATAGTCGTAAGAACTTGGCGTGATATAAAATTTTTGATCGTTAAAGGCGATTGCAAAATCCCCTCGAACTCCGCCGGTGATCCGGTTTGAAATGTGGATGCTGGTAACGACATCACTTTGTCAAATACATCGCCCGCTAGCCTAGCTTCTATCGAGGTCGATACAAAGTTTATAACATAATCACGAACAAAACCGAGAATGCCGTTGAAGATTAAGGCACCGACCACCCCGGCAGCTAAAATATATAAAGTTCCAACTGCTCCATAATTTAGAACCTTATCGAGTGAAATCTGGATAAATACAATGGGTGCAAGACCCAAAAGGTGCGTTAAAATCGAAACAACAAACGTCACCCCAAGTAAACTTTTAAATCTGTAAATTTCAGGAATAAACCACCTCCAGTCAAAGAGGCGATCCTGAGAGTCGACACCAGTTTCACGGCTAACGAGAAAAACTGACCCATTCCAAGTACTTTTAAACTCAGTTTCGTTTTCGACCACAACCTTATTCGTTGGATCTAAAGGGTCTATCGTCTGAAATTCTGCTATATTTTCGTCATTGACCTTGCAACTTATCAAGATCCTGGAAGTTCCATCCCTCAGAATTGCAACACAGGGAAAATAATACGATCGCTCGATAAGCGTCCGTAGCGCAGGTTTAAGATATTGTAATTTTATACCCTGCTCTTTGAACGTCTGTTCAAGATCATTTTTTGACGAAATATGTCCACGGGAAATTTTTTCTTCGACTTGCTCTGCTGTAACTCTAATTCCAAACTGTCTTGCCAAGGCAATCGCGCTTAGGGACAGGGATCTAATAGATCTTTGATTCATAGGGAATACCTTATCGATAAACGTACGCTTGCCAGTATATCTCTAAAGTGATTCAAAAAGGAAGTCTACAGACTGTCGGAGCTATAGCAATAATACCCCTGGATTCTAGTTGCACAAATAAAAAGAACCGGAGCCAATGCTCCGGCTCTGTATAAATTTAGTAGTTTTTAACCGACTATCGGCTCGTCCGGTCCTGCCGCAGGCTCTGGGGCAGTGTCTGGAGCATCTGCTGGTACGTCTACACCCGCGTCTGGTGGTGCTCCTGTATCGGGGGCGCCCCCACCAGCTCCTTGGTCCATAGCTTGATCCATAGCTCCTCCAAGAGCCGCATCAAGACCGGCCATTGGATCGCCTTCGGGTCCAGGAGGTGTATTAGTTCCCATAGGGTCGGGAGGCGCCATATTAGCCATTGGATCACCTTCCGGTCCTGGAGGTGGATTAGTTCCCATAGGGTCGGGTCCAGCCATTGGCTCAACACCTTGCGCACCGAAAGCTGCGCCTAGAGCATCCATATCACCCATGCCGCCAGCGTCTGCCGGTGGCGCCATACCTTCCGGTCCTGGAGGTGGCGCTACTCCTGGAGGCATAGCTGCTACCATATCCGCATCCATACCTTCCATCGCTGCCGGAGGCATTGCAGCCAACATATCCGAATC
>CACITD010000020.1 GCA_902589475.1 uncultured Alphaproteobacteria bacterium | reverse complement strand
CGGCTCGTGGGCAGAGATATGCATCTCAGATGATCTAGCAATAAAGATTAACGGTCATCAAAACCTGGAATGGAGATTACCTCTGAGAAAATATGGCGATAAATGGCCAACCCCAAGAATGGCTTCAAGGTAGAACGACCTTAGTTTTTTAACTGCAAGAGGCACCGCCTAGAACACAAAATTTCGAACAGTGTTGATGATTTAAATATATCTTTTTACTAGCCTCAGACAGAGTTTTTCCTAATTCAAATTCCCTCTCGTACGGTAGTAGAGTACATGAGACGACAATGGGTCTTTTTTGTCCTTTTCGTTTTATAACCATTCGCGAAGATGCACACATTTGTGTTTCAGGTCTAACAGAGAGGATCTCCCAGCAATTCGTAGTTATTTCCGGTACATCCACTGTGATATCCATTTCGGGAAAGATAACTAACTCACTAGGATTATATGCATCTAGTCGCAGACCAAGCTCGTCAAACAAGGTTTTATAACCTTCACGGCACTCGTTATCACTTTCTTGTGACAAACTTCGACCAGCGACATTTATTGTATATTTATTATCTCTCAACCACTTCAAGCCTTTTATCATCGGATCCCAAGTTCCAACGCCTCGCTCAACTTCATGCAGGTCTTTGTTGTAATGATCTATAGATACCCGAAATACTATTTTTTTAGCGCCAAAAACTTTTTTCAACTGCAGCAGCCCATCGATTTTGTTTTGCAGCGGCTTCATAGCATTCGTTAACACCATAGTTGAAAGGTCTCGCCTCTGACATTCCTCCAGCATTTTTAAAAAGTCAGGGTTTAAAAACGGCTCGCCACCTGTGAAGCCGATTTCACAGGTTTTGCCCGAAAGTTCCTCCAATTCGTCAAGGAACTCAACGACATCAGCGAAAGAAAGATAAACCAGTCGATCATTTTTTGGCGAAGATTCTATGTAACAATTCGAGCACGCTATATTGCAGAGTGTACCTGTATTGAACCAGAGTGTTTTGAAACCATTAAATTCAACGAAAGCCCTTTGATCTCCATCTCTTGTTATTAGCGGATTGGAAAATTTTACCAACGTATTTGTCATGATAATCCTTAAATTGTCTATTTTCGACTAAAGCCCTTGTAAAAGTCGCCGCTACTTCCACGTCTTAATTTATAATGCTAACGTTGGCCTTCCTGATCGCAAGCAATTACATTTTTTACTTTACCAAAAAAACATTTACAGGCAATTGATGAACGAAAATCAAAGTATTAATCGACCAGATAGTTCTGCAGAGAACCAGGCGCGCCGTCACGACAAGTTTTCGCAACAATTAGTCGGCGCTACAACTCCCGACCTTAAGTCATCTGTTGCCAAGCAAGATGCTGGCCGTGAATTCAAAATCGTATCAGAATTTAAGCCATCCGGGGATCAACCGTCAGCTATTTTTGAATTAACAGATGGCTTAAAAAACTCAGCATGGGATCAAGTTCTCTTAGGTGTAACTGGCTCTGGAAAAACATTTAGTATGGCTCACGTCATACAAAATGTTCAACGACCTACTTTAATCTTAGCACCCAATAAAACACTAGCTGCTCAACTTTTTGGGGAAATGAAGGCTTTTTTCCCGGACAATGCTGTAGAGTATTTTGTTTCCTATTATGATTATTATTTACCTGAGGCCTATGTTCCTCGTACTGATACCTATGTTGAAAAGGAAGCTTCTATCAATGAACAGATAGATCGTATGAGGCACTCTGCAACACGTGCACTACTGGAACGTGAAGATGTAATAATTGTGGCTTCCGTTTCCAGTATCTACGGCATTGGAGCAGTTGAGACATATGGAAATATGACCGTTATACTCAAGGTTGGGTCATCTCTGGAACCTCAAGACCTGCGAAAACGGCTTGTAGAGTTGCAATACCGCAGAAACGATACAAATTTTCAGCGCGGTTGTTTTAGAGTACGAGGCGACACCTTAGAGATTTTTCCTGCTCACCTAGAGGATAGAGCCTGGCGGCTTTCCTTTTTTGGAGAAGACCTAGAGAGTATTGAGGAGTTTGATCCCCTGACTGGCGAAAAAACATCGGAATTAGAGCAAGTCAGGGTCTTTGCTAACTCGCATTATGTGACCCCAAAACCTACACTTAACCAGGCAATCAATGAAATAAAAATTGAACTAAAAGCCCGTCTTAAAGAGCTACACGAAAATAGTATGTTACTGGAGGCACAACGCCTAGAACAAAGAACTACATTTGATCTAGAAATGATAGCCGCCACAGGTTCTTGCGCTGGAATTGAAAATTACTCTCGATATCTCTCCGGCAGAGAGGCCGGGCAGGCACCGCCTACTCTTTTCGAATACTTACCCGAGAATGCCCTTTTAATGGTGGACGAAAGCCACGTGACCGTACCGCAAATAGGGGCGATGTATAAAGGGGACTTTGCCAGAAAATCAACCCTGTCGCAATATGGCTTCCGACTTCCCTCTTGCTTAGACAACCGTCCATTAAAATTTGAAGAATGGGACGTGATGCGACCCCAAACAATTTTTGTTTCTGCAACCCCAGGTCCCTGGGAGTTAGAAAAAACAGCTGGTGTATTCACCGAGCAGCTAGTGAGGCCAACAGGGCTAATAGATCCAGTTTGCATAGTTCGGCCAACAAAAAGCCAGGTGGACGATGTTATAGCCGAGTGTAAGAACTGTGCGGAGCTAGGACAACGTGTCCTTATAACAACACTCACAAAAAGAATGGCCGAAGACTTAACAGAATATATGTTAGAGGCGCAAGTTAAGGTCCGTTACATTCACTCAGATATTGATACGCTCGAGCGAATTGAAATTATACGTGATTTAAGGTTGGGTGTTTTCGACGTATTGATAGGAATAAATTTACTTCGGGAAGGATTAGATATTCCGGAGTGCTCACTCGTTGCAATTCTAGATGCGGATAAGGAAGGCTACTTAAGATCACGCACCTCTTTAGTACAAACCATAGGGAGAGCAGCTCGGAACGTAGATGGACGGGTGATACTTTATGCGGACAATCTTACAGGAAGTCTCGAATATGCCATAAATGAGACGGACCGTCGCCGCAAAAAACAAAGTGAATACAACTTAAAACATGGCATTACCCCAGAGTCGGTAAAAAAGAATATTGGTGATATTCTTGAGAGTGTCTATGAACGAAGCGACCGAATAACAATTGATGCCGGCGAGAGTGGCAGCGAGCTGGTAGATAAAGATTTAAAAACAATCATAAAGGAATTTGAAGTCCAAATGAAAGAAGCGGCCGCAAACTTGGAGTTTGAGGAGGCCGCCCGGTTAAGGGATGAAATTAAACGCCTGGAGGCAGCAGAACTAGGCATGACTATAGATGGCAAGCCATTACCGCGAGGCGGAGTGATAAGATTATCGTCTGCCAAGTCTTCTAAGGCTAGAAGTATTACTCCAAACCCGAAGAAATCGAGACAAAAACAGCACGCGCGACGGTGATAATCAACGGAGATATTAGAATGGGCAGAAATATCGGTTTAATTACAGGCGCAGCATCAGGAATAGGACTGAAAACAGTAAAACGTCTTTTAAAAAAAGATTGGGAAATCTATGGTCTCGACAATGATAAAAATGGTTTGGAACAGTCTTCAGAAGAGTTAGATAATTCTAATTACATTGCAAAACCATGTGACTTAAGAAGTGAGGAAGCTCTTAAAAAGATTTTTACCGAAATACAGAAAAATCAACAAAAAATTAATGCACTAATCGCGTGCGCGGGCGTTTTGAAACTGGGGACACTGGAAGATATGTCTACAGAGGATTTTGATGCAGTGTTTGATATTAACGTTAGAGGTTTGTGGTTATCAGCAAGAGAAGCTCTCCCCTTTTTGAAAAATGCAGCCAGTCACGGCGAACTTTCCAGGATTATTTTACTATCGTCAGTTTCAGCATTGCGACCTAAAATAGATAGTGGGGCTTACTCGGCTTCAAAGGCGGCCGTTAGTCAGCTCACTAGAGTACTCTCTGTTGAATGCGCAAAGTATGGAATTACGGTAAATGCTATAGCGCCAGGAACTGTAAACACACCTATGGTCAACAAAAAGAGTACTCCCCAAAGCCAAGGAAATTGGAGACCGTCTGGTCCTTCTCCCCTTGGTAGAATTGCCGAGCCATCAGATATAGCAAATGTAATTGAATTTCTTTTGTCAAAAGAAGCATCCTATGTAACAGGAACGACAATACCCGTCGACGGTGGTACACAAGCCGCTTTTATACCGCCAACTTAATTTAATAACTCTGGCAATTAAATTTATGAAACTGTCCAAATCATGCATAGTATTATCGTATTTCTTAATATGATAGCTTGAGAAATTAACAACTTTCTTTTGGATGAACGTACTATGTCAGACCTCGAAAAAGAAAATGAAGCCGAATTATCAAGAGAGAAGTTGCTTGATAAAATCAAGATTCTAGAGGATAAACTTTTACAAAAAGAAGAATTGATTGGGATCTTAAAGGAGTATAACCAGAAATTTATAAGGCAATCCGAAAAACTGACAATCATCCTCGAAAAACAACAGCAAAACGGATTGAACGAACGTGAACAATTTCTATTGAAGAAAGTTGAACAAATAATTTCCAAAAGCAGTTCCAGGACTGACTATGAGGAGAGCGCAATTAACGATATTAAGCGGTCTGTTACAGGACATGAAATCCTAAGCTCTTTTTCAGCTACTGGAGACCCCATAACTTCGGCTGCAAAAGAGATCGAGTTCTATCGAGATTTGTATAATGTGGAAGATACGCCGGATAACAAGGTAAATTCAAAGTCATCAAATACCACCAATCCCTTCCAAAAGACGATTGAACGGATAAAAACTTCGGAACCACATGAAAACGATCAGGGTCAACTACAATCACCCCCAAGAAATCTAATGACGGAATCACGGGGAGATGAGCTTTATGAGTCAATTAACAAAACAATGAACTCCCATTCTTCGGTGAAGCCTAGAGGACATTTAAAAAGCCGTTGAACACTTTTTTACAACAGAACTTATTCAATCGTCGCGCTAACGGAACCAAGTTTTCCAAAGTCAGCAATCACATTATCCCCTTGTTTAATTGGAATGGGCGTTGTGCAACTACCCGTTGTCACCACAGCTTTATTATTTAATGGTATTCCGTTTTGAGAAAGTTCGTTAATTAACCATGTCAACGCGGTTATTGGATGGCGTAAGACATTGGCCCCAGAACCAAAATTTTTTGCACTACGGCTCGTTGATATTGTGACTTTTTGTTTGGCCAGGTCAGTATCTCTCCAATTAAATTCCACTTCATTTCCGATTATAAAATGATGCGCGCAAGCATTATCTACTATCAATTTATACTCTCCTACTTTCTCAAAATGCTCAAATCGAGAATTTGGTAATTCAATAGCTAGATGCAGCTTATCAATTGCTTCCAGTACCTCATTTTCGGTGTAAAAGCCTTGTTTTGGTTCCAAACGTTTGCCCATACTAAAAGCAAACTCGGGCTCAGCAACTGCCATCCTATTGTTTTCGAATATGAGTTTAGACCCCGATGTGTAGATATTTTCATGCAGCAAAAGCCCCGCGATCGGCGCACTGACCCCAATATGTTTTTGGCCGGCTTCGCTTGTCGCCGCGATCTTCCATCCGAAAATTGGCTGTGAACTAAAGCCTGCATATTCCATTTGAATTTGATAGGCCTCTGAGCGATTGGATGGTCCTAAATCTTCTGGAAAATCTCTCAATGCATGACCGTTTTGCCATGCTTCCCAAATGAGACTTGAGGCTCGCTTTTTTTTGCTTTTGCTTATCACTGTAATCCCCCCTACACCCTACCAGTTTTCGGCATGTGGTCGTATCTCAACATCAAAACTCCACGCCCCCTTTGACTGATTTGCAACATGGAAGACCTCATCAGCTATTTCGTCTGGTTTTATAAAAAAATCATCTGGTTTGTCGGGATATCTTTTGCGCGTCCACCTCAAATCTATAACTGCATCTATAGTGACGTATGCGACATGCACGCCTTTAGGACCAGCCTCCCGAGCAATTGATTGTGCCAGTATTCGTTGAGCTGCTTTCGTCGGAGCGAAAGCCGCATAGCCGGCTCGCCCCCGGTGGGCGGCCGTATTACCCGTACAAATCAATGAACCATAGCCTGCCTCCATCATTTTAGGCAGAGTGAATTGCGCTAAATGTAAAAGGGCCATGGTGTTGACCTGAAACGTTTTTTCAAGATCGCTGGGGTCGATTTCCATAAATGTCCCCCAGGCCCCAGACACGGCATTATGAATAACAACAGACGGATGCCCTAAATCTTTGGAAATTTTTTTCAAAGTTTCTTTTAAGGCTGCCGTGACTGTTACATCGCAAGGAAAAGCGTGCGCATTCTCAATTTCGCTTTCAAGTTGTTCAAGTCGGTCACCCCGACGAGCTAACATCGCTACTGAGTAGCCCGAGTTCGCGAATTTACGTGCTATTGCATTTCCAGTTCCCCAACCAACACCTGTAATGACGCAAGTTTTCTTACTCAAAACCATCTCCATATGTTCTTTAAACTTTTAAATGATAATTTATAGAGCCAAGCACAGGGATCCTAAATATGATTCCATTCTAATCAGCTTTATTTGACGATGTTTCAATGCAACGATGAGCACGTTTTGAAAGTATAAATATATTAGGTGCGCACCTAACGGAAATTCGCGTGCATCAAAGTTATTGGGAGTTAACAAAAATGTCTGATTACATACAAACGGCTCTTATTACGGGCGCTGGAAACGGAATTGGCCGTGCTACAGCAATAGCTTTGGCAAAGTCTGGTCGAAAAGTAAGCTGTACCGATATTAAAATGGATGACGCTCAACGAACTGCTGATGCGATAAAGCAGCAAGGGGGAACTGCGCATGCGGTAAGTGCAGATGTGGGCTCTCTTTCTGAAATTGAGGCCATGATAGAAGAAACTCTGTCTGTTTGCGGATCGCTAGATATCATTGTTAACAATGCCGGCATTACTCGAGCAGCATATATCATGGATCTCACCGAAGAGGATTGGGATAGAATTCATAGGGTCAACGCAAAGGGGGTTTTCTTTTGCCTACAGGGCGCCGCTCGACAAATGATTGAGCAAGGTCTAGGGGGTCGAATAATCAACATAGCATCCATTGCCGGGAAAGGTTTCTCGGGTACATCAAACGCCGCTTATTCAGCGAGTAAAGGAGCTGTAATTAGTCTAACCCGTACTGCTGCCCAGCAACTTGCAAGACATGATATAAACGTGAATTCCATTTGTCCGGGCGTTACCACAACTGAAATAGTGGAAAAACTCTCAGTAGATAGGGCAAAGGCCCAGGGTATTACTAAAGAGGAAATGATGAAAGAGATGAGCAAAGACATACCGCTTCAACGCGCTAATGAACCCGAAGATATCGCGGCAATGGCCGTATTTTTGGCGTCAGATGGTGCCCGAAATATTACAGGGCAATCCTTCAACGTAGACGGCGGATTAATAACCAGTTAATAATGCTGTTACCGATTCAATAGTTATGTATAGTCATTAATAAAATTTTTAGTGCTAATTTGAAAAAAATAGTCAGGATGGGCTAGTTGGCGATAAAGAAGAAGATATCTAAGGCCACGATATTTCAAACTGTGCGTTCTAGCTTGATTAATGCTGTTAACTCCCGTGATTTAAAAATTGGCGAAAGACTGCCAACCGAAGCAGAGCTGGCTATTTTTTTTGGTGCTTCGCGGCCAACGATTAATAAGGTCCTACGTTCTCTGGCTCAGGACGGCTTTCTCGAGACGCGAAAAAGAGGTGGTACAATCGTGTTGGAGCCAAAAGGGATTAACATCTCATTAATGGAGATATCTGACCATGTATCAAAAATCAAAAAGTCCTATCATTTTGTCCTCAAAAAATGTTTTAAAGGCAGCAATGGGTCTGGGGGTATCCACTGGCCAGGTGTTATCGAGGAAACGCCCGTATTTGTGATTGAATGCGTACACTTCAGTGATAATATTCCAATACAACACGAAAGAAGGTTTATTAACCTTTATTCAGCGCCCGAGGCTGACTCTGTTGATTTTTCATCCGTTTCCCCGGGTAAATGGATCAAGAATTACATTCCTTTTCCTACCGTAACACAAGAATTAGGGGCTGTCGGGGCAGGCAATTCACTGTCGGATTTACTTCGTGTAAGACGGGCAACTCCTTGTATTGGCATACGGCAACTTATTAAAAAAAATGATGAATTTATTAGCTTTGCAGAACTTACCTCGCCGGCTGGACGTTTTCAAATTTACAGCCTGTATGAACCATAGGCACTTGATTTTAAAATTAATAAGCGCACATCATTTGTAATAAATTTCTGAGGACGAAAAATGAACGATTTGGTTAGTGAAGAGGCGCGACAATGGATTGGCAAATCCGACGACCCAATTGAGGTAGAGGTTACCCGCCGCGATATTATAAAATACTCGGTCGCTACAGAACAAATATTAGATAAATTCATTAACGGCGACGAGGCACCTCCAATGTTTGTGGCTGGTTTGTCCCGCGAAATCGTTCCCATTGATGACCTAGGGTCGGACGGCCTGCCACCTGCTTCGCTTGTGCCTGATTTACCCTTAAAAAGGGTAATGGCGGGAGGAGTGTCATTTCGCTTCCATCGCCCAGTGAAACCAGGCGATGTGCTTGTATTTAATCGAACACTATCCAACATTGTTGGGAAAAAAGGAAAAACCGGCCCCCTTATTTTTGTCACCTATTCGATCATTTGCGAGACAAAGGATGGTGAAGCTGTGTTAGACCAAGAACAGACACGTATCCTGAGGTAAAAAAAGATGAAGATCGCAAATCTTTCCGTTGGCCAACAACTGCCCATACGACATTTTAAGGCTTCTAACGTTTCGCTGTTTTGCTACAACGCAGCAATTTGGAATCCCCATCGCATCCACTACGATGAAAAGTACACGAAAGAAATAGAACATCACCCAGAAATTGTAATAGATGGGCCACTTCAAGGAGATTGGCTAAGTCAGACAGTTACGAATTGGATCAGTGATGATGGAAATCTACTGGAGTTCTCTTATGAAAACAGGCGAGCTTCTTTCTTGGGAGAAACTCTTTCCGCGGGAGGAGAGATAAAATCCATCGATTATGACACAAACATCATTGAACTAGTTCTTTACATAAAAAATGAAAAAGCTGAGGTCACAACACCGGGCACCGCAAAAGTTAAAATAAAAAACTAACGATTTAACTAAAAAAATTTATAATATATATACAATAAACAAAAGTTCAGGGGAATTAAATGTTGGACTTTTCTAGAAGCGCTGAGACACAACCACTATTGATAGTTGACGATGACGAACCTTTTAGGAATCGCCTTGCTCGCGCCATGGAGAAGCGCGGTTTTGCTGTAACAACAGCGGCATCGGTCGCAGAAGGTTGCGACGTGGCCCGCCGCGATAAACCTACGTACGCTGTATTGGATTTGCGTCTAGAAGACGGAAGTGGCCTAGAAATAGTTAAAGAGTTGCAGGGCTCTCAACCCGAGGCACGAATTATTGTCTTAACGGGGTACGGCAATATCGCGACCACTGTAGCGGCCGTTAAAGCTGGCGCAATTGATTATTTACCCAAACCAGCTGACGCTGATGCAGTTGCTGCAGCATTACTTGAGCGTGAAAACGCTCTACCTCCACCTCCAGAAAATCCGATGTCCGCAGATAGAGTTAAATGGGAGCATATCCAAAGAGTCTTTGAGCAGTGTGGACGTAATGTGTCCGAAACAGCCAGAAGATTAAGGATGCACCGACGCACTCTTCAACGTATTCAAAACAAACACGCCCCAAGGGGTTAAACGGCCTAACTCTGAATAGCTCCTCCCGCTTCTAGGCTTGCGTACGAAGCTAATACGCACCTGCCCCGGCTGCCTTAACTCTGATATGTGTTAATTATAAACGGCACTATGGCGTTATATCAAAATGTCGTTTAACCTTCCCGATATGTAATAGACGAGTCGGAGTCGTAATGGAAGAGACGCCCACGTTAATCATTCGCAACGGAACTATCATTGACGGCTCTGGTGGCCAAGCTTATGAAGCGGATATCGAAGTTACCGGCTCTAAAATAAGCCATATCGGCCAATCTCACATAAAAGCCGACTATGAAATAGATGCGAGCGATAGAATTGTCACGCCTGGCTTTGTAGATATTCATACCCACTATGATGCGCAAGTTACATGGGCTAATCAAATAACTCCCTCCTCCTGCAACGGAGTAACATCCGTGTTAATGGGCAATTGTGGTGTTGGTTTTGCTCCGGTTAACCCGGATCAGCACGACATGTTAATTTCTTTGATGGAAGGCGTTGAAGATATACCCGAAGTTGTCCTTAGTGAAGGGCTGCCTTGGACCTGGGAAACTTTTGCTGACTATCTCGATACGTTGGAAGAGAGAAGCTTTGATGTTGATGTTGCAACGCAGGTCCCTCACGCAGCTTTAAGAGTTTATGTAATGGGCAAACGCGGTGCTAACCGTGAACCCGCTTCTTCCGAAGATAGAGCAAAAATGGCTAAATTAGCAGCTGAAGGTATCCAAGCTGGCGCCTTTGGATTTTCTACATCCCGACTGCTACAACACCGCACGGCTGAAGGCGAGCCAATTCCTTCTTATGGCGCCGCTGAAGAAGAACTCCAAGAAATTGCAGGAGCTATCTCAAAGGTCGGCCGGGGTTGGCTGCAAGTTGTTGCTGATTTCGGGGAAAGCCAAGAATCCGAATTCTCCATGCTAAAACGGCTAGTAGAAAAGTCCGGATTACCTCTTACAATGACATTACTTCAACGCGACTCTTGGCCAAATGAATGGTCTGAGCTTTTAGAGAAGATAGAAGCGGCAAATGCCGAAGGATATTTGATAACTGGTCAAGTAAGAGGCCGCCCAACAAGTACTCTTCTTGGTTTCGAACTTTCTGAAAATCCTTTCTTAGGCTGCCCAAGTTGGAGTGAAGTAGCAGCTTTGGATATAAAAGCTAAATTTAACGTATTAAGTGACCCAGCGTTCAGAGAACGATTAGTTAACGAACCAGGTGGAACGAAAGAACAAATTGCAAGATACCGTGATTGGGATAAAATTTTTCTGCTTGGAAATCCGCCTCAATACGAGCCTCTTCCAGAAAGTAGCATTGCTTCACTTGCAAAAAAACAAAACACAAGTCCAGCTAAGATAGCTTTTGACTTAATGATGGAAGATGAGGGAAAAACAATACTGTATCACCCTATGTCAAACTATAGTGCTGGTGACATGTCCTGCGTTCATTCGATGCTACAGCACCCTAATACATTAATGGGGCTAGGAGACGGCGGAGCACATGTTGGAATAATGTGTGATGCAACAGACATGACACATGCCCTAACACACTGGACCCGCGATCGAACACGAGGGGACTTACTTCCAATTGAAAATATTGTTCAAAGAATGACGTACAACAATGCTCGAGCAATCGGCCTTAACGACAGAGGGTTAATTCGAGCGGGCTACAAAGCCGATATTAATGTCATTAATTATGATCAACTTCAACTTGATGCGCCGAAGATACATTATGATCTTCCTGCAGGGGGAAAACGTCTTATCCAAAAATCAACTGGATATGACCACACTATTTTATCCGGCGTGCCAGTATGGGTGAACGGTAATCCAACCGGTCGATTGCCTGGCAAACTTTTACGAAGCCAATAAAATTTTGGTCGTTACTGATATGCGAGCAAGTTGGTATGAAAAAACCGGGCCGGCAATAGATGTACTCCAAATTGGCAAGATGGAAACGCCGGAAGCATGTGATAATGAGGTTAGGATTAAAATATTTGCTTCCGGTGTAAACCCCGCAGATGTGAAACTGCGGGCTGGTCAATCTAGCTATGGTTATAATTTTGATAGGGTAATCCCGAATAGTGATGGTGCAGGTATAATTGACCAAGTTGGCCCAGGGGTATCTAAAAACCGTATTGGCCAGCGTGTTTGGCTATTCAACGGACAACGCCTAGGCCGCGCTTTTGGAACCGGCGCCGAGTATATTTGTATTAATGTTAATTATGTAACAGAATTACCGGACCATGTTTCTTTCGATGAGGGTGCTACATTAGGTATTCCAGGATTAACCGCATATCATAGTGTTTTTGCCGACGGCTCAGTTAACGGAAAAACCATCCTTATTACTGGCGGAGCTGGCGCCGTGGGTTTTTATGCTACTTCCCTTGCTTCTTGGGGAGGCGCTAACGTGTTATGTACTGTGAGCGGCGATCAAAAAGCTAAACGCGCGCTGCTGGCAGGGGCAGAAAATGTAATAAATTATAAAACAGAGGATGTGGCTGAAAGGGTTGATGCCTATACGAAAGGCAAAGGTGTAGATCGCTTAATCACCGTAGATTTTGGTGGAGACCTTCCCTGGATGACCTCTATTATGCGACAGAATAGTTGCGTATCCGCTTATGCTTCAGATTCAGATAAGATGCCAAGATTAGATTTTTTCTCGTTTATGAGAAGAAATATACAAATCCGCCCCTTTATTCTAAATTCGCTCCCACAACAGGAACTTAATAGTGCTTGTTCCGGCATAAATCGCTGGCTCGTTGAAAAACCAAACTCATTACGGCCTATCGCCAAAAAGTTTTCCTTGGAAGATATTATAGAAGCTCACGAACTTGTGGAAAGTTCGACTAAATTTGGAACCGTTATAGTAAACCCTTAAACTACTTACTTAGCACAACTAGAACCGGTCCAATCTATAAGGTGTCATATCTATGTTAAGTGGCTGGTTTGAAGCAAGTCCGGCAATCATTCTCCCCGTCATTGGCGCGCCAGTTAAACCAAGATGAGCATGGCCAAAACCGTAAAAAAGCCCCGGGTACCCTGGAACTTCTCCAATATAGGGCACTGAGTCTGGCGGAGAAGGTCGTCTTCCCATCCACTCTTGAACAGACGACGTATTGAGTTTGGGGAAAAGCGATTTAGCGTGGTCTTTAAAGATTAAAGCGCGTTTATAGTTAGGAGGCGCATCAACACCGGCAAACTCAGCCGTCCCCGCACTCCTCATTCCCATTTCCATAGAGCTTGAAACAAATTTATTATCTGCATCCAATATTGAGTTTTTTAAAGTCACGTCTGGTTCTTTGAAAATGAGGTGATAACCACGCTCTGCCTCAAGCAGCACATTTACGCCAAAATCTTTTAAGAGTTTTGCCGACCAAACTCCCGCTGTTAGAACAAGTTTTGATGCCTGCTTGTCGCCATTATCGGTAACAATTTCATACCCCCCATTAGTGAGAGGAACTATCCTCTTTACTTCTGCTTTAAAATATTTAACTCCCTGGGCTATGGCTTTTTCGGCAATAACTTTACCGAGCCGGCCTGGGTTTGTTGTCCTACCTTGACCATTAATCAAGACACCATTTTGTATAGAGGGCGAAAGGTCTGGTTCTAATTCTCTTGCCTCATCCCCAGTAATTGCTTGAATTGGCACTCCCCGTTCTCTACGTAACTTCCATTCAAGTGTCTCTAAATTCATCTTAGTTTTACTACGTGTCACAAAAACATAGGAGCAATCCTCGATTAAGTTTTCATGCCCTGTACCCTTTAATAATTGCTTGTATAAATCAAGATTAGGTCGATTTAGATTAAGCATAGCATCCGCTATTGCCGGTAATTTCTCGACACTACCAGACTTTAGGAACTCAACTAACCAGGGTAACATCCGAGGGAAATACGACCACCTAATTGATAGCGGGCCTGATGGATCAAGCAACCACTTCGGAACTTTTTTCCAAAGCCCAGGCATAGATTGAGGGATGCACGCCCACTGGGAAATGACTCCCGCATTGCCAAAACTTGTTGCTTCAGATGGCTCATCTCGATCTACCAGCGTGACATTAAATCCCTTTTCATTTAATGCGATAGCATTACAAATTCCAACAATGCCAGCACCTAATACCAATACGTCCGTGTCTTGATGTGTCATAGTGTATCCAAAGAGGTTTAATAATCGTTAAATTTTTAATAGAGCTATGTATAGATATATCATAGTACGAATTCTACTTATGATACCAACCGTATTTGGGGCGGGCGCACTCGTTTTTTTCCTTATGCGCATAATACCTAGCGACATATGTCTTACTCGCTGGGTCGACTTTGGTACAGATTTAAGTCCTGATACTATGAATTTTTGCAGGCAGGAACTGGGTTTAGACAAGCCCATATTGAACCAACTTTGGGAGTTTTTTTAGGAAAACCTTCACTCTTTATTTTGGCGAGTCTATGTGGACCGGTAACGACATGAGCGAAGAGATAAAACTCCGTCTAGCTCTCTCGTTTCAACTAGCTTTCATGGCATTATCACTAACAATACTTACTGCCGTTCCACTTGGTGTAGTAGCTGCCTACTATAAAGAGCGTTGGCAAGATTATATTATACAGGTTTTGTCCATTACTGGTGTTGCCATTCCCTCCTTTTGGTTAGGCATAATGGTTTTAGTGGGCATTTTGATCATTACCCAGAAACTTACTGGCAGCCCATGGATGCCGCCCATCATTTTTGTGTCACCTTTTGAGAATATATTAAACAACTTATCACAACTTATAATACCAGCAATTGTAATTGCTTTGAGATATATCGCCATTACACAAAGAATGACGCGATCTGCGATATTAGAAATACTTAGAGAGGATTACGTTTTAAATGCTCGAGCCTATGGCTTAAATGAATTTAGCATAATGAACAGATACGTACTAAGAAACTCAAGTCTCCCTATTATTACTGTGTTAGGAAATGAATTTGCATTCCTCATAGGTGGACTAGTAATAACAGAGCAAGTTTTTAATCTTAACGGTATAGGGGCATTACTCCTGCAATCTGTAGAAAATGCAGATTATATTGTCACACAGAACCTAGTAGTGTTGTTGGCTTTAATTTTCGCGACCATAAATATAATTATCGACCTTACTTATGCTTATTTAGATCCGCGTGTGAGGTTCAACTAGGATTCTTTGCCCCTCGTGAAAGATTTGACGAAAAATATCAGCGGCAAAGCTAAAAAACCAGTTATGGCGAGAAAGTAGAATGCATTAATATATCCGATCATGGCAGATTGCCTCTCTATTTCACCGCTTAGGTTACTAAGGTCAAAAAACATGTTGGAATTCGGAGAACCCATTTCACGTCCAAAAAGTAAAATCTCATTAAAAGGGTTTATAAAATTCGCAAGATCAAAATAATTAATTGATGTTGAACGGATAACGATCGTTATTGTTAGGGAGATATATATGCTACTCCCTATGTTCCTAAGCAAGTGTAAGACGGCGGTTCCCTCAGGAACAAACTTAGGGTCAATGTTAGAAAACATCACAATAGTGAGTGGAACCCATGACAGACCTACCCCAAAACCCTGGATTGCACTTGCCCATGCAACACCCGCAGTTGTCATATTAATGTCGAAATTCGCTAGTAACCAACAAGAGCTTGCTTGAGCAATGAAGCCTAAAGCCAGTCCAATGCGAGGATCTCGTTTACTAATTATGAGGACTAAAAAATTTCCCATAAATGCGCCGAAACCTCGTGCGGCTAAAAGTAAACCAATTATAGACTCTGGATAACCTCTTAAATCTTGAAGCATGCTTGGGTAAAGAACGAGCGGTGTAAAATTTAGCGTGCCGTAAATAAATACAAGGACAAATCCTAATAAATAATTTCTATCTTTTAATAACCATGGATTTAGATACGGATTTCTCGAAGTTAGTATATGAGCGGTAAAGATATAAAAACAGATAATAGCAACAGCTGCCTCTATAAGTATTTCTTTAGAGTCAAACCAATCAAGCCTATTACCCCTGTCCAACATCAACTGCAAGGCAGTTACTGCTATCGACAAGCTAATAAAACCCGTCCAATCCAACTTACTGAGCTTATTGTGCGTTGTATTCCTCACATAAAACCAGGCCCCTAAAAATGCTAACAGGCTGAAAGGTGCAATAATGTAGAAGATCCAACGCCAACTATAGGCCTCAGAAATATAACCCCCAACCGTTGGTCCAATTATAGGACCACAAACAACCCCCATGCCCCAAACAGCAGTGGCAAAGCTGTGCAGTCGCCTCGGGAAAACACCCAAAATTATTGCTTGTGATAGTGGCACTAACGGACCACCGAATGCTCCTTGAAAAACTCTGTAGATGACTAATTCTGGGAGTGCGTTCGCTTGACCACAGAGTATCGACGACGTAGCGAAACCAAAGATCGCGCACAGCATTAGACGCCGCTGGCCAAACCGAAGCGTCAACCAGCCTGTCATGGGTGTCACAATTGCTGTTCCAATAATGTTGAAGGTCACTGTCCAGGCTATTTGGTCCTGTGTAGCTCCCAATGCGCCTTGCAACTGCGGCAACGCTATATTAGCGATTGTCATACTCATAGCATAAAGAGTTGAGGTCAGCGTCAGAGTCCCCAATATCATCCATTGGAAAAATGTTATTCCCTTGGACGAACCATCTAACGCACTACTCATGATACATGCTATTTTGCAAGAATGCTTTAAACTTCATGGAACCCAAATTTCATATTAAGACTTTTTGTTATTTAGGATTTTTTATGTTTCCAGAAATAGTTTATAGGAGCCGAAGGCACGTTTTGCAGTACCTTAAGGGGGGGATTCAACTCACCACAAAGGTTCTATTGTAGAATTGACAAGCTAGTAGGGGTAACCCGCTGTACTTGAATGGCTTCGCGGTCTATAAGCTCACCTACTTTGGGAGCGACCTCATCCTTCCAAAAATCACTTTCGTAAATGTCCCTATAAAGTCGTTCTCTCTCGGTTTCACTTTCAAACCTACGTATCCAAAAATAAACTGTGTCGTCTGTTTCACCTTTAAAGCTAGCGCTTATCACAGCTCCCTTGCTTACTTGGAATGGAATGATTTTATTCTCCATAAATTCGAGCCACTCCGACATTTTTCCGGGCTTGATTTTGTATTGCCGCAACTCATAAAAAGCCATGATTTCCTCCACAACATTAGATTTGGCTAGAGATTAACCTGTAAGAGAGCATAATTCGATCATCTATAAAATGGATTTTTGACACTACCCATCCAACACCACCTTAACTTTTCAAAAGCCCCGCTTTAAACTAGTCTCCTCAAGCTGATTTTTAGAATGCATACTTGCAATCAAGCTGAAAGGTCGTGACCATGACATCGGTTTTAAGCCAAATTGAAATAGACAATTATCACCGTGATGGCTTTCTCTCGCCTCTAAGGGTTTTAAGCAGCAACAAAGTTGAGAGCTATTTGAGAAAATATAGAACGTTTTACCTCTGCCATAATCCAAACTTTGACGCCAAATCAGTCCTGCGTAGCAAACCTCATTTAGTTTTTCCATGGCTTTATGACTTGGTCACTAGTCCTGCCATTACAGATCACGTGAGTAAAATCCTCGGCCCCAACCTTCTAGCCTGGGGCTCAAGCTTTTTTGCTAAGCAAGCCCATGATGCTGGATTTGTAAGTTGGCATCAAGATGCCAACTACTGGGGCCTTGAACCTCATGATGTACTCACAGCATGGGTGGCTTTTTCTCCTAGCAAAGCATCGAATGGTTGTATGAGAGTCATTCCTGGGAGCCAACTAGGCGCAGCTCTTGAACACCAAGATACTTTTTCCAAAGATAATCTCCTCACTAGGGGACAGGAAATTATCGCTGGTTTAGATGAAAACCAAGCAATCGATCTCGAACTGGAACCAGGAGAAATGTCTCTACACCATGTTAATATCGTACACGGATCGGAACCTAATAAAAGCAACATAGATAGAATAGGGTTTGCAATCCGATATATTTCTACAGAGGTCAAACAAATAGCTGGAAAAACAAGTGCCACGTTAGCCAGAGGAATTGATCAATTTGGAAACTTTGATCATGAACCCCGACCAACTAGGTCATTTGATAAAGAATCCCAACATATTCGAAATGAAGCCCTAAAAAGGCAACATGATGTATTATATAGCGGTGCTAAACAACGCTAGTTTTATTACCTTGATCCGTCCCATCTCGCCACCTGTAGTAAGCAACTGTTGCCGGCAGAAACCACGGCTTACCTGTGTAAAATGGGCGTGTCTCAAACGTGAGTTTGTCGAATGCAGTATCACCCTCTTTACGCCCTAGAACTTGTTCAGCTACTCTTGTTCCTAAATAACTCGCCATTCCTACTCCCGATCCACAGCAGCCCATTGCATAATGAATGCCCTCATATTCCCCAATATGCGGTAATTCATCAAAAGTGTATGCTACAAAACCCATCCAGGAATGCGAAACTTTGACATTCTTCAATTCTGGGAAAATACCTATAAGGTCTCGGCGTAGGAGGGCGCCACTTTTTTTAACATCAACTTCTCCAGTTGTTACTCGCCCGCCAAAAATGATCCGGCGTCGGTCTGGTGACGGGCGATAATAATACACAACCTTTCGGGTATCACTGATCACCCGGTCTGTGGGCATTAGCTCATTTATTAGATCATCATCTAGGACATCCGTTGCAATCATATAACTTCCAATTGGAATTACACGCCGGCTAAGCCAGGGTGTAAGTTGGCCAGTATATCCGTTTGTGCCAACAATAACTTTATTAGCGTTAAACAACCCAAGCTGGGTATCTAAACTAAACTCTGCATTATGCTTTCGTATTTTTTTGACCCGACAGTTAGTAATTATAGTAACGCCCGCTTTTAATACTTTTTCCAGCAACGCCGAGTGATAAAGAGCGGGGTCAAGCGACGCGTGTGACTCAAAGACAGCACCCCCATGATAAATATCGGTGCCAAGCTCTTTCCGTTGTTCGGCTCGAGTAACAAGCTTTGCCTTTACTTCCAGAGAAGCCGGCTGAGCTTTTAAGTTTGCAGCCAGTCGATCGAACTCCCTTTGACTATGTGCCGCAAAAAAACGCCCTGGAACTTTAAATGAACAGTCTATTTTTTCTCGTGCTATAAAATTCTTTAGCCAGTTGAGGGAATTCTGCCCCTCCTTTATAATTTTAGTTGCGGCAACTTCCCCAAATTGCCCACATAATTTCCTAAATCCAGGTTTAATAGAGGTACTTACTTGCCCACCATTCCTTGAACTGCATCCCCAGCCAGCATCTTCAGCATCGAAAACAACAACCTCACAGCCTGCTTTCACTAGTGTTAAGGCCGCACATAGTCCAGTGTAACCGGAACCAATAATCGCAACATCTATCTTTTCGGTTACCTTTTTGATTTCGATTTTTGGCCGCGGGGCCTTCTCCCACCAATAAGGGCTAGACTTGAAATTCTCAGTGAAGATTTGCATCACTCTTCCTAGACATTCTAAAGCTACGCTGCCAAAAATGAATAGTATTTAGAAGGACCTATTTTTCAAAATACTTTTTCAGCTTATTTATTTTATTTTCCCTTTTAGCAAACAGGGCGACCAGCTATAAGAGCGGCTCTAACCACATTCTCAAGTCAGGAATACCCCCTTGAACAAAAAACCCAGACAAAGCATAGAACGACTAAATATTGCCGTTATAGGTAGCGGTATAAGCGGATTGTCTGCCGCTTGGCTACTTAACCAAGCCCACGACGTCACTGTCTTTGAAAAAAATAATTATATCGGCGGTCATAGCCATACTGTGGTTGCAGACGATAATTTTGGCCGTATACCCATCGATACAGGTTTCATCGTTTATAATGAGATGAATTATCCAAACCTAACGGCATTATTCAATTTCCTCGATGTTCCAACTGAAGCAAGCGAAATGTCATTTTCTGCTTCACTGGATGATGGCCTTTTCGAATATTCTGGAACTAATCTCAATGGACTATTTGGACAACGTGTAAATATTGTAAGGCCTAGATTTTGGCAAATGATGAGAGGGATTTTGAGGTTCTATAGAGAGGCGCCATCTTTTCTTGCCCAAAAAAATGACAAGAGTATGTCCTTGGGCGAATATCTTGATCACAAGAATTACCATCCTACGTTTATAAATGACCATTTGTTACCCATGGGCGCGGCTATTTGGTCAACAACTAGTGAAGAAATCAAAGCCTACCCTGCTAACGCTTTTATACGTTTCTTTCAAAGCCATGGGCTACTTAACATCATTCGTCGTCCAAGTTGGCGAACCGTCACAGGGGGGAGCCGTGAGTATGTAAAATTGCTGTCAGCCCAATTAAAAAATAGGACCGTTTTAGATGCCGTAGTTTCGGTCAGTCGAAAGTCCGAAAAGGTAGAAGTAAAAACCAAGGGTGGTGAATCACTATGGTTTGACCAAATTGTTATTGCTACACATGCTGATGAAGCAATAGCGCTTATCGAAGAACCAAATGAGCTAGAGACCAAGCTGCTTTCTCCATGGCATTACACAAAAAATCAAACTATCCTGCACAGAGACAAAAAATTCATGCCTAAAGAGAGAAGAACCTGGTCTAGTTGGAACTTTCTTGAGGCTGAGTCTGAAACAAGGAAAAAAGCTTTTTCGGTGACTTACTGGATGAATAAGTTACAAAACCTAGAAACAGAGAATGATTATTTTGTCACGTTAAATCCTAATATGAGAATTAACCCAGACACAATTATTCTGGAGCAAGAATACACGCATCCATTCTTTGATGAAAAAGCGCTTAAATCACAAAAGTTTCTATGGGATCTTCAAGGAGTTGACCGGCTTTGGTTTTGTGGAAGTTATTTCGGTTACGGGTTCCATGAGGACGGCCTTCAATCCGGCCTTGCAGTTGCCGAAGCGCTAGGATCAATATCTCGGCCATGGAGTGTAGCTGGCCAAAACGATAGGCTCCAATTATCAACGCCGCATAGGACATCGGCATGATAGAAACTTCTTCAATTTACGAAGGCATTGTTTTCCATCAACGCTTACGCCCAAAGAAGCACCGACTTACATATAAAGTATTTTCTTTACTTCTTGATTTAGACGATCTCGGAGCAGTCGAAAAATTCTTTCCCTTGTTTTCTATAAACCGCTGGGGGATCTTTTCATTTTTCGAGAAAGATCATGGTTCAATAACAGGCTCCCCTCTAAAAACCTGGGTCGAGGAACAGGTTAAATCAGCCGATATTGAATTTAAAGAGCTTAAAGTAAAACTACTATGCTATCCCCGTGTTCTAGGTTACGGTTTCAATCCTCTAAGTATTTACTTTTGCTACTCAGAAAATAAGCAGCTTGTATGCGTTATCTATGAGGTTTGTAATACCTTTCTTGAACGTCATTCTTACATTATTCCTGTAACATCTGCACTTTCCGATACAATAAAACAATCTTGCAAAAAAGAACTTTATGTTTCCCCCTTCGTCGATATGAATGCTGAGTACCGTTTTGAAATTAGTCCACCAGACCGTGGGATTAGTGTGTTGATCAAAGAAAATGATGAGGATGGTGTGTTTCTAATAGCTTCTTTCGTTGGAAAAAGGCGTAATATCACTGGACTTTCTTTATTTAAGTACGTATTTCAATACCCGTTTATGTCCGCTAAAATCATTCTTGGCATACACTGGGAAGCCGTTAAGTTGTGGTTGAAGGGGGTACCGTACTTCGCTCATTCTCCGGCTGATAGGAAAGTAGCTTCTAGCAAAATAAGACCTGATACGAGAAACTAAACGCCACCCATGGATAACAATCAAAAACAATCTATTGAAGAGAAACTTGAGCCTCGGCGAAAAAGGCCCGTCTTTTGGGAGGCTCTTCTAGACAAATGGTTATCACGGATAGAAGCAGGAGAGCTAAGAGCAGTTTTCCCCTCCAATTTTCAGAAGGTTTACTCGGGAGGCCAAGTCGGACCGACTGCAGATATAAAAATAAACAGCTGGAAATTAGTTCCACGCCTTCTGCTGTCAGGCGATATGGGCCTTGCCGAAAGTTTTTTAAGTGGAGAGTGGGAAACATCAAACTTAACTCAACTAATATTGCTCGGTGATATAAACGAGAGAGCCCTCGGGAATGCTGTGACCCCATCAAAATTTATTAATTTAATTGAAAAGCTCAGACACCAGAGACGAGACAATAGCAAGCGAGGAAGCAGACGGAATATTGCTGCGCATTATGATTTGGGAAATGAGTTCTATTCACATTGGCTAGATAATTCTATGTCGTATTCCTCAGCTTTGTTTAAAGACTTTGGTGAAGAACTTGAAGTCGGCCAAAACCGTAAATATCAACGATTAGCGAAAGCTCTGAAACTAAAAGAAGGTGATCAGGTACTGGAGATTGGGTGTGGTTGGGGCGGTTTTGCAGAGATTGCAGCTAAAGAATATAAATGCAATGTAGTTGGCATAACCTTATCTAACGAGCAAGCCAAGTTTGCACAAAGGCGTATGCAAGAAAACCAACTGTCTAACTTAGTCGATATTCGGATAGAAGATTATCGAGATGTGCAGGGCAGTTTTGATAAAATCGTTTCCATAGAAATGTTCGAAGCCGTAGGAGAAGAGCACTGGAGAAACTATTTTGAGACTATCAAAACCCGCTTAAAGCCGGGAGGACTTGCTGGCATTCAAAGTATCACGATTGCAAATGAGTTTTTCGAGACCTATAAAAGGCGGCCAGATTTTATCCAAAAATACATTTTCCCTGGGGGAATTTTGCCGAGTGAGGATAAATTAAATAATGCCGTAAGCTCTGCGGGGCTGAAAATCTTAGACGATTATTATTTTGGTAAGTCCTATGCAGAAACGCTACGGCGTTGGCAGTCAACATTTGAACAAAAGTGGGACGACATTAAAAACCTTGGTTTCGACGAAAAATTCCAAAAGATGTGGCGCTATTACCTTAGCTACTGTGAAGCAGGGTTCGAAAGTGGTCACATAAACGTTGGCCAATTTTTAATAGGATCAAAATAATTAAACGTTCACTTAATAAAAAACTTTTGCTTATCTACAGTTTTCCAGCTTTAGCTATTTCTATTCCAACCATTCCCATCTACATTTATCTTCCGACTTTTTATGGCGTAACACTTGAATTGGGATTAGCGGCGACTGGTTTTGCTTTATTATTGGCGAGGGTTTTTGATACAATTAGCGATCCTATTGTTGGAATAATAAGTGATCGTTTTCCCATAAAAAGAAACCACAGAAAACCATGGATTGCAATTGGGTCAATTATCGCAGCCATTGGTTTGTATCAGCTATTAAATCCAGCTAACGATGCTGGGATAGTTTATTTAATAAGCTGGTCTATCATACTATATCTCGGCTGGACACTTGTTGCGGTTCCTTATTTGACATGGGGCGCTGAACTCTCGACTGATTATAACGAGCGCACATCGATAACAACAACCCGTGAGACGGCCGGTATTCTAGGCATTTTAACCTGCGGAGTAATATTTGTTCTTTCGACTAACTTGAAATTCTCTGAAATGGAAACAATCAGCATAATAGGTTGGGTTGCCATAAGTCTAGGCGCAGTTTTCATTCCATACTTACTCAAAAAGTTGCCAGATGCCGATATTACGCGACTAAAGAAAGAAGGAAATTCACGCAGACCCGTTTTGAAATCGCTTCTACAACTTACTCGTAACAAACTATTTATTCGATTGCTTACGGCGTGGTTTTTAAACGGTGTCGCTAACGGAATACCATCGGTGTTATTTTTTCTTTATTTAGAGAAAGTACTAAGTGTTAATGAAACACAACGGGCCATCTTAATACTTATTTATTTTTCAGCAGCTGTCATTTCGATGCCTGTATGGTTATCACTTAGCAATGCTTTTAATAAGCATCGTATCTGGTGCTATGCGATGTTACTTGCAATAAGCGCCTTTGCACTAGTTCCCTTTTTACCTGAGGGAGCTTTTTACCTGTTTTCCATTGTTTGCATTCTAACTGGAGCATGTCTTGGGGCGGATTTATCTATTCCTCCTTCTATTCAAGCAGACGTATTAGATTTCGATAAACTTCAAACAAAAAGCCAGCGCGCTGGCCTACTATTTTCATTATGGGGTATGGCAACAAAGCTGGCCTTAGCCTGCAGTGTTGGTCTAGCATTTCCTCTATTAGATTGGTTGGGGTTTGACCCAGACACACCGAGTGCAAGCGGTAAGGATGCATTAGTATTTCTGTACGCACTTCTTCCAATTGGCTTTAAATGTATCACCCTCCTTACTATCTGGAATTTTCCCTTAGACCGAAAGAGACACGGAATTATAAAACGCCGTCTTTATGGCATTTCCAGTTAAACTATTTTCATCTATTTTTGATCAGTTTCTTTGTAATTGAGAAAAAAATTCTATACGGCATCAGGCGCAGTGCTTTCATTATAAAAGCAAACCTTTTTGGAAACACTATTTCAAATTTACAATCCTCAATTTCCCGAAAGATCCGCTCAGCTGCATCCTTTGCGGTAATAATGAAAGGCATTTCAAAATCATTTTGATCAGTAAGTGGGGTCTCAACGAAGCCAGGGTTTATAAGTGTTAGCCGTACATTGTATTTCATTAGCTCTGGCCTTAACGATTCACACATATTAATCAAAGCCGCTTTACTCGCACCATAACCTGAAGCTGATGGCAAACCTCTATAACCCGCCAATGATGCTACAATAGCAATATGACCTTCTCCAGCCGAAACGAATTTAGGAATGATTTCGGACAAGGCATTAACCACACCCATGAAGTTTACCTCCATCAAGGTGCGAATTTTTTCTACCGAAAAGCTCTCCACAGAAATGGGCATATGTGTTCCCGCGTTTAGGACAACTAAGTTTGGAAAGCCTATTTCTTTCTCCATCTCCGCTATCGTTCTGACAGTGGCGTCTAAGTCTGAAACGTCTAGGGGATATTTATTGATTTGTTTATTTGCAAACTCATTTTGCAAACTTATTAAATCATTTTCTGTTCTCGCACTTACAGCAACGGTCCACGAGTTTTCAGCAAATATTTTTGCTAATTCTCTGCCTATACCTTTGCCAGCCCCCGTAACCCAAACAGTATTAACGATTTTAGTTACTCCGCAAATTTGATTTCAGTTTTTTGATGCAAGACATTGTTGGCAGACATACGTAATGATGCTGCCATCCTTTCCTTTAAATTCCATACCAACCCAGCGGCCTTTCTGATCATACCACACCTCAGTATCCAAATCGCCGGTATAAGAGTATCTCTGACTTTTTATTTCTCCGTGCCCACTTTGTAATGTTTCTAGGCCCCTGGCGATAATATCCACCCTGTTTAGTTCTCCCGTCAGGGTATTTAGCACAACGCTCTCGTTTACAACGTTGGCATTCCAATGATTTGTCGGAAATAATGGAAATGGCGTTTTAAATTTTTTTTTGGGGCTTTCGATTAAAAATTCTCCAGCTTCTTTCCGTCCTTTCAATGAAAATGGCTCCCCGTCGTCATCTATGATGACGCTAATTTCATTTAACACACCATTTTTCCAATTAGCCTTAGAAAAATATTTGAAAGCGTACGCACGTATAAATAAGACTTTTATCTCTAATTCGAATCGCGTGGTTACCCAAAAATCATTCTTGTCACCCGAGAAAGTAGTTTCATGGGATCCAACTTTTTCCCCGTCCCGTACAACATCGAATAGAATCTTATCTTGATACAAATCAAAAGGGTTTTGGGAAACTAACCCCTTTGATTCTAATCCACGAGATTGGCTCAATATTATTATAAAGATGAGCAATCCAATATATACGCAAGGTGAATTTAAAGAGAAGTATTTCACTTTTTGCTAGTTGCCTTACAAACTAATTTTTTTGCATTACTAAGTTTATTTTGATGAAGCTAGGTCATTGAGCAAATTTGACATATCTACTACTCGTTGCGCCTTTTCCACTATTGGATAATCAACAAAATAACCATCAACTTGTATAGATGCCACACCCTCCGCCTCTGCTCTTTCAAATTCGCTTATCACTCGTTTTGACCAAACGACCTCTTCTTCACTAGGTGTGAATGTCTCATTTGTTACAGCCACTTGATCAGGATGAATACACATCTTCCCTTGAAACCCCAGTTTCAACACGTTCTGACACGATTTTAAATATGCATTGTGTTCTTTAATATGGATAAAAACTGTATCTATTGGAGGTTCCAAACCCCCAAAACGTGATGCTAAAACAAATTCTGACCTTATTGGTAAAAGCTCCTCTTCCGATAAACTCCATTCCATTCCAAGATCTCTGGTGTAATCACCTCCACCAAAAGCGAGTCTACGAACACGAGATGAGGTTGTTGCAATGTCACGTATTAATGCAGCACCTTTGGCTGTTTCGATTATTGGCATAAGCTCGATATCGCCAATAGGTAGATCTCTTTCTTTCTCAAGATTACCCAAAAACCAATCAACTGATTTGAGATCAGCTGGACTTTCTAATTTTGGCAGAACAATTCCATCTAGGTTTTCAGTAACAATTGAATAAATGTCCCCGAAACAGAAATCTGTATCGTATGCATTTACCCTTACAAAAACTGCACAATTCCTTTTTTGCTGGAGACGTTCATTTATAACTTGCCTGGTTTTTTCTTTTTCTGAAATAGCTACTGCATCCTCTAGGTCTAAGATGACAACATCCGAGCCCAAGCCCAGCGCTTTATCAACCCGTCTCTCATGATTCCCTGGAGCGAATAGATAGGTTCTATTTGCGTGTTTTCTCATATTACACCACTTTCTTTTAATGTGCTCAGTTCTGAGTCAGAAAGGCCTAACTCCTTTCGGTATAAGTCCTCATTATGATCACCAAGTCCTGGGCCCAGATTATTAATCGTTCCTGGTGTCTCTGAAAGCGTTGGAAAGACATTTGGGACAGCAACATTTCCTACACCGGGCACACTTACATGCTTAATAGTTTCCCTTGCCTTAAAGTGCTCATCTTCAAAAATATCTGCAATCGAATTTATTGACCCTGCCGGTACACCATTGTTATTGCACACATCGATAAGTGTTTCCCTGGGGAAACTGCGCGTCCATTTCTCAACCTCTGCGAGCACTTCCACTCTATTCTTAAGTCGTGTGGCTTGCTCTCCAAATTTTTCTAATAAGTCTTTACGCTCCATTGCGATTGTAAGACGCTCAAACATTTTATCTGTCGTGCATGCAATTGCTAAAAATTTTCCATCGCCAGAGGGGAAATGCCCATGTGGACACGCATTTAGAGTTCCCGTTCCCTCTGGTTGTCTTACAAACCCATCAGTTGCATATCTCGGTGCGATTTCATCTAGTGCTCTAAAGACACTTTCAAAAAGTGCGCAATCTACTACTTGCCCTTCACCCGTTGCCTCTCGGTGCCTCAGGGCCATCATGATCCCAATGCAACCATTCATACCCGTCATATAATCACCTAGCGACGTGGAACCTGGCGTAACCGGTATTTCTCCAGGTATACCTGACAAATATGTCAATCCGCCGAAGGCATGTGCTATTCTGGCGAACCCCGGTCTGTCTTTATATGGGCCTGTTTGTCCATAACCCGAAACTCTTAAGAGTATCAAACCTGGATTTATTTTCTTCAAAGTTTCCCATCCGAGTCCCCATTTTTCTAGCGTACCGGGACGGAAATTCTCACACACTACGTCTGCCGTTTTGACCAGTTTTTTTAAAAGTTCTGCACCCTTTTTCTTACTGAGATCGAGTGTTATTGAGCGTTTATTTCTTGCTTCGTTTAACCATGCGAGAGACTGATCTGCTAGATCCGTTCTTGTACCGTATCTTCTCCACGGGTCACCTCCATTTGGATGCTCCACTTTTATAACGTCGGCTCCAAATTCCCCCATAATAGTTGCAGCATGGGGGGCTGCTATAAAACATGCTATATCAAGCACACGAATACCCGTTAGTGGCTTAGAGTCTTTTGTCATCAATTTTATCTTTCCGTCTTATTTGAGGGAAACAAGAGATTAGTTCTGTGTTCCGATAAACTTTAATATTACAAAATTTTAACGGGTGAATACATCGACATCTTATTCATTTTCCAAACAAATAACTATTTCCCTATTTAAATTAAGAAATATTGTTGTTGCGATTAACAGTGTTAATACTTTTTACATCATATTTTTTTCGATACATTAGAGTAGATTAACCAGAATTTTTGGGCTTATGTGAGAGGTTTTACAAAGATGCAAGATAAAATTGGATGGATCGGATTAGGTAGCATGGGAAACCGAATGGCAAAAAATCTTGCTAAAAACGGATATCAAATGTTGGTTACAGATAAAATGGACACTTCAGCAGCTCCCCAGAGCGCTCATGTTGCAACTACGAATTCAGAAGTAATTTCAGAAGCCAACATTCTAATCTTATCAATACCCGCAGGTCCAGATACGCTAGAGATCACTCAAGAAATATTAAATTCTCCCAGTTCATCGGTTGAAATAGTTATTGACACATCGACAATTGGGATCCCGGACGCAAAGCAAGCAGCTGAACTATTATCGAAAAAGGGCATTGAATATGTAGATGCGCCTGTATCAGGCGGAATAGCCGGGGCAGAATCAGCAACACTGGCCGTTATGGTTGGGTGCAAAGAGAATATCTTTGAGAAGGTACAACCTATCTTGAAATGTATTGGCGCTAATATTTTTCATGTTGGTCCCAACCCTGGTCAAGGACAGACGGTGAAACTTCTCAACAATTTTCTCTCAGCAACAGCCATGGCCGCAACAAGCGAAGCCATGGCTTTTGGCACTGCAAACGGCTTGGAGATGAAAGCTATGTTGGACGTAGTAAATGTTTCCAGTGGAAGAAATACAGCAACTATGGATAAATTTCCAAATAGGATCGCCAACGAGGCTTATAATGGGGGGTTTGCTACTAAAATGATGGCAAAAGATGTAAGGCTGTACGTTGAAAATGTTTCTAGATCAGACACACCCTGCACTATAGCGCCAATAGTAGCTGATCAGTTCGCTAAACTGGAAAAAGCTGAACCCGGCTCTGACTTTACGAGGATTTATCCTTTTATTCGGGACAAGTCATAAACACTGATTGCTGAACTTATTAGTAAACCAAACAGGATCAGTTATCATCCTTTGCACCTGCTTCTGGAAACAACCAAAGCGCTATTATCATAAAAACAGTCAGCCCAATTATAACAATGGCAACAAAACTGTCGGCGTAGGTTGCTTCAAGCCAAGAGCAAAGAGCCCCAAGCAACACTACCCCGAGAGTAAGGAAAAGTTTAATTTTTGTCGACAAGAGCTCAAATCTCCAATTACTGCGAAAACTAGTTTTGTGATCCTTTAATATCCTTTTAGTTGTTTTACAATTCGAGATTTAGGTCGCAGAAACTAGGGTTGGTGCTGTACCAGCTACGGTAGTTCTGCGCATATCCCGTTTTTCACCTGTGTCTTTAAATGGCCTTACGCGATGCATACATTGCCGGTTATCCCACATCACAAGATCACCCGGCTTCCATTCGTGCGCGTAGACAAAGTGCCGTTGAGTAGCAAACTCCATTAATTCCCTGATAAAATCCCGTCCTTCCGGTATTTCCCAACCCAGTATTTTTCCAATATGCGAAGAAAGATAAATAGACTTGCGTTTAGTGAATTCATTTATTCGAACCATTACGTGCTGTACCGGCTTAAACATTTGTTTTTCTTCCTCGTTAAAATCTGAAAAACCAAGCTGGCCGCGCGAGTAAATCAGGGAATGTTCAGTGATGAGGTCTGCTATTTCCTGCTTCGTGCCCTCGTCTAACTCATCATAAACTGCCGGCATAAAAGAAAATTCGGTATTTCCTCCATTTTTTGGGCTACTCCTGCAAGAAAGAATAGAAAATTTAGACGGAATATTCCTGAATGAGCTATCGGTATGCCACAATCTGTTCCCTAGATTAAACATACGCCTACGGTCACCCTTTTTCAAAATTTCCCCATCTTGATCAAGATTACTTACATCCGCAAACTCTAAGCTAAGACGTCTTTCATTGCCCTTCAAAACATTAGACCCTACATGTAATTCTAGCTCGCCAAAGTTTTTAGTGTAGGACACTTGTTCTTCATCAGATAAAAATTGCTCTCTAAAAATTAAAACGCCAAACTGATCCATGCCTTCTTCAATTTGTATTACTTCGCTTTTTGAAAGCGGGTCTGACAAATCAATTCCTGAGACTTCCCCGACAAAATATTTATGTACTTGTTCAATTTTTAAAGACATTTTTTTTCTACCCACATTGTTAATTTGACTGCGGTACGGTTTTCGCTGTCCCTGCTATAGTAGTACGGCGCATATCTCTTGGCTCACTTGCATCATCGAATCTTCTCACACGATGCATGCACTGTCTATTGTCCCAGACTACAAGGTCACCAACGGACCAGGAATGTCGGTAGACAAATGGCTGACTTGTTGCATGCTCCATCAATTCCCGAATGAGGTCCCGCGCCTCAGGTATTTCCCAACCTATTATCGAACCAATATGTGACGACAAAAAAATCGATTTACGTCCCGTGAATTCATTAGTCCTGACCAACCTTTGCCTAACTGGAGCAAAAGCTTTTCTTTCTTCATCCTCAAATTCAGTAAAACCAAGCTGCCCTCTCGAATACAGCAAGGAATGTTCTGTAACTAACTCCTCTATTTCCATTTTTGTATCTTGGTCAAGCGCATCATAAGCGGCTGGCATAAACGCAAATTCTGTATCGCCACCACTTGACGCTACACTCCGACAGGAGAGAAGAGAACACTTGGCTGGGATAACACGGTATGAGCTATCAGAATGCCAAAGCCTATTTCCGAGATTAAACATTCGTCTTCGATCAGAACGCCCAAGCAGATTGCCATCTTTATCAAGATTGCTTACGTCAGCCATTTGGACATCAAGACGACGATCCTTATCTTTAGTAACGTTGCCACCTTTTGCTAATTCTATCTCGCCAAAAATCTTGCTAAACGTTATTTGCTCTAAATCTGTAAATGCTTGTTTGCGAAAAATTAATACTCCAAACTGATCCAAAGCTTCGTTCAATAGCTGTCCATCTTCTTTCGTTACGGCTTGACGGCAATCTATGCCGGAAACTTCTCCAACAAAATGCTCATGCTTTCTGTCGATCACAATAGTCATTTAAATTTGCAAGCCTTTTTTATATTCAGGGTAATTAAGTTCGGGCAAAAATAATTTCCTTTAGGACGTTTCGGCAACTTCGCGTCCGAATTGTATATCAGAGCGTTAGGCAGTTCATTTTTCCTTAAACTATTCCATTTTTATGAAATTTCGAAAACTGCTCTTTATCTATCCCGCATAAGTCTTCGAGAACAGTTTCGGTGTGCTCCCCTAGAAAAGGGGGTCGCTCAATTTGAGCAGGAGAATCTGAAAGTTTGATGGGGCATCCGACAGTTTTGTAATTTCCCCTCGGGGGATAATTTATGTCCACAATCATGTCTCTTTCTTTTAAATGCGGATCCTCTAATACCTCGCCGGTATCTTGACATGCACCGCTGGGTACGCCCGCATCACCAAGTATCCGCATAGCCTCATGCTTAGTCCTCTGACGTGTCCAACCCTCTATAATAGGATTAAGTGTATCTCTGTTTTCCCACCGTTTCTCTGCTGTTGCATATCGCGGGTCATCTACTATATCCGGTCGCCCTATCGCTTTCGCAAAAGAACTCCACATTTGTTGCTGGGCAAATATATAAATATAGTCATTTGGCCCACCAGGCGAACACGGGTACGTCGACCCAGGCACATTTCGGCCTAATTGGTTTCCAGTCCGTTTTTGAACACCCCCAAGTCTTTGGTGATCTCTTAAACTTATTCTCATGATATTTGCGACACTATCCTGCATAGAAACTTCTACTTCTTGACCTTTTCCAGTAGCGTGTCTTTGTTGTATCGCAGCTAATATACCTATCGCCATATGCATCCCCGTGCCAGAGTCCCCAATCGCCGGCCAAACATACGTTGGCGGGTTTTCTGGAAACCCTGTGGCGCACATTGCTCCGCCCATAGCTTGGGCAATAGGCTCAAAACTCTTAAATCCACTGTACGGGCCATAGGTTCCAAAACCTTTTATTGTTGCATAAATCAATTTTTCATTCACTTTTGATAATACATCGTAACCCAAGCCAAGTCGCTCTAAGGCACCAGGAGAAAAATTTTCAACTAACACATCGGACGACGCTATTACTTTCTTAAAAAGTTCCTTCCCCTCATCTGTTTTCAAATTGAGTGTTAGACTTTTTTTACTGGAGTTCAAAATAAGAAAAAACAAACTATCGCTATCCTGGTCTCTCATGTTTGTTCTCGCGACATCCCCCTTACCAGGCTCTTCTAGCTTTATTACCTCCGCCCCAAGCCAAGCTAGTATTTGCGTGCAAGCAGGGCCTGCTTGATTATGTGTCATATCTATAACCCGCAGGCCATCAAGCGCCTTTTTCATCTTTTTCTCCAAGTGTTCTCAAGAAAGAGTTAATTTACCCAAAGTTTGCCCATCAGGATCAATAAAATCTAAATTTGGATCCCCTGTTCTGCCGTAGCCCCACCAAATTTTTAAACCGAACAAGGCTTTCTGTCGATCTGACGCAGACTTCAAGATTGCACTGTCGAGTGCCACCGGATAATTAACCTGCGGCCTATACTGAGGGCCACAGAATGTTAATAACATGGCTATTCTATTTTCTTTTGTCACATTAGCACCTGTGCCATGCCAGACCCTCCCATCGGTAATTAAGGCTGTTCCCGAATTACCTTCAGCGGCAACGGTCTCAATGTCTTTGTCCTTAATCAAATCAGGGTGACGTCCAAACATATGGCTGCCGGGAACAAGTCTTGTGCCTCCATTTTCGTCAGTAAAATCATTCATCATGAATATTACGTTAGAGCAAGCCGCCGGAGCTATCGCATACCTGGCGTCAGAAAACCCTAAATCACAATCAAATTTTTTTCGCGTCATCGACCCCACCGGTAAATTACGTCGGCCCGGTTTAGTTGGTTCGGGGGCCCACCACTGATCTGTATGAAGATCCATTTTCAATCCACCTGGCTTAGCAATATTGGAAGAGAATGATGAAAGCTGAAATTCTTCACCCAAAACATGGCTTACAATTTCGTGCATCTTATTTATTTCCAACACCCCCAAAAATTCTTCCCCTTTATTTGGCAAAAGCCATACCCTCTGATTGATACCACCATTGGCAGAAGTAAACACTTCAGACCTCAGCGCACCATCAGGATCACGAAAATCACCCCATTTTTGAGAGGGGCCCCCATCTTCGAAAGCAAGCCCAAACTTCAGTTCCGCAGCTGCTTGCTCCAGAAGTCTTGCTCTAGTTTTTGTTAATAGTGGCTCGCTTAAAGCATCCTCTAAAAGGCCATATCCCCATCGATCAATGTCATTAGCAACTTTATCGAGATCATTTGTAGGTGTTGGTAATTGTGATTTAGTCCAAGACGTCATTTTTTCTCTCCATCTCTCTCTGAAAGTCTGCTTTAGATAAAATTCCGTAGCAAGACCGTGTACTTATCACCTGAGACTAGGAATGAAAAAATCGTATATCTGGTTATAGAAGGTTTCTAGTCATTTTTTTGCTAAAAGAGGCCATTGAATTTAAAATCCGTTTATACTTAAGTGGTCCAATGTACAAAATGTGACAAACTGGGAGTCAAAAAATGAAAATGCTAGCCGCTGTACTCCGAGAAACAGGTGCAAAACGGCCTTATGCCACATCGCAACCCGTTCAGATTGAGGAAGTTGAATTATCTCCGCCGCAAGCCGGTGAGTTAATGATAAAAATAGCCGGCGGCGGATTATGCCATTCAGACCTCTCCGTTATAAATGGTAACAGGCCACGCCCAATGCCGCTTGTTCTAGGCCATGAAGGTTCTGGACAAGTGGTAGAAGTTGGCGCGGGTGTTCGAGATATAAAAGTTGGCGACCCTATAATTTTTCAATTTTCGGCCTCTTGTGGTGTATGTAGTAATTGCCTTGGTGGCAAACCGCAACTATGCCTAACCCACGATACTGCAAGGGCCAAGGGCCATCTTATGGCGGGAGGCAGTCGGCTTACTGACAGTAAAGGTAACGAAATCGCCCATCAATCTGGTGTCTCTTGCTTTGCAGAATACGCCGTTATTGATAGAGGAACTGCGGTGAAAGTCGATAAAGATCTTCCACTTGCAGATGCTGCTATTTTTGGATGTGCTGTCATGACTGGCGTAGGCGCAGTTCTGAATACAGCGCGAATACGGGCTGGAGACACCGTAGCATGTGTTGGTTTGGGAGGCGTTGGCTTAAATGGTCTTTTAGGAGCTAAACTTGCTGGAGCAGAAAAAATCATCGCTGTGGATGTAAATGACGACAAGCTCGGTCTTGCACGGCAACTTGGTGCCACGCATACCGTCAATGCTAAAGATAAAGACCACTTAGAACAAATAAAGGACATTACAGCTGGAGGTGTTGACTACGCATTTGAATTTGCAGGGTCAGTGGCGGCAACCGAGACCTGCTATAATTCAATCAAAATGGGGGGCCAGGTTATAATAGCTGGCTTGGCGCCTTCCACATCACTATTTTCCTTCAGCCCACCAGATATTGTAACATCTGAAAAAGCAATTAGAGGGAGCTATATGGGGAGTTGCGTGCCGGTAAGGGACATACCAAGATATATAGAGTTGTACCGACAAGGAAAGCTTGCAGTGGATAAACTGATAAATAAAAGTATCGGCTTTGGTGAAGTGAATGATGGATTCGACAAACTAACTGACGGCTTAGTTATTCGACAAATACTAGAACCTCATATCGCCTAAAACGACATATGCAATAAGCTGAATACAATTTATCTTGAGTCAATAAGGGCCATCAAATACTGGCCATATCCACTTTTAAGTAATGGGGCTGCAAGTTCGGACATTTGTTTTGAGTCGATAAACCCTTTACTAAAGGCTATCTCTTCCAGGCAGGCTATTTTCAAGCCCTGTCTATCTTCAACTGTTCTTACAAATTCGGACGCTTGCAATAACGACTCATGGGTTCCTGTATCTAGCCAAGTGAAACCTCGACCGAGTTGCTGAACCTTCAGGGAATTTTGCTCCAAATAAACACGATTCACATCGGTTATCTCTAATTCCCCTCTGTCGGAGGGTTTAATACTTTCCGCTATATCAATGACTTTATTATCGTAAAAATAAAGCCCCGTAACTGCCCAGTTCGATTCTGGTTTTACAGGCTTTTCTTCTATACTTTTGGCAAAGCCATTTTCGTCGAAAGCAACAACACCATATCTCTCCGGATCGTTAACATAATATCCAAAAACGGTCGCTCCAGCTTTCAAGGTGGAAGCCTCTGTTAGAATTTCAGATAAACCGTGTCCATAAAAGATATTATCACCTAGAATTAGGCAACAATGATCGTTTCCTATAAATTTTTTCCCAATAATAAATGCTTGGGCCAGACCTTCTGGTTTTGGTTGAACTGCATAATTAAGAGACAAACCCCATTTACTTCCATCACCTAACAAGAGCTTAAAAGCAGATTGGTCTTCGGGTGTCGTAATTATCAGTATTTCGCGAATGCCTGCTAGCATTAGAATGCTTAGAGGATAGTAGATCATCGGCTTGTCATATATTGGCAACATCTGCTTAGAAACTGAAATTGTAAGGGGGTATAACCTCGTTCCCGAACCACCCGCGAGAATAATTCCTTTCATGCCTATATCCCTTTTTACTAAATCAGTACTAGTTTGTTAAAAGTTGGGCAACGGCCTCGCGCATGCCCTCTTTCCAATCTCTTCTCGGCACACTGAAAACTCTTTCAATTTTATCACAATTTAGAACAGAATTAAGAGGACGCGACGCCGGCGTGGGATATTGGCTGCTTGGAATACCATTAACGAGTGGCACGCTCATATTGTAAGTCTGGAGTTCTTTGAAGATTTCTTCCGCAAAACCTCGCCATGTTGTAGGGTTTTTAGATGTATAGTGAAAAGTCCCCCATGACGGTTCCAGCATATTATTAGTTATCTGTTTCGCTATCAGCACAAGTGCATCAGCAATATCAACTGCACACGTTGGCACGCCGCGCTGATCGTCCACTATGTTCAGCTCACTGCGCTCATTAGCTAATCTCATCATAGTGCGGAGAAAATTATTCCCATGCGCCGCATAAACCCACGAAGTCCTAAGAATAATGTATTTTTCAGTATTATCTCGTATGACAGCTTCTCCAGCCTCCTTTGACCGACCATAAATTCCTAATGGACGAACTGGGTCATCCTCAAAATAGGCACCTGATTTTTTCCCATCGAACACATAATCAGTTGAAATGTGTATAATCGGGATTGATAACTTTTCACAAATCTTTGCCAGGTTTTCGGGTGCATCACGGTTTACTTTATAA
Organism: uncultured Alphaproteobacteria bacterium; assembly: GCA_902589475.1. Lineage (GTDB taxonomy): Bacteria > Pseudomonadota > Alphaproteobacteria > Thalassobaculales > Thalassobaculaceae. Next base: position 4,677 of record CACITD010000020.1, on the reverse strand, counting down.
GCAACCTCTGGATAGTTTTCGGCGTCATCTACCGCCGTATAGGCCGCTGCATTAATTACTGTATTTGGGCGTAAGTTTTCCAAAATTCTCGCAACAGCTTGACTGTCTGTTATATCGAGTTCTGTGCGAGTGAAAGCTGTTGCATTAACTTCAAAGTTACCAGCACGCCTTGACAGCTCTTTCCCAACCTGTCCATTAGCACCAAGTATCAATATTTTTTGCTTCTCTGTCCGCATATCAATTCGCCGAGCCCCCCAAACGCTCGCCTTGATACTGCTTGTTTAATATAGGCTCCCACCAGTCTTGGTTATCTAAGTACCATTGAACCGTTTTCCTAAGTCCTGTTTCAAAGGTTTCAATTGGTGCCCAACCAAATTCCAATTTTATTTTTGTTGAATCAATCGCGTAACGAAAATCGTGCCCTGGTCTATCTGATACAAAAGTGATTTGTTCCTCGTATTTTCTGCCGTTTTTTCTTGGCGATAGCTCATCCAATATTGTGCAAATAGTTTTTACCACTTCAATATTACTTACTTCTGAGTTGCCACCAACATTGTAACTTTCCCCTGGCCGACCTTTTGACGCTATTTCGTAAAGTGCGCGGGCATGATCATCAACGTACAACCAGTCGCGAATATTGTTCCCAGCTCCATAGACCGGCATAGCCTCACCCTTTAGTGCTTTTATAATCATCAATGGAATCAGTTTTTCTGGGAAATGGTATGGACCATAATTGTTTGAGCAATTGCTCAAAACTACTGGCAAGCCAAAGGTTTCGTGCCATGCTCTAACTAGATGATCGGCTGACGCTTTACTGGCAGAATATGGGGACCGGGGATCATATCGCGTAGTTTCTGTGAAGGCACCGTGCAACCCCAAGGAGCCAAATACTTCGTCTGTTGAAACATGATGAAATCGAAACTGTTCTTTTTCGTTTTCATCCAACTGGCTCCAAAAGCTTCTTGAAACCTCTAATAGGCTATACGTGCCAACAATGTTGGTTTGGATAAAATCGCTAGGGCCATCGATCGATCTGTCAACATGGCTCTCCGCCGCTAGGTGCATAATGATATTTGGTTTATATTCTTTTACTGCCTTATCTAATTTCTGCACATCACAAATGTCGAGTTTTTCGAAGCTGTATTTTGGATTCGAAATTACATTTTTCAAAGAATTTAAGTTGCCTGCGTATGTCAATTTATCCACGTTTAGCACGAAACAGCCAATAGTATTTATTAAATAACGAATCACCGCTGACCCAATAAAACCAGCACCTCCTGTCACTAATATTTTTTTTGCTTCTTCTTTCATTATGGATCTAGCTTAAAATTCATACTTAAAAAATGTAGGCAAATTGCGTAGTTCAGGATAACTGGTGTCTTTTTCCGATAAGATGGGCGCATTATTATCGATAGGCCAATCTATAGCTAGCTCATCATCATTCCAAGCTAACCCTCTTTCATTCTCCGGAGAATATGGAGCCGTCACTTTATACATCACTTCCGTATTATCTTCGAGTGTACAAAAACCGTGGGCAAAACCCACGGGTATAAATATTTGATTCCACAACTTTGCACTTATTTCATAACCGACCCATTCCCCGAAAGTAGGTGATCCGGCTCGTATATCCACTGCAACATCATAGATAGCCCCTCGAGTTACTCGCAGAAGTTTACCTTGCGCATATGGGTTTATCTGGAAATGCATCCCCCTTAAAGTTCCCGCCTTTTCAGATAGAGAGTGGTTATCTTGACAAAAAGATAGATCTAGTCCACTCAGCTTGAATTTCTCAGAGTTGAAAGTTTCAGAGAAAAACCCCCGGTGATCGCCAAATTTATCCGGCCAAACAATCTTTACATCGTTTATTCTAGTTGGTTCTATTTTCACAGTAAACAAACCTAATATCTCTAATTTCACCGATGGCTCATATCATCTAATAAAGATCTTCGCAATGAAGCAGTAGGACTTGGAGATAAAAAGAGACTAGAGACTTCCGTGTTGGTGAATATCTTTTAACAGACTTTTATGTTAATATTATAGTAAGTTAAAGTCTTGCTTTGTCAGAATGAAATAAACTTACTCAAGAAATACAAGCAATATTTTTTATTTAGGATTAAAGATGAAGAACCTAATTAGCGACGCTGACAATACCGATAGTAACATACCAAATTTTAATACTAACGTTGTTAAACTTGCACCGCTTGGGAGCGGATCTCCTGATAGCTTGGTTGAGGCCAAAGGGGTGTGTAGCGTAGTTATCGTCTCTTATAAAACTGGGGAAGTACTAATGGATTGTATTCGCTCAGTTCTTAGACAGAGCAAACTGCATCAATTGATACTTGTTGATAATGGAAATACAAGACAAACCGTCCAGCAATTGAACGAAATAGCCGACAAAAATTCAAAGTTTGAAATTATAACGGGACACGGAAACGTTGGGTTCTCAAAGGGCTGCAACCTAGGCGTCAGAAGAGCACGCGGGGAATATATTCTTCTATTGAACCCAGATTCTATATTACAAAACGACACTCTCGTTCCAGCATTGGAAGTTTTTCAGACTCACCCCAACACCTCAGTTCTTACTGTTAGAATAGAGAATGTTGATGGTACTGAACAAAGGGGTGCACGACGTAATTTAATGACGCCCTGGACTTGCTGCGTTGAGCAATTCCGGCTAGACCGGCTCGCTCCAAATCATCCACACTTCAAGCGATTGAACCTTAATGAAACAACTCCATTGTCCAAAATCGCCCCTGTTCAATGTATATCAGGCGCATTTATGCTAATGCCAAAGCGAGTTTTTGTCGAGTTAGGCGGCATGGATGAAGACTATTTCCTCCATGTTGAAGATATCGATTTTTGTTTGCGTGTTGAAAAAATTAATGGGTCAATTCTATACTTACCGCACGTTTCCGTGGTCCATAAGAAGGGAAGCAGCGATAGTTTTTCTGGTGTAGTCGAATGGCATAAGGCTCGGAGTTTCTGCAAATATTTCGAAAAACATTTTACTGAACAATACCCAGCTTGGGCACTCAGGGCGCTAGCCCTTGCTATCTATACTCGTCTCGCAATAATATTACCCAAACTCATATTTCTTTGGTTTAGAAGCAAACTTTTGGGACGCTAATAATTAGTATTTATCACCCTCTCTATGATTTATACTTCGATCAAAGGAACCGGTCATGCCATGCATAGTACCAAAAAATATTGATCGTAACTTATTAAATTTCTGATCCTCCAATAAAACGAGTTTAAATAAGTCTTTAGCTATCGATAAAATTTCAAACCATAGAAAGTCCGGAAAAAGCTTGGAATACTCCTTGATAACTGTAACTCTATTTCTGTAAATGGTATATCGCCTGAAGGCTGGATGAACTTGGTAAGATAATGCTTTTCCTAAAATTTTTAGATAGTTCGTTATTCCAAGGCGATGATTCAACCGCGCTCCACCGACCCCTATAATTCTAAAACCTCGTTTTCGCACCCTGAATGAGAATTCATAATCTATATAATCGATCCAAAACTCCTCACGCATCAGACCGACTTCTTCTAATGTTTGTCTAGGGATAAAACTTCCTGAGGCCATTCCGAATAAAAGTGTATCATCAATTTCAGCTAAGCTCATATGATAACGTCTAGGTTTTAAAAATGATCCCTTTGAATAAGTGGGAACTGAAGGACGTCCGTCGTCAAATTCGTGTCTTGGAGTTAAAAACCCTATGTTTTTTTTATTTTTATATTCAAGAGCCGTATTAAGCATATTTTTTACAAAATCTTTATCAAGTATACTGTCTTGGTCTAATAGTAGAATCCAATCCACTCCATCTTCTAAAGCTAGTTCTATTCCCTGGTTTTGAGCGGCAGCAAGGCCGACGTTTTTTTTATTTTCTACCAGTGTAATGTTGTTTCTTTGTTGAACCTGTCCACCTTTTATATAGTCACAAGAAATTGAATTTGGCTGATTATCAATGATCCATATTTTGTTAACTTGTTCGACCAACGAAAGTAACAATTGTCTAAAACGATCATCTGGATCAAAAGCAACAACCACAGCAGCAACCGTGGGGTCAATTTTAGGAACCATCTAAACCACCGGCTTGAAAAGGAGCACCTGGCTCTTTACTAAATTTTTCAGGCGAAATGGGGCGACAGTCACTCGACCTCAAAATCAATTTCCCGATAGACCACGTCATATCGGAACCAAATTGTAATACCGTGGATTTTCGTGCTTTTTGTATAACCTTTCTATCATTCCATATCCGAAAAAGTCTCCGGAATGCATCAAAAGATGCCTTTAGTTTGGTAAAGGTATCACCTGCAAATATGGAAAAGCAAAGTCTCATGACTATACTCAAAATCAGGAGCGGCAGGCACACAACAAACAATAATCCAGGAACACATCTAATGAATGTCCAAATCCTATTTCTGCTGACATAATATTTTATGAACTTTGAATTCTTTCCAGCCGTTGTTGAACCTACATGCCGAACCTTCGCGCCAGCCAACTGGATCGTTTTATGCCCAAGCAATCGAAAACGCAGGCCTAAATCAACATCTTCATAATAACAGAAAAAATCTTCAGCCATTCCACCCAGCGAAACATAAATATCTCGATTATATATTGCTGCGGCGGCACATGGGCTCATCACTACTGCATCTTCCAGGATTGTTTCGGCT
>CACITD010000019.1 GCA_902589475.1 uncultured Alphaproteobacteria bacterium | reverse complement strand
GGAAATAGGCAAAAAAAACGGGGATGTTGCCAGTGGGTTATACCGGGGAGAATCGTCGTTTTAAAATCGTCTATTATATTCTCCATAGGTTCGCCGTTTGTTGGCGGTTTCTCTTTCAAACGATTGGATATTTCACCTGGCTTTACCTGAGAACGCACAGGGAGTTTTTCAACCGTGTTCATGTAATCAGCCATCCAATCAATAAGTTGATGACCATGCTTTCTAAACTCATCGATATCCATAACCAGCTCTCTTCATTATTCATTAAGGCTGCAAAAGCTCAATAACCCTTGCCCATTCAGATTGAACAACTTCGTCCTGCTCTTTAAAAAAAAGAGCTTGATAACTCGCTTTTATGGCCTTTTTGTCCCCTATTTGGCCTAATGCCCACACGGCCATGGATCGAACAATTGGTGCAGGATCAAAAAGTAATTTTGATAAAGTAGAAGGCACCTCTGATAATTTTGAATTACCAACTGCAACTAGGACATTTCGAATAAACCTATCTCTACCGATCCTCTTTATTGGTGAGCCGGAGAAATAGTTACGAAAACTCTGATCATCTAGCAGTAGAAGTTCTTCTAGAAGTGGCAGGTTAAGTTTATCTCTTGGGATAAAAGCTATTTCACTAGCAGTTTTTGCAAACTTATTCCAAGGACACACCGCCAAACAATCATCACAACCATATATTCTATTTCCGATAAGCTTACGGAATTCAACCGGAATGTGACCCTTGTGCTCGATTGTCAAATATGAGATGCACCTCCTAGCATCAAGTTGATAAGGAGTAGGGAAGGCTTGCGTCGGGCAGATATCCAAACATTTAGTGCAGCTTCCACAGTGATCTTGCCCTACCCTATCAGGTTCTAAATCAAGGGTGGTGAAGAGTTCTCCTAAAAACAACCACGAGCCAAAATCCTTGTTGACTAAATTCGAATGTTTGCCTTGCCATCCAATTCCGGCATTCTGACCGAGTGGCTTTTCGAGTATAGGCGCAGTATCAACAAACACTTTAAGCTCGCACTGGAAGTATTCTCCGAGCCATCTACCAAGTGTTTTTAGTTTTTTTTTTAAAACATCATGGTAATCCCGATTACGGGCATATACCGAAATATTTCCTCGATCAAAAGCGTTCAAGTCATTCAGCGGATTACTTTTTGGGCCATAATTGCAAGCTACCACAATAATAGATCGGGCTTCTGGCCAAAATAGCTTAGGATCCCTGCGACGATGAGCATTTTTAGCCATCCACTCCATGTCACCAAAAAACCCATTCGATATAAAGTTGTCGAAGTTTTCTGTTACATTGCTATTCAATGACGGCACCGTGAAACCGATAGCATCAAACCCAATTTCAAGAGCCTTCCCTTTTATAAGCTCTTTCATTTAATAATCCATCTCAAGTGTTTGCCTAACTTAAAATACATTGGGCACTTCATTTTATCGAGGCTATATCGCCCAAGCTTTGTTCCTCATGAAACAAGGTAGTAAACTCGGCCAGTAAACCATTCTTTATTGCTTCCCTCAATCCTCGCATTAAGTCTTGATAATATCTGAGGTTGTGCCAGGTTAATAACATTGCCCCAAGAATTTCTCCGGATTTCACCAAATGATGGAGATAGGCTCTGCTGAACTGTTGGCAAGAAGGACAATTACATTGGGCATCTAAAGGCCGTGGATCACATGCATGCCTAGCGTTCCTTAAATTCACTTCACCTCTTCTTGTAAATGCTTGTCCGGTTCTGCCGGAACGAGTTGGAAGCACACAATCAAACATATCTACACCATTTTGCACTGCTGCCAATAAATCACGCGGCTTTCCGACACCCATTAAGTATCGGGGCTTATCCTCTGGTAACCACGGAACCGTCATTTTCAAAACATTAATCATAGTTTCATGACCTTCGCCAACAGCAAGGCCACCAACTGCATAACCATCAAAACCAATTCTTTTCAGCTTTTTAGCCGATTGAACTCTTAAACTCTCAAAAATGCTTCCTTGCACTATTCCAAATAAACCAAACCCATCTCTGTCGTTAAAGGATTGCTTTGATCGCTCTGCCCATCTCATTGACAAAAGCATCGATCTTTCTGCTTCCTCTTCAGAAACCGGAAACGGAGTGCATTCATCGAACGCCATAGTAATGTTTGAACCCAAATCTTGCTGAATTTGGATCGATTTTTCCGGCGTTAATTTATGATACGAACCATCTATATGACTTCTGAAAGTTACGCCGTCTTCATCAAGCTTACGAAGTTGCGAAAGCGACATGACTTGATAACCACCGGAATCCGTTAGTATAGGTCCATCCCAACCCATAAATTTGTGAAGCCCACCTAAATCTTTAATGCGGGATGCACCCGGCCTCAGCATTAAATGGTAGGTATTACCAAGAAGTATCTGGGCACCAGTTTCTTTAACGGAAGCAGGCATCATTGCCTTCACCGTTGCTGCGGTTCCAACAGGCATGAAAGTTGGGGTGTCTATTTTACCATGTTGAGTTAACAGGCTACCGCATCGAGCAAAACCGTCTTTGCAATCCACAGAAAAAGAAATCGACATAATTAAAAACTTTCAGAAGTAAGCCGTTCGCGTGTATCGCAAAATACGCTGTGCAACTAGCGATTATTTCCAAATATTAAATTATAGTTAGATGTTTCAATTTCTGACCCGACCAAAGAGAATTTTGGTAGACCATTTTTCGGCAAACTGCTTATCGATCGCGAGGCCGTCACACTATCTTGTGCTTCAACTATTATAATCCAAGAGGGTGTTTCATTTTCTGGAATTTCAATACCTTGCGCTTGACGACCTTTATTTACTACTTCAAGGTTATTTTCGGCTAAAATAGCTCCCACTACACCAGGCGCTTGCACAATTTCCTTTAGAAATTCGTCGTGAAAATAATCTCTTAGGTCATCCATAACATCAGTCTTTGGATTAAACCAGGCGATAGAACATCCCCCACCGAACCCATGAGAAAAATCAATAGTGATATCAGCTGTTATGCGTTCAAATTTTGTGAATTTAGCCATTACTTTTTTAGACCAATCAGACTGGTCTTTGAGTAGTTCCATATACTCTGGGTCAGCTAGATCCTGAACAACAGTTGTTTCATAGGTTGCAAAATACTTAAAAGAGGCTGTTCCATCCGCATCTATATATCGCCGTGCCCGATGAAAACCGGGCATCCAGACACGCTCATCGATGTGCTCCCTATTGTACCACTCGTTGAAATCCACTTCATTTTCATTCAAAGTTTCTGTGAAGGTCATCAGCATACCTTTTCCATAGAGGGCCATATTTTCGCTCCGTTAAAATTTGTTTATTCTGTCGATAAAAATTTTCAATTTCATGCCAACTTTACAACCAACCTTTTCGGCCTCGCCATTAAAGTGTGATATAACACCATCATTATAAACAGAGTCACCATCTCCTATTCGAGCCGACATTCCATCAACTGTTGCCGCAATTATTCCCCTTTCGTTGAGGGGCTCTAATCTCGTTATACCGGCGGCGTCCTTTCCTATTCCACCGTCGTGAAAAAAGCCCGCGAAAGCATCATGTTTCATTGCGGTTTTTGGATCTTTTCCAAGCATACCGCCATGACTACCCGAGACGACAATTTTGTCCCTATCCTTTTCAGTAACAAGAGATATTGAATCCATCAAAATAATTTCCCGCTTACTTTTGTTAAATGTTAATTCTTTTCTCGCTTCGTAATATTCCTCCGAAACCTTATCACTCACCTTGGCCAAGATAAGTTTATTTGCCGCTAAAATAGCGGGCATACCTATTTCTACACCTAATAACTTTGCCGTGTTATTAACATAAGAAATTATCCCCTCATTTCTCATGCTTTCCCCATCGCCAATCCTGCAAGAATCCGACCCTACCGTAGCAAACGGGACACCTAAACTATCGCAATATATGCCTCCCGATATTCCTGAATCGTCTTTGGCAAAGCCCGCGTCATTTAAAATTATACCGACGGCTCCCGACTTTACTGCTAAAAAAGCTGCATAAGTAGCACCATGTGACCCTGCCAAGACAACATGTCCAAAACATTTGTCTCCTAGTGTTGTGACTGAATTCGCCACTACTATTTCGCTTTGTAAGACTTGGTCTTTCAAAATTACCGCCAAATTTTTTCTATTTAAAGCCCGCAGAAACCGCAACCGATTTTTTGGCCGCTTCTACGATTTGTTCAGAAGACACCCGGATCTTGGCTTCAAGGGGCGGGGCATAGGAAATTGGGACGCGAGGCGCGGCACAACGCGTTATAGGAGACTTCAGGACCGAGAATAATTGCTCGGCGACAGTGGCTGCTATCTCTGCACCGAAACCGCCCACGGAAACACTTTCATGCGTAATTAATAGTCGGCCAGTTTTTCCAACAGAATCAAAAACCATTTGTCTATCCCACGGCCACAACGTTCGAAGATCAATCAGCTCTGCAGAGATCCCCTCTGCTTGCAACAAAGTCGCTGCGTTTGCAGCGATATGCATTTGGGCCGACCAAGAAACGATTGTTATGTCATCGCCCTCTTTCTCTAGCCGTCCCTTCCCAAACGGAATTAAAGTTTCATCTTCCGGAACGTCACCTTGATAGCCCCATATATTTTTATGCTCGAGATATACAACCGGGTCGTCAGATCTTATTGCTGTTTTTAAAAGTCCCCTATTATCTGCTGGAGTGGATGGAACCGCAACAACGAGACCAGGGATGTGAGTATACCAACTTTCTAGCGACTGGCTGTGTTGCGCTGCAGACGATCGCCACATTCCCATCGGCTCTCTTATCACCATAGGTACTTTCACCTGGCCGCCTAACATGTAACGTGCCTTTGCTGCTTGGTTGATTAACTCGTCAACGGCACAGAGAGCAAAATCGGCAAAGCGCATTTCAACAACAGGTCGTGTTCCAGCCATAGCCGCTCCTACGCTTGCCCCCATAATAGCTGATTCAGAAATAGGTGCATCAGATATTCTCTCTGGCCCAAACTCATCCAAAAGTCCCAAATATTGGCCAAATACACCCCCGCGTCCAAGATCTTCTCCTATAGCCCATACAAGCGGGTCCCTTCTCATTTCCTCCGCGAGTGCTAGCTTCGCTGCCTCGGCATAGGTCATTTTAACCATTAAAATGCTCCTTCGCGTGGATCACCAACGTCTTGCACATCGGAAAAAGCATTATCATCGCTGGGCCACGGCGCCTCCTTGGCAGTTTTGTATACTCTATCCATTTCCTCCAGTGCTATTTTTCTATGTTCATTAAGAATTTCTCGGGATATTCCCAACCTTGAAAGCAATTCTGAACATCTTTCGATTGGATCCTCTTTCCAAGCTGCTTCAACTTCCGCGGCAGGCCTATAAGAGGCTGGATCGGATGCCGTATGCCCATGCAGTCTGTAAGTGTTGAATGAAATTAAATGCGGCCCGTTACCGTTCCGAATATTAGCAATATATTCTCGTGTTATCTCGTCTACTGAGACGATGTCATTGCCATCAACTTCTGTTGCTGTGATTCCCATTGATCGTGCTCTAGGTGCAGCACCTTCTCCTGATGTCATAGCATCCGTCCGCGTTGTGGAAGCGAACCCGTTATTTTCACAAACAAATAAAACCGGAAGATTGAAAACACCTGACCAATTCAAACCTTCTAAGAACGGCCCGCGATTGATCGCGCCATCACCAAAAATGCAACATGAAATATTTGATTCTCGCTTAAGTTTGATCGCATGCGCGGCGCCAGTGGCAATATTTATGTTCGCCGCCACAACGCCGTTGGCACCCAGCATTCCAACACTTGCATCTGCTATGTGCATCGACCCACCTTTTCCTTTACATATTCCTCCGCGTCTTCCTAATAACTCAAGCATCATAGCCTCTGGATCAGCGCCTTTTGCTAAAGTATGCCCGTGGCCTCTGTGCGTACTCAGTAGAAAATCTTCCTTCATTAAATTTTTACAGACCCCGGATGCGATAGCTTCTTGCCCTATCGACAAGTGGATAGCCCCTAGAACGAGTTTATCCCGATTGGCTCTCGCTGCAGTTTCCTCAAAAGCTCTTATACGATGCATCATAATATGGTGTTCGAGAAACCAGTCTTTGTCGATATTCTGATTAGGGGGTTGTATCACTATGTTTCTCCCTGTGTATTCTCACACTTAATACTATGTCCGAGGTGAAAACTAGGCAAGAATAGCCATGAAATAAAAATATGTTTGGACAAAAAAGAGGTTTAAGATTATCACAGCCGTACGACCTAATTCTTATAACAAGGAGCATTAAAGGTGCATGCACTAAGACCAATATTTTTTGGTGTATTAGCTATGGCTATAGTCGTTGCTGTATCGAATGTCGCCGTCGGTTATCCGATAAACGACTGGATAACATGGGGAGCTTTGACATATCCTGTAGCATTTTTAGTTACTGATGTGATGAACCGATCATTTGGGGCCTCAAACGCCAGAAAAGTAGTATATGGAGGTTTTTTAGTTGGAGTTGTTTTTTCAATTTGGCTTGCCGATATTAGGATCGCACTGGCCTCAGGTACAGCTTTCTTAACAGCGCAGTTAATCGATATATTTGTTTTTAATAAGGTCAGTCAAAAGACGTGGTGGCAAGCCCCTTTTATTTCCTCCTCACTATCGTCAGCAATCGACACCGTGTTATTCTTTTCCATTGCTTTTATCGGATCTGGGCTCCCGTGGGTTACATGGGCTGCTGGCGATTACGCCATAAAATTAGCCATGGCCATATTATTGTTAGTGCCATTTAAGTTGGTTATTTCCATAATTACAAACCAAGCTACGGTCGTTCCCAGGGACACCACACCTTAGAAATGGATGTTGACTTATTTGATTACGAACTACCCCCAGATTTTATTGCACAAACACCGATAAATCCACGGGATGCTGCCCGTCTCTTGGACCTTACAAACGGGGGCCTAAAAGATCGCTTTATTCAGGAACTTCCATTCATACTGGAACCAGGCGACTTACTTGTTGCTAACAACACCCGTGTAATACCAACAAAATTACAAGGTCAGTGCGCCAGCAAAAGGATAACCGTGAACCTCCATAAAAAGGTTTCTCCGAGCATATGGTACGCTTTTGCACGACCTGCAAAACGGGTTACCCAGGGCAATTTGATAATGTTTCATGACTCCGTCGTTGCAAAAGTGTTGGAAAGAAACCGCGGTGAATTGCTTTTAGAGTTTGAATTGAGTGATAAAGATTTAATGGATTTTCTTGAACAGCGTGGAAGCATGCCACTTCCCCCTTACATCAAACGCGATGACGCAACATCTAATGTCGCAGACCTAAAAAATTACCAATCCATTTTCGCCCAACACGAAGGAGCCGTTGCAGCCCCTACTGCTAGCCTCCACTTTACGGATCGCCTTGTTGCTAGTTTGAAAAAAAATAATATAGACATTGCATATCTCACACTTCACGTAGGAGCTGGAACTTTTCTTCCAGTAAAAGTAAAAGATACAGATAACCACGACATGCACAGCGAGTGGGCCGAATTAGGGTCCAAAGCTGTAGAAGAGATTAAAAACGTAAAAGCGAGAGGCAATAAAGTTATTGCACTTGGCACCACTAGCCTGCGCGTTTTAGAGACAGCATCTATTGGCGGCACGTTAAAACCGTTTACCGGCGATACTGACTTGTTTATAACCCCTGGATTCAAGTTCAACGCAACAGATGCACTTATAACAAATTTCCACTTGCCAAAATCTACGCTGATAATGCTAGCATCTGCTTTGGCTGGCAGGGAGAGGCTGTTGGATGCATACGAGCACGCAAAAAACGAAAATTATCGGTTTTTTTCCTATGGCGACGCGTGTTTAATTGACCATTTTCGAAGATAACAATATTTGACTAGAGTTTCTGGATAGCCGAGACTTACGATTTTTTGGAGTTGACATTATACCCAGTATAAGGCGCACCCTATAACTTTAAATGTACTACGATGGCTTTTGTGAAAACAAATATTAAGCAACCAGATATTTTTCTGAAATCCCTTTTTGAGGCGGCGACCTATTCAGCCAACCCTAGACATTGCTTGCCGCCGCAACTTATGGGCATTATTACCTCCCCTCCTAAAGGTAAAGTCGTTGTTATAGGAGCCGGGAAAGCTGCTGGATCGATGGCTCAGTCGTTTGAACATTTTTGGCTAGAAAATTTTCCTGCGGTCCCACTGAATGGTATGGTGATTACCCGTTATGGCCACGCACTTACCTGCAGGCACATTGATGTTATTGAAGCCGGCCACCCACTTCCAGATGTTAACGGAACTTTGGCGGCCAATAAAATCTTTGAGTTAGCAAATACTTTAACTAAAGACGATCTTGTCGTCTGCCTTATCTCAGGTGGTTGCTCAGCCCTGCTTTCCTTGCCGGCGGATGGTATCGAATTGGAGGAAAAGCGAGCTCTCACGCAGCAGCTTTTAGCTTCGGGGGCAACAATTCATGAAATGAATTGTGTGCGAAAACATCTGTCAAAAATCAAAGGAGGCAGGCTCGCGAAGGTAAGCTACCCAGCGCAAGTATTGACCCTCTGCATATCAGATGTTCCCGGTGACGAGCTCCACACGATCGGTTCCGGACCAACAGTGCCTGACCCGACCCAACTAGAAGATGCCATCAATATTCTCAACAAATATGGAATATCATACTCAACAAGAATATTAGAACATCTCTCAAACCAAGAAAACGAAACACCAAAACCCGATGACCCCGTCTTCGGAAAAACAAAAATTTCGCTGATAGCAACACCACAGCTAGCCTTAGAGGCTGCCGCCAAGGAAGCCCGAAAAGTTGGCTTAAACGCCGTGATCTTAGGAGATGCAATTGAAGGAGAAGCACGCGAAGTCGCACGAGTTCACGCCGCTATAACGGGTCAAGTTCTTCGACATAATCAACCAGCACCAGCACCAGTTGTTTTGCTTTCCGGTGGCGAGACAACTGTAACGGTCAAAGGCACTGGACGTGGTGGACGCAATACAGAGTTTCTTCTTGCATTTGCAATCACACTTTTCGAACGGTCAAATCAACACCTTTCGCGTGTATCTGCTATTGCTTGCGACACCGATGGTATAGATGGGACAGAAGACAATGCCGGGGCACTATACTTACCAACTACGTTCCAAATGGCACGAGAACAAAATATTAACCTCGTAAAAGCATTGCAAGAAAATGATGGATACGGAGCATTTAAAAAATTAGGAAACCTCGTTATAACCGGCCCAACATTAACAAACGTTAATGATTTTAGAGCTATTTTAATTCAGTAAACAGCTTTACACCCAATTAAGGATAGATTCATTTAAGGAAAATAAAATGGAAAATCAGAGGTATTTAAAATGACATTATCTTATAACCAGAGAGATTGGACTGTTCATCCAAGCTATTTTTCCGAGAATTATAAGTCCACTCATCTGCGGAGCCCCACTAAAGCGCCTGTAAAAATTGAGCAAACAAACTCGGAATTGACGGCACCTAGTTTTTTTTCATTAATCAACCACGAGCAAGAAAATGACTTGACTAAGAACGGGGCAGTAGACGGGCAACAACCTTTGGGCGAACGTATCGTGGTTACCGGCAGCGTTGTTGACGAAAACGGGAAGCCTCAACCGAATACCTTAATCGAAATTTGGCAATGTAATTCATCTGGACGATATATTCACGCAGCAGACCAACACGACGCACCTTTGGACCCAAATTTTTTTGGTGCAGGAAGATGCATCACGGATAAAAATGGTATTTATAAATTTTATTCGATAAAGCCAGGCGCGTATCCATGGGGCAACCACAAAAATGCTTGGAGGCCAGCCCACATTCATTTCTCTCTCTTTGGTCCCGCATTTGCGACAAGACTTATAACCCAGTCATATTTCCCTGGCGATCCTTTATTAGAATTGGATCCTATTTTTCAATCAACCCCGAAAGAAGCAAGAAAACTACTCATAAAGACTTTCGACATTGAGGTCACCGAAGAAGGTTTTGCTTTAGGATATAAATTCGATTTCATTTTGCGGGGGCCCAAAGCAACTCCAATGGAGAAATAACATGTCGTTTAAACAAACACCCTCTCAAACGATTGGCCCGTTTTTCGCTTACGGTCTCACCCCCAAACAATATGGCTATAATGAAATTAAAGATATTACTTCCAATAACTTAAACTCAGAGGGAACCATTGGGGAAAGAATAAGCATTGAAGGGATTGTATTTGACGGGAATAATGAAGCGGTAGACGATGCATTAATTGAAATTTGGCAGGCATCTAGTTCTGGCCTATATGTTACATCAAGAAACCAGAAAAATACGAATGATAGTTTTTGCGGTTTTGGGCGATGCGGCACAGGCACAAATCCGCAACGAAAGTTCTCGTTTACAACAATTAAACCAGGCAGTGCCAGCGAAAATCAAGCACCTCACATTAATTTTATTATTTTCATGAGGGGTCTTCTTTCTCATGTCTATACAAGGATGTATTTCCCTGAAGAGGAAGTAGCCAATCAACACGATAGCTTTCTCATCAAGGTTCCAAAAAACCGACGCCAGACACTTATTGCAAAACAAATGTCGTCTAGCAAAGTTAAAGTATACCAATTTAATATTTACATGCAGGGAGCCAATGAGACAGTCTTCTTCGATGTTTAATGCTTTATTAATATCTTGAAGTACGCCTTAATTCTATTCAGTTGTAAAAACATGGTTTAAAGTTTTGTTTTATATTTATAAGTTGTTTTAGAAAAGCGTAATTTAGAGAGGAGCTTGAGTGAACTTTCGACGGATAGCGATAGAACCAGTTTCTGGAAATCTAGGGGCAATAATAAAAGGTGTTGATTTAGCAACGTTGGATGACGAGACCTTTGCTGAGATTCACCAAGCTTGGCTCAAATACTCCGTTATTTTCTTTCGGAAACAAAAACTAAGACCATTACAACAAATTGACTTCGCCAAAAGGTTTGGTGAAATTCATTTTCATCCATATATGCGAGGTTTAGACGACCATCCAGAAATATTAGAAATCATTAAAGAACCGGGCGATGAATATACATTCGGGGCCGTCTGGCACACTGATCAAATGTTCAACCCGGAACCAGCAAAAGCAACGATGCTTTATGCTCATGAAGTTCCCACAAGTGGTGGGGATACGCAATTTTCAAATCAATACTTAGCTTACGAAACTTTATCTGAGCCGATGAAGGGCGTTTTAGAAAACCTTAAAACCTTTAACGTAGGCGATGGTTTTCGACGCGGCGTAGGAAAGGTAAATAGGAAAGATCGGTATGCCAGCAATCCGAAAATGCAAGCGAAAATTAGAGAGCCACGAAACGTACCTACAGAATCTGTTCATCCCTTAGTACGAACACATCCCGAGACTGGACGAAAATCACTGTACATAGGTAGCCATACTCAAAATCTTTTCGGCTTTAACGAGAATGAAGCAGATACACTTATCGATTTTCTGCGTGATCACTCAACCCGCCCGGAATTTACCTGTCGCTTCAGGTGGGAAGTTGGATCACTTGCCCTCTGGGACAACCGATGTGTCCAACACCAGGCCCTGGCAGATTATAACGAGCGTCGACGCATGCATAGAATCACAATAGCAGGTGATTCACCCTTCTAGATTGGACGAGTAATGAAATTTGGAATTCATTTAGGCATTAGAGGTCCTGTCGCGCACCCTGATACCCTCAGAACAATTGCTCTCGAGGCTGAAGAATTAGGTTTCAGTTACCTTGGCTTTAGTGACCACGTTGTAATAGCCGAAGATGTAAACTCTCCTTACCCTTATACTAAGTCAGGGCGTTGGTTTGCCGAGGACACAGGGGAATGCCTTGAACAACTGAGCACTTTAAGTTTTGTCGCTGCATCAACAAGCGTTATACGACTGCTCACATCGGTAATGGTTATACCACACCGCCCGCCTATTTTGACCGCAAAGATGACCAAGACCATCGATGTTTTGTCAAAAGGACGCTTAACCGTTGGGGTCGGCGTAGGGTGGATGGAAGAAGAAATACAACTCTTAAACGGTCCAGCTTTCAAAGACAGGGGGGCGGCATCTGACGAATACATTACAGCGTTCAAAAACTTATGGACCGAGGAATCACCATCCTTCGAAGGCAGTCACGTTAACTACTCGGGCTTAAAATTTTTCCCAAAGCCGGTCCAATATCCCCATCCCCCCCTTTGGATTGGCGGAGAAGCTAGACTTGCAAGACAACGTGCGGCAAAATTTGGGGATGGATGGTATCCGGTTGGTAATAATCCCAGGGCACCTTTTGATACGGCAGAACGTTATGGCCGAGGATTGAGAGAGGTACACGAAAATGCATTGCTTCTAGGGCGTTCAACTTCCGATATAACGGCCGGCCTGCTAGCCATCTGGTATAAGCTTGGTACTTCGGATGAAACGAATACTGGGGCACGACGGGCCTTCACCGGCAGCAGTAAAGAAATCATAAGGGACGTTGAAGCATATAGGGAAAAAGGTCTTCAATGCCTTATAATAGGGGGCGAAAATTCAAATTTAGAGGCATGCTTGCATCGCATGAGAGAATTTAAAACGGAAATTATAGAGCACCTATAGCATCTTCATAGACTATTTTTTGTATGGAGGTTGGCATCTTTCTGTTTAAAACAGATTCCCTAAAGTTTGATAGGATAGCAAAGTTATGACTGCTTTAAATAAAAATCGATTAATTATAGGGATTAGCGGTGCTTCAGGCATCATCTACGGATTAACCTTGCTGCAAATCCTAAAGAAACTAGGAGACACTAAACGACCAGAATTACACTTAGTGATGTCACGCTCCGCCGAAATAACGTTAGCATATGAAACAAAAATGAAGATCAAAGAAGTTCATCAACTGGCAGATGTCGTCCATGCAAATAAAGACATCAGTGCATCAATCGCCTCAGGGTCTTTCAAAACTGATGGCATGATCATCGCGCCATGTTCAATGAAAACACTCGCAGAGATAGCATCTGGTGTCACAAACAATTTAATATCAAGGGCAGCGGACGTAACATTGAAAGAACGTCGCCGTCTCGTGTGTCTAACAAGAGAAACGCCTCTACATACAGGGCACATAAAAAATATGTTGGCACTATCTGAAATGGGGGGAATAGTTGCGCCCCCCGTTCCCGCTTTTTATGCACAACCAGAAACTATTGATGATATTGTGGAGCACACGGCTGGCCGGATTTTAGATCTCTTTGATATAGAAGTAGGTTTAGTGAAAAGATGGAAGGATAGTTAAACGTTATACCGATTTTCACTTAATACTAATCTCCGTCTTGAGTAAGCAACGTGTTTATTCAGCATAAGTTAAACGTTTAAAACTACCTTTTCTATACTATTAGCCACTTCGAGAAGCTTTTCGTCTTCTCCCGTGTTCCCCATAATCATCATACCAACTGGTGCCTCTCCAAATTGATGAATGGGTAACGAAATTGCGCATCTATCCAGAAAGTTTCCAAAAGAACAATTACGGAGCATCAATAAATTAGCTTCATGATATGCTGTGTCCGATTTCTCTAAGTGATCAAGGATAGGCGCTATTGTCGGCACCGTTGGCATAATTAGCGCATCATAATTTCGCGTTATCTCATCAGCTTCTTTCCTTATGCTTACTGTCGCGTCTAATAATTCGAGATACTCCACCCCTAACATTTCGGCCCCCCTCCTTACTCTGACAGCCACCCTTGGGTCAAAATTTGACTCATCCTTTTCCAAAAGATCTTGCAGTGTGTGGAAAGCTTCAACTGCCGCGAAACCTCCTTTGCTATTAGCTAATGGTATTTGTGAGAGAATACTGCACGGATGTTCCACAATACGCACACCAGACTCGGACAATCTTTTTACAACATTTTCAAATTTTGCAGCTACAGTGCGATCCATATCATCGAGCACAATAGTTTGTGGAATAGCCAAAGTTAAATCATCAACGGGTCTATCAAGAAGTGTATTTACAGCTGCACCCCGCATGGTTTGATCCAGAATTGAACAGCAAGATACGCTATTTGCAAGTGGGCCAATAGAATCTAATGTGGTTGAAAGAGGGAATGCGCCTTCTTTAGATACTCTGGCAGCTGTAGGCTTGAAACCGGTCAAACCACATAAAGCCGAGGGTATTCGAACAGATCCACCTGTGTCTGTACCAATTGCAGCCGCCGCCATATTGTCGGTAACCGATATAGCTGCACCACTTGACGAACCTCCCGGAATTCTGCCCATTTTTCTGTCCCATGGATTTAGCGGTGTGCCATAATGAGGATTAATCCCCAAACCAGAGAATGCAAACTCCGTCATATTAGTTCGACCAATTAATATTGCCCCGGCGGCTCTTAGCTTAGAAACAATATGGGCATCAGATTTAGCCGGAACACTTTTTCTTCTAACTATTGACCCAGATAACGTGATTTCACCTGCGACATCAAATAGATCTTTGATCGATATCGGAATACCAGCAAGTGGGTGTAATTCAACGCCAGACTTTCTAACTTGATCTATGGCCTTCGCCTGAACCATAGCCTTATCGCCATAAACCTTTATGAAAGTTTTGTCCCCTTGACCTTCCGAAGAACTCACAGATGCCAGAGCTTCTTCGATAAGTTGTTCACTCGTCACTTCTCCTCTTTGGAGCTGTAGCCGAATATCTTGAAGTGTTTTTGCCATATTGCTACCTCGACTTTAAATAATTAAATTTTTTGCTACACCGTTTCACAAAAAACTTTGATTGAATACTTTTTGAGAAAGATTGGGAAACAACGACAAAGCTATTTTATTAAACGTAGACTTTATAGCCTTATCGAAAGAAATTTTTTCATGTTCCAGGTATTTTAAAATATTGTTGTGCATTATTAGGATATACTCGCCCTCAGCCACTTTGCCCTCCACCGAAATATCTGGCAAACTTGCGACTAATATACGCTGTTCTATGCGTTCTCCCTCCAATTCAACATCGAGAATAGCCTTTTTTAATTTTTCATAATCAGTCGGAAGGTCTATATTTTTTAAAAAATGCCGCGAACTTCGAAGTGGCACAATAAACTGTTCTCTAAGTGATTTAACATTCTCACAGCAGCGATTGACCTCTTCAATACTTAGTCGTCTCCCCTTCTTCCCTAACCAGTAACAAAATAAAAGGAGATTTACATCTAATGACCTTTTGTCTTGCAGCCATAAAAAGCTCGTATATGATCGAGCATATATCTTTTTTGAGTACTCCCAAAACTCTTCTTCCATCAGTACCTCTATGTGGCTTGCCAACTATGTAAGCGATTATAACCTAACCCACCGTTATAAAAAATTTCTATGTTCCGGAGGTAGATACGATCTCTGCAAAAAAAAATTAACACAACATTCTTTATTATTATTAGATTTACAAAAAATGAAATTGGTTATTTCACTTGAAAAGTACCACCTATTTTGTCTACAACTTGGTTTTTGGTAATGGAGGCCAGCAAACCGCTGGGTTATTATTTTGTCGCAAGAACGTCCAATTGTAGGAATAATTATGGGCAGCCAATCAGATTGGCAAACCATGCGTAAAGCCTCCGACATTTTGGAAGAGCTTTTAATACCACATGAAACAAAAATTGTATCTGCTCACCGAACCCCTAAACGGATGGCAGAATATGCTGATACAGCTAGAGCCAGAGGTTTAAAAATCATTATAGCCGGCGCGGGTGGCTCAGCACATTTACCTGGAATGATTGCCGCACAAACATCCCTGCCAGTTCTCGGTGTCCCGATAGAAAGTAAAGCATTAAAGGGGATGGACAGCCTTCTATCAATAGTACAAATGCCAAAAGGGGTACCTGTGGGGACATTAGCGATAGGCGCAGCTGGTGCAGAAAACGCCGCCTTGTTAGCAGTATCTATTTTATCAACGGAGGATGAAGAAGTAACAAAGCGACTGGAGCAGTGGCGTTCTCATCAAACAGATTCCGTAGCAGATATACCGAGTGATGACGTGTGCTAAAGAACAGTAAAATCTCACTTTCTCCTGGAGCCACAATTGGTATTTTAGGCGGTGGACAGCTGGGGAGAATGTCCGCTCTTGCCGCAGCTCGTCTTGGTTTTCGTTGCCATATTTTTACCCCAGAAAATAATAGTCCAGCGAGCCACGTTGCATTTAAAACCACAATAGCCGACTACGAAGATCAGGACGCGCTTAAGTCATTTGCCAATGAGAGCGATGTAATTACATATGAATTTGAAAATATTCCCATAGAAACGGCATTATTTCTCGAGCGACTTAAACCTGTTTATCCAAGTCCCTCTATTCTAGCTATTTCGCAACACAGAGGGTCTGAGAAAAAGTTTGCTACTGATCACGGGATTAAAGTTGCTCCATATGAATTAGTTACTAATTACACTGAATTAGAACGCGCTATAATTAAACTAAAAGCACCAAGCATCTTAAAGACATGCCGTTTTGGTTATGATGGCAAAGGACAAGAAAAGCTATCAGATCTCAATTCTGCTAAAAAGGCTTGGCAAAACTTAGCTACACAAGATGCAATACTCGAGCAGTTTGTCGAATTTGAAAAGGAAATTTCTGTAATAATTGCTAGGAATAATAATGGAGACATAGAGGCGTATCCGCCTGTGGAAAATCAGCATGAAAACCATATTTTAGCTATTACACTGGCACCTGCAAACATAAATGAGGCGACTTCAAAGCAAGCATTAGAAATAGCTCAAACATTGGCAGAAGCTTTGGACTTAATAGGTATCCTTGCAATAGAAATGTTCGTGCTTCCTAATGGTCAAGTTGTAATGAATGAGCTAGCCCCTCGACCACATAATTCTGGTCATTGGAGCCAAGATGGCGCCGTCACATGCCAGTTTGAACAATTTATAAGAGCAATATCTGGCCAGTGCCTCGGAAGTACAAAATTGATCAAAACAACAAAAATGGTAAATTTAATTGGGGATGCGGTTAACGACTGGCCCAAATATTTAAGTACTCCAAATGCTAAAGTTCACCTGTACGGCAAAGAAAAAACAAAGCCGGGCAGAAAAATGGGACACGTTAACTTTATTGATTAAACTCAACCAACAAAAATAGCATTTCAGTTTCAATATGCCCACTTTCAGGGCCTAGATCTAAAAGTTGGCACTAATTCAGATAAATGATTCAGCGTTGCTTCCTTATCTTGCTTATCAACCGCTTCCTCAAGTTGCTTTAACTTTTCGTCAAACTCTGCTGTTTGTTTAATGCTAGAAGATACCAGCTTAATATCGGAAATAGTCGTCTTTAAAAGCGTTTCGTTTTGGTCAAATAGCTCTTCGTAAAGCTTTTCACCAGGTCTTATCCCAGTATACTTTATCTGTATATCTTTATTAGGCCGAAGGCCTGACAACCTAACCAATTGCATGGCAAGGTCTAGTATCTTTACGGGCTCACCCATTTCTAAAACAAATATGTTGCCGTTTTGGTTGTTTACATTATCTGGTGGGATAGCTGCCGCCTGCAGAACTAACGACGTCGCTTCTTTTACTGTCATGAAAAAACGCGTCATATCTGGGTGCGTAATCGTTATGGGCCCGCCTGCCGCTATTTGCCTTTCGAATAGCGGTATCACGGAACCCGTAGAACCCAAGACATTACCAAACCTAACAGATACGAACTTGCAAGAAGTTGACTCAAGCTGAAAGTTGTTACAAATCAATTCCGATAGTTTTTTGGTCGCCCCCATAATATTAGTTGGGTTCACTGCCTTATCTGTCGAGATCAAGACCATGGCCTTAACATTCTTTTTAATTGCTGTTGATGCTACATTGCGCGTTCCCAAGACGTTTGTACGAACGGCAGCGATTATATTTTCTTCTGCTACAGGAACATGTTTAAGCGCCGCTGAATGGATGACAACATCTGGCGTATACAATCCGATTGCGTTCTCAATATCCGAAAGTCTTTGTACATCTCCAAGGATAGCATGTCGTTCGACTTTAGGGTACTTTTCTTCCAATTGTAGATTTATCTTGTAGAGGTGAAATTCTGAATTATCTAATATAATTATTTTCGCCGGTTGAAAGCCTGCCACCTGCTGGGCTAATTCACTACCAATCGTCCCCCCGGCTCCAGTTATTAACACTGTACAACCAAAAAATAAATTTTTAACGGGAATGGGGTCTAAGACCGTTTGAGGCCGACCAAGCACATCCTCAACATTTATGGGCCTTATTTCAAAGCTATTTGGCTTAGAACTCATATTTCCAAGATTGGCGACCTGAGGCATACGCGAAACTGGTAATCCAAGTTTTTCGGCAATTTCAACAATATTTCTAACAGTTTGCCCATCAATAATGGGATCTGTAATAACAACTCTTTGAGGAGCAATACCGTCACTCTCGAGTTGTTTAAATATATCTGGCATCGCCGCAAGGTTCCCTAATACTGGAACCCCCCGAATGCTTCGACCAACTCGCTTGTCTGTTTCGTCAATTATTCCGATTATCCTATAAGGCGCCTCTCTGTCGCGTTTCATTTCCCTAATAAATAAATCGCTGTCATCACCTGCCCCTGCTAAAAGCACAGGTGTCCTATGGTAGTTGGCTTTTTCTAATAGAGCTCCAAATTCCCCGTCTTTCAGAAAGCGATAGAGGAATCTTGGGCTAGTTATCATGGCTGTCAAAATAAAAAATTCTATGACTAAAAAGGATCTGGGAAAGGCGTCCAGTCTATTATAAACAAACTGGCACACTATGAATATTATCAGAGTAAGGCCTACACATCTTAAAATCTTCCCCATATCGCCGAGAGAAACATATCGCCAAATAATTTTATCTAAACGCAGAGAAATAAAAACCACAGTGGCGACTGATGTGAAAATTATCAATCCTATGAAGATATCCATTTTTGGCCACGAGAATAATTCAGCCCCGAGTCTCAAATAAAGTGAAACGATGAAAGAAAGAGCTGCCATTCCAATGTCATGCAAAAAACTTAGAATTATTCGCCTAAGCTGATGGATTCTCAAGATTTCAAACCCCGTTTTTCTGTTTAAACCTAGCTATGGTAGAATTCATAGCGTCTGCTCAGTACCTAGCGCTGCCTTTGGAACCGACAATGCTAACCCTTCATGAGCATTGAAAGGTGCTTCCCAGCCCAAACTCGTTTTTATTAACTCATCATCGATTCTTAAGGAATCATAAAGCCGGCTTGCCAAGCTTGGAAACAAACTTTTAACACTTGCTTGGACCATGGAAAACGGATCACCGATCAATTTTTCTGGCCTATTCATTGCCCGCAGCAGAATTTTACATAGCTGCGTTGTTGAGACCATTTGTGGATCCCTAACTAGAAAAAGACGTGAGGTTTCAGTCCTATCTTCCACACTACTAATTATTGCCGAGACCAAATTATCTATGAAGATTAATGATCTTTCATTCTTCACATTACCAAGTGGGATCGCCCAGCAAGGAAAATTGGCCAATAGATTAACAAGGGAGTTGATGTTACCCTTGCCTTCGGGTCCATAAACCGCAGGTGAGCGTATTATTGTGGTCGTTAATCCTTTTTCAGATAAAGCTAACAGTTGATGCTCAGCAGCCAACTTGGCTCGAGCATATTTTGTCGCAGGGCTTGGCTTTGAATCAACTGTAAAAACTCGCTCATCGCTTGTTTCGCCATTTACCTTAATACTACTCAAAAAGATCATTCGTTTTACGTTGCCAGTTACGCAAGCTTCAGCAAGAGCCGTTGCACCGCCGACAATTACCCGGTCATAATCTTTTACTTGCAAACTGTTTGGCTTATCTACAGCTTTTGGCGAGGCTAAGTATATTACAGCGTCAATATCTCTGATCAGTTCGTGCCATCGTTCTTGTGGCCCGGCATCGTTTATAAATATTACGCTACTACATTGGATATCCTTTGTTTGAAGGCAACGAACCAATGCCAATACATTATGACCCGCGAGTTTAAGAGCGGAACAGAGCGATCTTCCTACAAACCCATTTGCGCCGATGACAGCCAACCGCATTTCGCACCTTATTTCGTCAAAGATTTTTTTGAAAATACACCGCGCATCCAAAATAAAAGAAACGTAACAACTGTTAGACCTATTGTTATTGAAACTGCGATATTAAATTCTATACACAAAAGTACGGCACCAAACAAAATTAAATTCGCCAAAATAATAGCTCCGCAAACTTGACCATGCGATAACCCTCTATCAACCGCAAACTGATAAAAGTGCTCCCGATGGGCCTGAAATATATTTTTTTTACATAGAAAACGCCTAATAATTGTTATTGTAGCATCGGCATAGTAGTAAGCTGGCAAAAGAACTATGGTCATAAACTCTATCTCAGAGCTATTGCTTGGAATAACGACAGATATTAAAAGCCAACCAATTAAGTAACCCAAAGGCACACTTCCCACATCACCCATGAAAACTTTAGCAGGGGCCCAGTTCCATATCAAAAACCCCAAAGCACAAGCAACGATAAGAATAGAGGGGATGAACACCCAGGAATTCAATAGACCGAATACCGATAAAAGTGATAAGCCAAGGCCAATGCTGATCATTTGGACTGAGGTGATTCCATCGATTCCATCCATAAAATTAAAAAGATTTATAAACCACAACCACATCAAACCAGTTAGTGTTAGATCTATCCAGATAGGCAACCAAGCTTGAAAAATGGCACCTCTATCATTCACAATAATGAGGCCAGCTGCCACTGCAATAATTTGAAATAATAATTTCAAATATGGTGACAGTCCCCGCAGATCATCAACAAAACAAACAATACCGAGCAGTGCGGCAGTTATCAGAATAAAAAGTTCACCGGCAACCCACTGCTGAGAGAGATATCTGTCTACTATCCAAAAACAAATTAAGGCTGATAACACAGCTATGCCGCCTCCCCTGGGAATTGAGGTCACGTGACTACTTCGTTGATTTGGGATATCCAGAACATTACCTCTTTTTAAGATTATGATTAGTAATCCTGTCCCTATTGCTGTAAAAATGAAACAAAGCGTTATGAGGACTACTATATTCATTGCTCATCCAATTCGATTTTCTCTCTGAGCCTTTTCAAAAACCACCAGCTCGAAATTACTCAGGCAATCGGAGGTCTGACTGCAATTTGAATGTTTCAGGATTACATATCAGTTCAAAGATCGCTTGAGATGCTTCCCGCAGTAATTGTTCCCCTTTGGCACTGGACGATTGACTGGGGTCTCCGATTACGCCATTAGAAGTAACATGCGTTAGCGAACGCCATCTATAAGAACCTTTCCCAGCAGTAAGAAAATCTAGTTTCATTGGCCCTTTTGCATCATTCAAAAGACTATCTACGACTAGATTGGGCTCCAATACCATCATCATAGAGGTCTCAGCTTCACAAGCGTGCATTACATTCGTTTGTGTTTCTAATATTTTAGCAAATCTATCCGCCGCCTCAAGCCAATAAGTAGCGGCAACGATCGGCAGTGATAATTCCATGCTTATGTCTTGTGCACAGACTTCCGCAGCGGTGATATTTCCCCCATGCCCATTTAATATAAGAAACTTTGAGAATCCATGCCTCGAAATGCTTTTTATTAAATCTCTAACTATTAAAAAAAATGTATTAGAAGTTAATGTAACAGTACCTCCAAAAGGCATATGGTGTTCAGATAAACCATGCCAAACTACCGGTAGCGTTATTATTGGAATCCCTTTATCACCTCCCAAAGAAGCGGTTCGCTTTGAAACTTCTTCTACAAGCCGACTATCTACCATTACTGGCAAATGAGGACCATGTTGTTCGAGCGCAGCTACGGGTAAGATAACAACAGTATCGTCCTGAGAATATTTACGAAGCTCATCCGCTCTCAATCGCGCCCATTCATATTCCGCCATTTTTTACTCCCTTAAGATTGTCCTACTCTACTCACCGAACCACTTTCTTTTGAAAGAGCCCATCGTACAACTACCCTGTTTTTATCCCTTATATCTTTTAGGGAACGCACAACAGTTATTTGCTCCGTTCGCTGCCTTATTGCTGTTCCAAAGTACAAACTTTCTTCCAATGCCATGGCAGAGTCGGTTTTAAAACGCCAGAAGCCACCCGACGTCGGGCGTAAGAGAATAGACGATCCATCTTGCACCAAAGAAGCTCTAACGCGCGGATGAAGGTGAAATCTCACGACTGCTTTTTCAGGGATAACTCCAGGAGCACCTGAATAATTGAGAGTTTCTTCTCCGCGTAAATCGGTTCCATCTGCTGATAGATACAAATTACGATTATGGGTCAAACCATAACTTTCGCCATAACCTTCGTGGGTGATTTCTATGAGGCTACAGCCATCTACTAACTTTCGTGTGACTGAAGTGAAAAGATTACGTGAACTGTTAGGCTGTTTTCTAGCCGCCATTCCTATACTTTCATCATCAACGGTTAACATAGAATGGGCGGAGGATACCTTAAGAGCTTCTCGAAGCTCAAAATTTCCAGGACTTGTTCCACAATTCACTATTAAACGTTGTTTGCCAGTACTAAATTCAAAAGCAGTCAGACTATCGTGATTTTCATCATTTAAATTCACACCCGCACCCGTATCTACGATCAAATTTGAGCTGCCTGCCGATATTTTATGAAATCCTGTTTGATCCGCAGAATATATTGTTTTTTGTTGGGATTCGACCTGTCCAAGGACACTATCAATTAAAGGTTTTCCATTTTCTTGAGAATTATGGAAAAGTGCTAGTTTGCCATCACCGTGCCGCCACAGGCGCAGCACCCTTGACATTTTTGCTATATATATTTGGAAATCTTCGCTGGTTTCTGACCCATAACGCCTCAAAATATTTCTGATATCAATTAGTGCCATGATAAATTCTATATGGGTCGACGGCGACCTTGAGGTATGGCCTCCATCTAAGAATATTTGTGGCTCCAACTCTCTATAGAGCAATCTCTGCAATCTATCGATACGTTCCTCATTAAAATTAAGGGCTATGCATCCTATAATGAGGCCTTTAAGGCTACGAATACGTTTAATTCCAGATACATTCGAATTAATATCGTTAAGGCCGTGCGTTATTTGTTTAGAAATGCTCTCCAAAACACGGTTTCTGAAATCATCGCTAGCCGACTCGCAAAAAAAATCAAACATTCCCAACCAAGAGGAAATCCTCTCCCCTAGAATATCTCCACGCCAAACTGTTGAATGCCAGTTATTAAAAGAATTTAGCCAGTCTGATACAAGTTTTCGTGCAGTTTGACGGGCTTCCTCACCTCCCTGCGCTCTGAGGTGCCGAAGCCACGTAAATCCATGTAACGACTCAAAACTAAGGGGATCTTTCGGTTTTATTTCCCAGACCGTCTTTATGTCGTAAAAGTTCAGACCTACAATTTTACCGTTGATAATGTCTCGACCAACTTCAACCTCTCCAGGCCAGGAATCCACGGCCACCGTTTGAATATCTCTGGCTTCTATCCGGCTCAGACGCCATGCATAAATTGGATTATTAAAATAAAGTTGCCTCAATGACCAAGCAAAAGTAGGCAACTTCAAGGAACTATATTCCTTAATCGGTTAATACTCTCCAAATATGTCTTATCTTTCGATTTAAAAATCGAAGTCCCCGCCACCAATACATTAGCTCCAGCATCAATCGCTAACGCAGCAGTCTTTGCATTAATTCCGCCATCTACCGAGAGATCTATCGAATAGTTTTCTTTGTCTATGATGGAACGTATTTTCGAAATTTTAGCCAACTGACTTAACAGAAAGGACTGTCCTCCAAAACCAGGGTTGACGGTCATAACAAGAACCAAATCGGTAATGTCTATTATATTATCTAACACTTCAATAGGTGTCCCAGGATTCAATGCGACACCCGCTTTAATGCCCGCTTTTTTAATTTGCTGTAAAACACTATGAATATGAGATGTAGATTCAGGATGCACTGTAATTAAGTTTGCTCCGGCATCTACATACGAACTTATGTAAATTTCTGGATTAGTAATCATTAAGTGAACATCAAATGGTAGATTACTATAAGGTCGAATTACTCTTACAATATCAGCACCAAAGGATAAGTTTGGCACGAAATGCCCATCCATTATATCTAAGTGTATGAGATCCGCCCCCATCTCTGAAACCGATTGAACCTCGTCACCAAGTTTTGAAAAATCCGCGGCAAGCACTGAAGGCGATATCAGAATATTATTTTCCATAAATTATCAACTATCAGTTTGTAAAAATAATCGCAATAGCGTGATAATAAGATAAGAAAAATACTATCACTTTCTTGTAAGTCTAGACGCAAAGAAACCATCGACACCTTCATTTTGGTCCAAATGATAAGGCAATAATCGCAGATCCCCGTTTACATTGATAGCGTTAGAGAAACTACCCATTTCATGCAAACTAATTGGATCTCTCGTAAATTCGGTGTTCTTGGATAAAAAACGATCAACTTGTGCCTCCCCTTCTTCATATTGCAAGGAACACGTACAGTACACAAGCTGCCCGCCCGGCCTAACAAGCTTGGAGACTTTCTGTAAAATTTCCATTTGAACAATACTAAGCTTCTGAACGTCCTGATACGTTTTATGTATCAAAACGTCTGGATTTCTGCGAATTGTACCTGTTGCTGAGCATGGCGCATCTAAAATAATAAAATCAAATAATCTACTTGTGGTCCACTTTTTTATATCGGCATGAATCAATTCTGCTTTTAACCCAAGCCGGTCTAAATTCTCTTTTAAGCGTCTTATTCTAACGTTGGATATATCTATAGCGGTAACATTCGCACCACCGCATAAAAGCTGTGCTGTCTTTCCTCCAGGTGCAGCGCACACATCTAACACATTTGCTCCGTCCAGTTTCCCAAATAATTGAACTGGTAAGGTAGCGCCTACATCTTGAACCCACCACGCTCCTTCATCATATCCAGGAAGATTTTCAATGCGCCCAGAAAACTTGCGCCTAATCGAACCACTTACCAAAAGTTGACCGTCTAATTTTTTAGCCCAGTAAGAAGGGTCAGACTTTACAGAGATATCAAGCATTGGTTCTTGTACACATATCTCAAAAATTTTTTCGGCTTTTTCTAAGCCATATTGATTAGTCCAAGAATCAATTAACCAGTTAGGATAGTTCAGTCTAACTGGAAAACGTTTTAATTTTTTTTTGCCTTCACTCGCTAATCGCCTTAATACTGCATTTGCTAAACCTTTATAGTGTGGGAGCTTTTTTGCCTCAACTAATGTCACTGCGGAATCCACAGCAGCGTGAGATTTACCATCTAGAAAGAGAATTTCTGCACAGGCTAAGCGCAAAATATTTTTAAAATTTCGCGCGCCGCTGGGCATTCCTGTTCGAAGAAAGCACTGTATTACACTGTCTATCTGACCAGCTCTGCGTATGACCGTTACAGTAAGAAGCCGAGCAAAGCTTCTATCAGATGGTGTTAAAGTACCGAAAGTTTTACAAGTAAAAATTGCTTGGTCGAGCGTTCGTTTTTTAGCAAAAATAGAATTTAGCAGATCTAATGCTACGGCCCGGGGCAATGAAACAATCTTTTTATTATTTGCCATAAAACATTCAATCAGTCCTTATCTATACGACCATGTATCGTAATTTAGGAAGACATTCAATTCTAATGGTTGATTTTCTAAGATAGGCTGACTATATCAACGGGTATGAGCACTTCACAGAAATCAAGAAAATTTATTTCTCGCAATCCAAAGCCGCCGACTAGAAGCCAGTCCACCGCTCCAAACAATGCAAGAGCTAGTGTAGCGCCTAAACCGCCCAACGATGTCAAAGCAGGTGAGATTGGCGGGTACGAGGGCCCTGAACCAACTCGCTTCGGGGATTGGCAACACAACGGCAGGTGTACTGACTTTTAAAATAGCTCCTTTTGGCGGAATAGTTAACTAACAAGCCACAGCTGCTGCGAGCGGCGAGAATGGATGCGCAGCCCCGCTAGCGATACCATCGACGATGTGTATACCGGACGGCACGGCATATGCCGACGGAAACACCGTTGGTTCCCAAACTTTTAACGGCGCTAGTTTTCCTAGTTCTTTAGTCGTTTGATCGCTAAACCGTGGATCATATATAATTTTGTCTAACGTACTAACGTCTGTTCTTGGGTACGCCAAAGCAGACTGTAGGGTCATGGAAAATTTTTCAATATATAAAGCTATTTGAAACACAGAAGGGAGTATCTTTCTTCCTCCGGACGCTCCAAGAGAAAGAAACGGTTGCCCATTTTTAAGAGCGATGAGAGGACACATATTTGAAAGAGGCTTTTTTGCGGGGGCAACCGAGTTTGGCCTTCCTTGTCGCGGATCAAACCAATTGATACCATTATTCATGAGAATGCCTGTGGACGGTGATATAAATCGCGAACCAAATCTTGATAGTAGCGTCGTTGTCATTGCAACCATATTGCCGTCTGCGTCCAGTGTATTAATATGAGTTGTGCAACTTCTATCACCGAAATCACCCGCATGCCCCATCGTATTCAAGCGATGTTGATAGGCTTCAATTAATGCTTCGGCGATCGCAAAATGTTTTTCAGCCTCTAACTTAGTATGTTCAAAATCTGGCAATCTGGACAAAGCATCGGCAAATGTCGGGCCCGCCGAATAGTTTGGCTCTAAATTAACTAAAAGACCATCGTACACGGAAATTAAAGGGTCTTTGATGGTTGCCGCATAATTCTGAAAATCTTCTATCGACAGTCTACCGCCAGCAGCTCGAACATCGTCTACTATGTCTTTTGCTAGTTCGCCTTTATAAAAGTACTCGGCGCCATTATCACTCAGCAATTGAAATGTAGATGCTAACTTTCCTAATTTTAGGAAATCATCATTTAAATCTTGTGGCACACTTGGAACCGTTTCATTGGGCAACCAAACTTGTGCCGTATCATTGTAGTGTTTAAGCACCCGTGCCTCTGCAGCGACATTCAACGTTGTCCACCACGTTTTTCGGTGACCTCTTTCCGCAAGTTTAATTATCGGGCCTAAAAGTTCCGACCAGCTCCTGCGCCCGTATTGATCGATAGCTAATGAGTAACCTGCTACCGAACCTGGAACAGCTATTGATTTAGCGCCATGTATATTAGCGTCGTTTTCAACGGCTGGCCAGCCAAACAAATCGCCTCCTGCTTCTCCGCTGAGAGGATAATCTAAAACCTGAAGTTGCAAAGGTGATATCATTCCAAAGTCTACTACTTTGACCGCGTTTTGTTTTGCTAAATAAACAATCATAAACCCGCCACCTCCTAAACCACTCATCCATGGTTCTGTGACGCAGAGGGCTAAAGCTGTCGCAACCGCGGCATCAACTGCATTACCTCCCTCCGATAAGACCTGCTTTCCAATATTTGCCGCCTCAATTTCTTGCGCTACGACGATCCCATTTTTACCAGTTACCGCGTTTTTTGAGACATCCCATGTTTCGTAGTCTGCCCGCGATTGCAAATTAAGATCCATATCCCATACCCATTTTCCGTAATTTACTTTATAACCACTATCGCACGCGTTATCTTCTTAGTCGTACCGATATAACCTTTTATAAATAGATAATGTTTTTAGATAATTTAAAACCTTTTTTAGTCGTTCTATTGCTTTTTAGCAGCAGTACTGCCTTGTGCGCGCAAGAAAAAGAGAAAAAAAGTATCTCTGAGAATGCCGATAAGTCTGCCGAATCCCAGCCTATTGAAGGGTTGAAATTTGACAAAAATTCTGCCGACTTATCGGAAGAGCAATGCCCAAAAATCCGGGAGGGAAGTTCAACAATTGAGAAAATTGCTGCTCTAAAAGGCGCAATGTCTGTTCGTAATCTCACTTTCAAATACTTTGATAAGCCGTTATTCCGTCTTACAGACTACGATTACGAACATATGAAGGCATTGAAACCAATTTGCGATAATTCAACTGTTGAAATAGCAGGACTGATTTTTGATAACCTTAAGGAGAAAGTTGAAGAAGCAAAAGATACTCGCAACAATGCCGTTGATTGGATTAAAAAAACATCCAAACAATTAAAGGATTTGCCACTGGGTGGGGCAAGTGTAAAGGTCATTCACAATGCATGGAAAGAGATGGAAAATAGAAGTCAGGAGATGCTTTTAACTGATCTCCACTACATGGCAAACCTCCTAGATAGTCTGCTAAAAAAGCACTATAAACCAGCCAATGCCCGTGGAGCTAAATTCACTTCGCCCTTTGTTCCCCCAAATACAGACAATAAAACACAAAGATGATTTGTTTTTAACGTCCAAATCAACTTGTTCGTTGCCCGCCCCTTAAATAGGGAAAATTCACCCCTTCAACATGGCCGAGGCGCATATTTTGCGAATATTCGCCATTTGAGGCACTCAATATACGCTCGCACCAGGCAGGTGAATTTCCCTGGCTAATAAAAGCTTCTTTTAAAGGTCTTCCCATTACCGAGGAAGGAATATCAATTTCCATCCCCCATAAAATGGACGGCAGTATATCAACAATGCCGGTTGGAGTATCAAACACCTTTTGACGCAGAAATTTATTCCCCGCAAAAATCAACAAATTATTTAATTCAACACTATGCAAACCACCGTGAATACCACCCCCAATAGGAATATCGGGATTATCACCAAAACATAATCCCGGATAACCAAAAGGATTGGCTCCATCGAAAGTCCTCATTGTAAAGTAGAC
Source organism: uncultured Alphaproteobacteria bacterium (assembly GCA_902589475.1). Lineage (GTDB taxonomy): Bacteria > Pseudomonadota > Alphaproteobacteria > Thalassobaculales > Thalassobaculaceae. Next base: position 12,664 of record CACITD010000019.1, on the reverse strand, counting down.
ATCGGGAGATCTCTCATTCAAAACATTAATGTCACCCATGAATAGGGCGCCATCTTCGCCAAGTTTGGAAAATGTTAAACCACACCAAGGTTGGGCTTGCAAAAATTGTAAAATCTCTCGAACTAATAATTCATCCCTGTCCCTAACTGTGATTTGACCACTATAACTCCGCTTTAGAGCTATATCATTGCCCTTACTTAGTCCAGCACCAGCCTTGAAACCAGCCGTCTCCAATTCACTAAAAACATCAATTTGTTTTGCGACTGAAATTTGGGCGTGATCCGAAGCAACTATTAGATGCCAACCATCTTTTCTACCGTCAGTGCTCCACCAATCTAATATGCGGCCAAAACTCTTATCCAAGCATGCAATGCTGGATAGGCTCTCTGGGGATCCTATGCCTCTATAATGGAACGATAGATCCGGCTCATTGTACCACATAACTTGCAGATCGGCTGAACCTGATTTTAAAAAATAATCAAGAAGTAAGTTAGTTGCATATTCTGTTACTGCATTATTCGGAAAATCTTGTTTAGGTATTGGTCCAAAACGCTCAACTATCATTTCAAAATCAACAGCTTTACTGCAAATATCTGTCCCCCAAATAGAAAAAACTTTTTGGTTGAATTTATTAGCATTTAAATTTAAGAGCTTGGCATTACCAATCTTTCCTGTTGTTAGAACAGAATATTCTTTGCCGGCAGAAGCCATGATTTCACTTAAATTGATCGATTTTTGTATACGGCCATAAAATTTTTCTGCCTTCACCATTTTTTCCAAATTTGATGTATCTAATGGCGCTCCAATACTCTGGTTTGGGTCAAAAAAAACATTAGCCATTACCCCATGACCAAAACCAGCCTCATTTTTCAAGTCTAATTGAGCGTCTCCTGGAAATGCTCCCGTGACAAAGCTTGAAACCTGAACGCGCGTTTCAGATGGAAAAACAGAACTTGAATTTGGAAAATCAACCCAACATTCTCGAAAAGCCGAAAGATTTGGCATTGTATCTTGACGTACGATGTCTCTTCTTAGACCATCGAAGAGACAGAATAAAAATTTATCCTTCATTGGGGTTGTTCCACTTTTATTTTGATATCATTCGGTTTTAATACTTTCATTAGTTTGTATTAATCCTAGTTTGATCTTTAATTCCTCAGGAATTTATTTAGTTTCGGAGCGCTTAATGTACTTGTCTACTAAAAACCAACGCCTAGAAACACAAAAATGGTTTGAAGTGTTAAGAGATCAAATCTGTTCAAGTTTTGAAAAACTTGAACAGGATTACGAGGGCCCTCAACAGTCAATGCCTCCTGGTAAATTTAGACGAAAAAAATGGCATCGAGAAGGAGGAGGAGGAGGAGAGATGTCAATAATGGAGGGCCGCCTTTTCGAAAAGGTTGGTGTAAATATTTCCACCGTAATGGGAGAGCTGTCGCCAGAATTTAGCAAACAGATTCCCGGCGCAGAGAGTAATCCTAAATTTTGGGCATCGGGCATTTCATTAGTTGCGCATATGTGGTCTCCGTATATACCGGCAGTTCATATGAACACACGACACATTGCAACAACACGGTCATGGTTTGGTGGCGGAGCTGATCTCACACCCATGATTATTAATACAGAAGACAAAGAATTATTCCACAACGCGTTTCGGTCTACTTGCACCAAACACGATGACACTTATTACACCCGTTTTAAGGAATGGTGCGATGAATACTTTTATCTAAAACATAGGAATGAACCAAGAGGCGTAGGCGGTATCTTCTACGATCAATTAGCAAATAATTTCGAGACCGACTTTAACTTTACGAAAGACGTAGGTTCGACCTTTGCTAGCATATATCCAACAATAGTAAAACGGCATATGAACAAAGCATGGACTAAAAAAGAGAGACAAGCACAATTAGTTAAGCGGGGACGCTACGTAGAATTTAATTTACTTTATGATAGAGGGACGCTTTTTGGATTACAGACGGGCGGTAATGTCGATGCAATCCTGATGAGCCTGCCCCCTGCCGTTGCCTGGCCAAGTTCGATATAATTTATCTACTTTTGTTCCGGTTAACACGAACCCAAGACTAGGTTCAAATAGAACAGTTAAGAAGTAAATTCTAAAGTAGCGGAGCCCAGCTCATTAAAATAAGCTTTTATCAACGAATTTTGTGTCGCAAAATCCACACCATTCCAAGAACCTGTAGTAATTATATCACCCGACCGAAGCCCTCTTGCCTGAATGTCCGACGAACGATTTGACATGTGATTTGCTAATTTGGCAATTAAACTTAGAGGATCCCCCCCTGGAAACCCTGCATCTGCGACCATCTCCTGTTGGTCGATAACTAAACGCCCTTTTAGACCTTTTATTTGTTGTTCATCAAAGAACTCAACCTCGTCTCCTATGATAAGCGCCTCGTTACTCTGATTATCAGCTAATGCCCAAAGCGGATTTGCTACTGGCCAGTTATCGAAACGTGTTTCTACAGCTTCTATAGCTACCGTTACTGTTTTTATAGAGTTCTTAATATCATCTCTGGAATACATCGTTCCCATACTTGGCAGGTCATTACCGAGCCTAAATGCTATCTCACATTCTATACCCTTTAGTCTGTTGGAATTTGCCAATTTGGCCGGTGATTGAAATACTCGATCTACCGTTATTGGGGCACAGGTGATAGTCATTTCACCGGATCCTGGGCCTACCTTCCAAGCTGCGACCTCTCCGCCCCTTTTTTTTAAAACGGCGTCTTGTATTAAAAATGCTTCCTTAATACTTTTTGGGGCTGAGAGGTTTGGGAATTCTCTCAACACAGTGTTTGCATTTGCTGCATCGATAAGCGCATCTGCCGCTATAGATATTCTATCCATTGCCTGATTTTTTCCTCTCATTTTCAACAAAACTTCTTGCCCAATTTATACAACTCGAGTGGTCGGGCTCAAAGTTGTTAGCTATCCACCAATTTTCTGTCGCAGCCAGTGTTTTACCTATTGCTATGCCAGGAGTTACTCCGAGTGATACAATGTCACTTCCTGTGATTGGAAATATCGGGTGTTTCCAATCCCTACTTATTTCCAGAGCATATTTATAAATTTTGATTAGAGCTTCATCCAAAGCTGATTTAACCATCAGCAAGTCTAATGTCTGCTTCACTCCGTAATTATAAAAAAGTAATTTTATAGACTTCAAATCTGCGTTGGCTGAAATTGCTGTTCTATTTAGAAAAGCAAGTTGAGCAGCAACTTTATTTGGCAATTTCAATTTAAAAGCTAAAAACTCAGGGTTGATACCAAATGCTGTTACTAGTCTCAAAACCGGATCCGTTTTTTCTCTTTCCAAAGTAAGTAGGGCCTTCAGTTCAGCCAGTCTAACATCTGCGGAAAATAATTTTTCAAAAATTGAACCATCTTGCATGAGCTCTAGGGCGTCGCAAACATTTTCGGATGTAAGAATTTTAAATAGCTCCTCGCGTATTCTTTCTCCAGATAAACTGCCCACCAAGTAAGCATTTTTTTTACATGCTTCTAGCGATTTTGGCTCTGCTGAACCACAACCAAAGTAGGCGTTAAATCTATAAAACCTTAAAATTCTCAGAGCATCCTCTTGTATGCGTTGGGATGGACAGCCAACAAAGACAACACGGCCATCTAAAATATCCTGTTTGCAATTCAGAGGATCAATGATTTTACCAAATTGATCCATCAATAAGGTATTTATCGTAAAATCTCGTCTTTTTGCATCCTCTTGCCAGCAGTCTGTGTACTGCACGACTGCATGTCGCCCATCAGTCTTTATATCCCTGCGCAGGGTGGTTATCTCAAATCGCACTCCACTAAACAAGGCCGTCACGGTACCATGCGATAGTCCTGTCGCTTTAACCTTTATTCCTGAGTCCTCAAGTAGACCAATAACCTTTTTCGGTCTGTGCTTGGTTGCCACATCTACATCAGAGATAGGCAGCTTTAGAATAGTATTTCTCACACAACCACCAACAAAGCGGGCCGAATCTAGAGGTTTATTAAGAACATTCATTAGCGTATTCGCCGGTTCTTCTATCCACCACTCGGCAGGAACTTTACGAATCATTTCTGCTCGTTTCGTCGGCTGCCAAAATAAGCTCTGCTAAATTAACCAACATACCCGCTGTCGCTCCCCAAATATAATATTTTGGATGCGGAAAAACATAAAAGTGTCTCATCGTGTTTTGCCACTCCCGACTATGCCTTTCATGGTTTTTACGATCGAGAACAAAAGAGACTGGGACCTCAAAGACATCAGCCACTTCTTTTCGATCAACATTGAGCTCGAATGGTGGTTTGATTAAACCAACAACTGGCTTAACACTGAACCCTGTTCTGGTTTCGTATTTAGGAAGCTCTCCAATCACTTCGACCGCGTCTCGCTTTAATCCAATTTCCTCTTCAGTCTCTCGGAGCGCCGTTTCTCTCATATTTGAATCTGATTTTTCATGTCTTCCTCCAGGAAAACTTACCTGACCTGCATGATGATTTAAATCGTCAGATCTTCTGGTCAGTAATATTGTTGGCTCCTGGTCTCTACCTATTACTGGGATTAAAACAGCCGCTGGTTTTGATACTTCAGGGATAGACATCCCCGGGTTGAGATTATGATCGCCTAGAATATCCAGCTGATCTCGAATGGCATTTTGACGTAAAGCTCTCGAAAATATATTTCTAAAATCATCTAAAGATAAAATTAGTCGTCTATCGTTCCCAGCGGAAAAAATGTCTCCTTGCTCCATATTCCTAAAACCTTCTGACCTTCTGTTTCATTCTCAATAGCGATATCTACTAATTGATAGTAGACAGACCTTGTTAGCCTTGCTTCCAGTCCATCTCTTACTAATATATACGGTCTTGGTTCTCCTGTTGAAGGGTCAAGTTGAATTCTTAGCGGGTTGTCAGGTCCACAAACGACAATCTCATCTAAATTGGTTCGAAAAACGAACTTGCCTATACTTTGCCTGCGGTCCTTTTCAAGGTTGACCTCGACTGCTAGAAATGGTGCGTCTTCAACCTCAATAGTTCCCCGCTCCACTGGGGTCACCAGCCAGTATATACCGTTTCTATCTTTTTTTAACACACTCGCAAATAGTTTTACCAAAGCAATCCTATTAATGGGTGTACCTTGATAATACCACGTACCATCCATCGATATCTTAATATTAAAATCTTGGACGGCCAGCTCGGTACAGTCAGATACTTTATCGCCTAACTGTTTTTCTAATTGATCGAGTTTACTATTTTTCTCAGACAAGAAAGCCTCACTCTAACTTCTACTGCGAAATAGCTGTAATGCGCCGGCATGTTGGTGAATTCAAAACACAGAACCAACTCGCTTGTCCACGTTCACCTTTTAATAATTTCACACAAGAGCTAAGTTTATATTTTATTAATTCAACTATGGGATTCTCTCTATACGCAAAACGTTTGTCGATCCTGACTTTCCCATTGGCACACCAGCTGTAATTACAATATGATCCCCTGAACTCGCAAAGCCTTGTGTCTCAGCTATGTCAACAGCACGCTTCACAACGGTGGAAAACCGTTCTTCTTGATCAATATGTACCGAATGTATCCCCCAAGCAATTGCCATTCGTCGCGCTGTCGAAAGGCTGGAGGTTACGCATAAAATTGGGACCGTAGGGCGTTCTCTTGCAGCTCTAAGAGTGGTTGAACCCGATGTGGTGTAGGTGACAATACAATTCGCATTCACAGTTTCAGCAACTTGCCGTGCAGCTAATGTGATTGCGTCGGAAACAGTTGGTTCAACAACATTCTGTTTAGAAGTTATCGAGGCTTGATAAGCTTCATCGCCCTCCGCCTCCAAGATTATTCGGTTCATCATATCAACTGACTCTATGGGATACTCTCCAGCGGCCGTCTCGGCAGAAAGCATAACGGCATCGGCAGAGTCGTACACAGCCGTCGCGACGTCAGAAGCTTCGGCTCGTGTAGGAGCCGGGGAATGGACCATTGAGTCTAACATTTGTGTGGCAACTACAACAGGTTTCCCCCATTTTCTGCAGAGCTTAACAATCTTTTTTTGCAAGCCTGGTACTTTTTCAGGAGGTAATTCAACACCGAGGTCGCCACGGGCCACCATAACCGCATCCGTCAAGGTCATTAATTCCTCTAAGTGATCAATAGCCGCGGGTTTTTCTAATTTTATTAGAACTGCTGCACGGTTCTCGATTAATTTCCTCGCCTCTTTAACATCACTCGGCCGTTGAACAAATGATAAGGCTATCCAATCGCAACCCAAACCCAAGGCAAACTCAAGATCTGATTTATCTTTTTCGCTTAGGGCAGATAATCCGAGTGTAACACCAGGCACATTAACGCCTTTTCTAGCAGATAGCCGCCCTCCCGTAACAACTTTTGTATCAATCACAGATTTACTTACTTTCTGCACCCGCAACCTAATTCTTCCATCATCCAAAAGGAGATCCATACCCGCTTCCGCCGCATCAAAAATTTCCGTATGCGGAAGCTGGACACGGCTTTTGGACCCCAGTTTTTCTTTCAAATCGAGGCTAAAATTATCGCCAGGGGCTAATTCTACTTCCCCATCTTTAAATTCTCCAATCCGCAATTTTGGGCCTTGCAGATCTGCCATGATAGAGACAGGGCGGTCTAGTTCCTTTTCGAGTTCTCGGATAGCAATCACCCGTGATTTTTTATCAGAATGTTCACCGTGACTAAAATTTAGCCTAAATACGTCTACACCGGCCATTATTAGTGCGCGAATTTGTCGTTTAGTTCTGGTTGATGGCCCCAGTGTAGCAACTATTTTCGTATTTCTATATCTGCGCATCAACTACCCTCAAAAGTGTCGACTCAACACTACACGCATTTTGCACTATTTACAAAAGCCTTCCTTTGGCAACGATCAACTAGAGCATTAGTATTCAACCAAAGTAATAATGTACGGTATTTATTGGGTACCTAATCGAAAAGACTCTGAAGTTTATCAAGAGTTTTAAAAACGGTGTCTTTATCTTCCGATGGCAGGGCAAAAAGAGCTCTATCAATACCTGCCTTTCTATAAGTATCTAACACCTCTGGCTTTGGCGGCGCACCGAACACACTGATGGAGAGGCTATTGATATCTCGTCCCACTTCATCCGCCATATCCTTGAGGCGATTGGCGCTTTCCATAGGATCAAATCCTCCTCTTCCTCTGGGGAACCAACCATCACAATAATCAACGACGCGTTTTAATGTATAGTCGGTTTCTCCACCCATGAGTATTGGAGGGTGAGGTTTCTGATACGGTTTAGGATAAGCCCAACTTTTTTCAAATTTAACAAAATCACCTGAAAACTCTGCCTCCTCGTCCATCCACAACGACTTCATGGCCAGCACACGTTCTCTCATCATTGCGAAACGACGGTTGTATTTAACTCCATGGTCTTCCATCTCCTCAATATTCCATCCTCCTCCTAGGCCTAAAACAAATCTACCCTTTGACATAAGGTCTAAACTAGCAACTGACTTTGCTGTAACAATGGCCTCTCTTTGAGGAAGCAAACAGATTCCTGTACCCACTTTGAGTCGGTCGGTAGCAGCAGCAGCAAAACCTAGCGATACAAATGGGTCAAGAGTATGAGAATATTGGCGCGGTAAATCACCGCCTCCTGGAAAAGGAGACTGTCGGCTTGTGGGTATATGAGTGTGCTCTGGCACAAACAACGACTCGTAGTTGCGAGCCTCCAGTTCTTTCGCCAATTCAGCTATGTCTACACTATAGTCTGTGTCAAAAATAAATACGCCAATGTCCATACGATCTCTCTCTTTCTAATTTTTAGGCTTTGCTAAAAGTTATTCTTAAGAACAATTAGCCCCTAAACCAAGCAACATACAACATAGATGTTAAAAATAGGTAGTTGTTTAATAATGTTTAATTATAATCCAATAAGTTTAAGAATTTTAAAGTGTCAAATTTAAAGGCTAGCGTTCAAGATCATGTCAAAAAAAACGACAGTTACAACGGAAAACGATATACCAATTATTGATTTAGCTCCACTATTTGGAGACGATCCACACAGAGAGTACACCATCGCACAAAACCTTGAACCAGCTTTTTTGAGTAAAGGGTTTTTAATTTTAATCAACCACGGGATCTCACAAGATTTAATCGAACAAACTTTCAAAGAGGCCCAACGTTTTCATAACCAATCAACGGAATTTAAGAACTCTGTTTTAATGAATTCCCACAATAACGGATATATGGGAATGGGGCGTTATAATGTCAGAACGTCCGGAGCAAGTGATCCAAATGCTAAATTAGATATGAACGAGGCGTTTTTTGTTAAGAGAGAGAGATCCGCGGATGATCCTCTAGTAAAATCAAGGACAAGGTTCGCTGGGCCAAACGAGTGGCCAAAAAACTTTCCAGGTTTCAAAGAAAAAATTTTAGAGTACACAGACGCGATCGACAAATTAGCTAAGCAACTTCTTGCACCCCTTGCAATTTCACTTGATATGCCAGCGTCAACTTTCGAAAATGCGTTTTGGGAAAGCCAATTTTCTTTTAGATTATCTCATTACCCTGCAGTCAAAGACGCAATAAAAAATCAATATGGCATCGCTCCTCATACAGATTCGAATTTTCTGACATTCCTTGCGCAAAGTGAAGCACCGGGCTTACAAATTCAAACTGATACTGACGAGTGGCTAGATGTTCCATATGTTGCTGACTCCATAGTAGTAAATAGCGGTGATATGCTAGACCGATGGACGAATGGTCGTTACAGATCCACACCTCATCGCGCTCTTCCACCCGCGGAAAATTCTCGATATGCCATCCCTTTCTTTTTTGGTCCCCATCTTCATAGTCAAATCGAGTGCCTATCATCATGTAAGTCACAAAATAATCCAGCCAAGTATCCACCGATTTCTTATGGTGAGTATATGAATTGGTGGTATGACTCAAATTATAACCCAACATTGCAGCAAGATCTCTGAATTCAAAATTCGCCTTAATTAGAAGCGAGGTTAAAATGTCTGAAACGGTAGCCAATATAATAGCCTCGGGTCTAGAACTTCATAATGTTGATCAAATTTTTTGTGTGCCAGGTGAAAGTTACGTAGGGCTTTCGAGCATCCTAATAAACCATAATGCTATAAAGACTGTAGTTTGCAGGCATGAAGCTGGAGCAGCATTTATGGCTGTTGCAGATGGACGGCTGAGGAATCGCGCAGGTGTTGCAATGGTGAGCCGTGGTCCAGGACTTGCAAATAGCATGGTTGCTCTGCATTCCGCCTATCATGATGCGACCCCTTTGATAGTAATAATAGGACAGGTTGAACGTAATGATTTTGGTAGACTTGCCCTTCAAGAACAAAACTACTCACTATTACTAGCTGACATAACAAAGGCAGTCTTTGAAGTTAATCAACCTGATATGGCTTCAGAGATTTTAGCAAGAGCATTTCACCTGGCAGAGAGTGGAACGCCTGGCCCTGTTGCGGTAGTAATGCCCGAAGATATTTTCGATCAGAAAACGAGGATCAATGCCGTAGGCCCTGCCGCGAAAGTCAGCGCGAGCCCGCGGGCTAAAGATATTGATACTTTAGTTGATATGATATCAGCTTCTCAACGCCCACTTGTGTTGGTCGGGGGCGCGCTGTTAGCTGAGGTGGTCTCGGAAAAAGGTGTGCTATCCAAACTAAATACCTTAGCTGAAACATATGCTCTTCCAATTTGTCCAACTCACAGAAGGCCACATTTATTCGATTCTCAGCATCCCAATTATGGAGGCTACATGGGGATACGTGTCCCAGGCCCCTTAATTGATGAAATGAAAAAAGCTGACCTTTTGATCGCATTAGGAGAAAGGCTGACGGATACTGTTAGTCAATCGTACACCTTTCCAACAGCACCTCAGCCCCAAATCCCTTTAGTACATGTTTGGCCAGATGCAAATGAAGTTGGGAGAGTTTGGCATCCCATGCTAGGCATTCCAGCAAGTCCCAAAGAAGTGATAGAGGCGCTCTTGGATCGTAAAACACCAAAGATTACAAAAGAACGCCTAAAATGGATAGAAAAACTGAACAAAATCCACATCCAACTTACAAATAAAACTTGGGATAGCACAACTGACGGCGTGAACTTTGCCGCTGTAGTTAGTGAAGTTGATAAACATTTATCCGATACAGCGGCGATAACGACTGACGCCGGCAATTTCGGGAGCTTTGTTCACAGATATATAAACTTTAAACAATCACACGTGTTTTTATCGTCTGTCGTGGGCGCCATGGGATCAGGCGTGCCAATGGCAATTGCTGCTGGTCTAAGACGTCCTAATGACCAAGTCGTTTGCTTCATTGGAGATGGAGGGATACTCATGATGGGTAACGAAATTGCCACGGCGCGGCAATATAATATCAACCCAACTATTATTATCTCTGACAATTCAATGTATGGGACTATTGGGATGCATTCTTATGTTCGTTATCCAAATCGCGCTTTTATGAATGCCACAAAACTAACTAACCCAGATTTTACAAAATGGGCGGAGTCCTTTGGTGCTGCAGGACTGACAATTTCCAATGAGGACGAAATTGAGGAAAAAGTTTCAAAGGCATTTAATATTAAAGATCGTCCTGTTGTTCTACATTGTAAGACCTCCGCACAGCAAATGAGCGCATGGCGACGATACGAGGGAGGTGAAAACCTACCGTGAATACATCAATCAAACCAGAAGTGCATTTATACCCTGCAACCGTTTTAAAAGAACAAATACTTACCATCCTTTTAGCATGGGGCATGTCTGAATCAGATGCAGAGGTTACAGCCGATGTAATGGTTGAAACCGATTTGCGCGGTGTAGACTCACACGGTATCAATATGCTTCGCCAATATGAAGAAACGAAGCAACGGGGCGCCTTAAATATAAGACCCAATACTGAAATAGTTCGGGAGCGTAAGACAACGGCTTTACTCGATGCGGATAGAGGACTTGGCCATCCTGTCTCCGTTAAAGCGATGCAGATGGCTATAGAGAAGGCTAAAATCTTCGATATCGGGACAGTCTGTGTACGTAATTCGCATCATTTTGGAGCTGCGGGTTATTACGCAGAGCTGGCAGCGGCGAAAGGAATGATTGGTGTTGTCACAACATCGACACGTGGCATATCAATGGTACCGACTCATGGTACACAGCCGATTTTAGGCACAAATCCTTTCGCTTTTTCTACGCCTGCCGGAAAATATCCTCCCCTAGTTTTAGATTTTGCGACCACCGTTGCAGCAGTTAATAAAGTAAAAGTTCACAACCTAAAAGAGATAAGCCTGCCAATTGGATGGGTAAATGACGCGAAGGGAACATCAATAACTATTCCCAAGGACGCATTGAAAATTTTCGAAAACCGTGACAACGGAGGCTTGAACCCAATTGGAGGCATTGGCACCACACTAGGTGGACACAAGGGATATGGGCTAGCCCTATTCTCTCATGTTCTAAGTGGTGTCATGCCCGGCGCATCTTTTTCCCCTGTTCGTGTGAAAAATGCTGCCACAGATACACCAGATGACTTGGGTCACTTTTTTCAAGCTATAAACCCTGAGAGCTTTCGACCAATAGAGGATTTCAACAAAGATATCGAGATTGTTATTGATACACTAAAAAAAGTAACTCCAGCTGATCCCAATGAACCAGTATTGCTGCCTGGCGAACCCGAACAAATATCAAAGGCTATGCGACTTAAATCTGGTATTCCAATCAACGATAACCTTCACACAATAATTAAAGATATTGCAAAAAATGCTGGAGTAGACTGCTTACTTTAAACTGTGATTTAATCAGCAATCGTTTTGTAAAAGGTGGGCCATGGCTAGTATAAAACAATTTGGGATTGATTTAGGGATTTATGGATCCCTAGCCCAACCAAAGACAATTATAGAGTTAGCTAAATTCTCAGAAAAGGTGGGCTTTGATTCCATATGGCTCGCTGATCATGTTGTCTTCCCGTCTGCAATTAATTCAAAATACCCATATAGTGCTGATGGAAGTTTTCCCGCTCCGCTTACCGAACCACTGATGGAGCCGCTTGCCACGATGGGTGTACTAGTCGGTGTGACAGAAAGAATCAAAATTGGTACCGCAGTATTAATTATTCCCTATAGAAATCCAGTATTATTGTCTCGGATGCTAATTACCATGGACCAATTCTCTGAGGGAAGAATAATTCTTGGTGCTGGCGTTGGCTGGTTACAAGAAGAATTTCAGGTTATGAAAACGTACGATTTTGATAAAAGAGGTATCGTAACGGATGAATACATCGAAATTTTTAAACGCTTATCAAAAGGCGGAGAGATAAGTTTTGATGGACAAACCTATGAGTTTCCAAAAATTTATTCGATACCCGGATCTCACCAGAAACCGCACCCACCCATCCTAATCGGCGGCATAGCAAATCCGGCGTTGCGCAGAGTAGTAAAGCATGGAGATGGCTGGCTAGCAGTAGCCATAGACAAGGAACGCATGACGGAACGCCTCAATACACTGAAGAGAATTTGTGACGAAAATGACCGAAAGTTTGAAGACTTAGAATTAGTTTACAAAATCTTTGTTAATCCTGGCGAGCCGCGGAAAGGGCCATTTGGGGGCAGAGAAATCGGTTCAGGTTCTGAGCAACA